>JAGWMW010000241.1 GCA_028871575.1 Burkholderiales bacterium | reverse complement strand
TTCGGCACGCTGTGCTGCTTCAGCACCGCGCCGCGGCCCGACATCGATGCGCAGGACCTGCAGGCGCTGCACGATTGCGCCCGCCTCGTCGCCCGCAAGCTCGAGGCCGCCGAGGCCCAGGGCCGCATCGACCCGCCGCTCGACAGCGCACACGAGTCGCCGGCGGTCTACCGCTCGGAGGTCTGGAACCTGCACGGCGGCTGGTCGCTCAACCTGGCCGCGCAGCGGGCCTGGCTGGGGGCCTGAGGCGGGGCGCGGCGTGGCCCGGCTTGGCGGAAAGGGAGGGATTCGAACCCTCGGTACTGGAGACCAGTACACCGGATTTCGAGTCCGGCGCATTCGACCACTCTGCCACCTTTCCGGGGTCGGTTGCAGGCCGGGCCTGCAACGCGTTCGCAGCAGGGTCGCGCTGCAAACGGAACCTGGGATTCTAGCCGATCACCCGGTCAGGGCCGCAGCCGCTCGAGCCCGCCCAGGTAGGGCCGCAGCGCCGCCGGCACGGCCACCGAACCGTCGGCCTGCTGGTGGTTCTCGAGCACCGCGACCAAGGCGCGGCCCACCGCCAGGCCCGAGCCGTTGAGCGTGTGCACGAACTCCGTCCGGCCGCTGGGGGCGCGCCAGCGGGCCTGCATGCGGCGGGCCTGGAAGGCCTCGCAGTTGCTGCACGAGCTGATCTCGCGGTAGGTGTTCTGCGCCGGCAGCCAGACCTCGAGGTCGTAGGTGCGGGCGGCACCGAAGCCCATGTCGCCCGCGCACAGCAGCACCACGCGGTAGGGCAGCTCGAGCCTTTGCAGGATGGCCTCGGCGTGGCCCACCATCTGCTCGAGCGCGGCGTCGCTGTGCTCGGGCGCCACCACCTGCACCATCTCGACCTTGTCGAACTGGTGCTGGCGGATCATGCCGCGGGTGTCGCGGCCGGCGCTGCCGGCCTCGGAGCGAAAGCAGGGGCTGTGCGCGGTGAGCTTGATCGGCAGCGCCGCGGCCTCGAGGATCTGGCCGCGCACGGTGTTGGTCAGCGGGATCTCGCTGGTCGAGATCAGGTACTGCTCGGCCTGCGCCTCGTCGCCGCCCCCGGTCGCCGCATCTCCGGGGCCCCTGCCCCGGTAGACCCAGAACATGTCATCCTTGAACTTGGGCAGCTGGCTCGTGCCCTCGAGGATCTCGCGGTTGACGATGTAGGGCGTGTAGCACTCGGTGTAGCCGTGCTCGAGGGTCTGCACGTCCAGCATGAACTGCGCCAGCGCCCGGTGCAGCCGCGCCGCCGGGCCGCGCAGGAAGGTGAAGCGCGAGCCCGACAGCAGCGCACCGGTGGCGGCGTCCAGCCCCAGCGGGGCGCCGACATCGACATGGTCGCGCGGCGTGAAGTCGAACGCGCGCGGCGCGCCCCAGCGCCGCTGCTCGACGTTGGCCGTCTCGTCGCCGCCGTCGGGCACGCCGGGCTGGGGCAGGTTGGGCAGCGCCATCAGCATCGCCTGCAGCTCGGCCTGGATCGCCTCCAGGCGCTCGGCGCCGGCCTTCAGGTCGACCCCGATGCCACTCATCTCCGCCATCAGCTCGGCCACGTCCTCGCCGCGGCCCTTGCGCTGGCCGATCTGCTTGCTGGCGGCGTTGCGCCGCGCCTGCAGCTGCTCGGTGGCGGTCTGGATCTGCTTGCGCTCGGCCTCCAGCGCGGTGTAGAGCGCCAGGTCGAGGAAGGGTTGCGGGTGCTTGCGCCGCTGCAGCTGGGCGACGACGCCGGCCAGGTCGCGGCGCAGCAGGTTGATGTCGAGCATGGGAGGTCCTTCGGGGGTTCGGGCCGCAGGCGTCGACGAGGCCACCGGGGGCGCCGTCGCTCTGGGACCGGGATCGGATCGGGATCGGGATCGGGATCGCGCGGCGGAGGCGGTCAGGATCGGGGCGCGGCCTCTTCCCGCATGCTGCGGTCGCCCAGGCCGCGCGGCAGCGGGAAGCGCACGTTCTCCACCACGCCGTCCATGTGCCGGATGGTGGTGGCGCCGAGCGCACGCAGCCGCGCGATCACCTGCTGCACCAGCACGTCGGGGGCGGAGGCGCCGGCCGTCAGGCCGACCCGGCCGCGGCCCTCGAACCAGGCCGGCTGCAGGTCCTGCGCGCCTTCGACCATGTGCGCCTGGGTGCCCAGGCGCTGGGCCAGCTCGCGCAGGCGGTTGCTGTTGCTGCTGCTGGGGCTGCCGACGACGATGACGACGTCGACCGCCGGGGCCAGCAGCTTGACGGCGTCCTGGCGGTTCTGGGTCGCGTAGCAGATGTCCTGCTGCTTGGGCTCGCGCACGTGCGGGAAGCGGCGCTTGACCTCCGCCAGGATGGCGGCCGCGTCGTCCACCGACAGCGTGGTCTGCGTGACCACGGCCAGCTTGTCGCCGCGCGGGGCCACCGCCGCCACGTCGGCCTCGTCCTCGACGAGGTAGATGCCTTCGGTGAGCTGGCCCATCGTGCCTTCGACCTCGGGGTGGCCCTTGTGGCCGATCATGATGAACTCGTAGCCCTCGCGCGCCAGCTTGGCCACCTCGACGTGGACCTTGGTCACCAGCGGGCAGGTGGCGTCGAAGACGCGGAAGCCGCGCCGCGCGGCCTCCTGGCGCACGGCCTGGCTCACGCCGTGGGCGCTGAACACCAGCGTGGCCCCGGGCGGCACCTCGGCCAGGTCCTCGATGAAGACCGCGCCCTTGGCCCTGAGGTCGTCGACGACGTAGGTGTTGTGCACGATCTCGTGCCGCACGTGGATCGGCGCGCCGTGCTTGGCCAGCGCGCGCTCGACGATCTCGATGGCCCGGTCGACGCCGGCGCAGAAGCCGCGCGGCTCGGCCAGCAGCACCTCGCGCGGGCCGGTGGGCGCGGCGGTCACAGCACCCCCAGCAGCTTCACTTCGAAGCGCACCGGCCGGCCGGCCAGCGGGTGGTTGAAGTCGAACAGCAGCCAGCCTTCGCCGCGCTCGCGCACCACGCCGGCGTAGGTGCCGGCGCCGTCGGGCGTGGGGAACTCGACCACGTCGCCGACGGCGTACTCGGCCCCGGGCTCGCCCAGCTCGCGCAGCAGGCTGAGCTTCACGCGCTGCAGCAGTTCGGGGTTGCGCGGGCCGAAGGCCGCGCCGGCGGGCAGATCGAAGGCCTGGTGCGCGCCCTCGGGCAGGCCGATCAGGTGCGCCTCGATCGCCGGTGCCAGCTGCCCCGTGCCCAGCGACAGCGTGGCCGGCTTGTCGTCGAAGGTGTTGACCACGTCGTCCCCGTCCGGCCCCGACAGCCGGTAGTGCAGGGTCAGGAACGAGCCGGCCCGGACGAGGTTGGCGCTGGGGTCCACGAACGGTGCTTCGAGTCGGAGGGCGTCGACGTGCAAGCGCGTCGAGGGGAAGTCGCGCGCAAGCGCGTCGAATAGACTGGCCGCGATTCTACGCAGCCCCCATGCGAGCCCCAGCCCCCCGCGACCGCGGCCCCCGAGGTCTCGCGCCATGAAGGACCTGCCCCCCGAGCAGCGCCCGCGCGAGAAGCTGCTCTCGCGCGGCCCCGCGGCCCTGGCCGACGGCGAGCTGCTGGCCCTGCTGCTGCGCACCGGCTACCGCGGCCGCGGCGTGTTCGCGCTGGCCGCCCAGGTGCTGGACGAGTGCGGCGGCTTCGCCGGCCTGCTGAACGCGCCGCCCGAGCGGCTGGCCGCGATCAAGGGCCTGGGGCCGGCCAAGCGGTCCGAGCTGCTGGCGGTGGTGGAGATCGCGCGCCGGGCGCTGGCGCAGCAGCTGCAGGCGGCGCCGGTGTTCGACCACCCGGGCCGGGTCAAGGACTACCTGGCGCTGCAGCTGGGCCGGCACGAACACGAGGTGTTCGCGGTGCTCTTCCTCGACAGCCAGCACCGGCTGCTGCGGCTGGAGGAGCTGTTTCGCGGCACGCTGGCGCAGACCAGCGTGCACCCGCGCGAGGTGGTGCGGCGCGCGCTGCAGCTCAATGCCGCCGCCGTGGTGCTGTCGCACAACCACCCGTCGGGCGTGGCCGAGCCCTCGCGCGCCGACGAGTTCCTGACCCAGACCCTGAAGGCCGCGCTGGCGCTGGTGGACGTGCGGGTGCTGGACCACATCGTCGTCGGCCAGGGGCAGGCCGTCTCGATGGCCGAGCGCGGGCTGCTGTGATGAAGGCCCGCTCGCTGGCCGAGCTGGCCGCGCTGCGC
>JAGWMW010000032.1 GCA_028871575.1 Burkholderiales bacterium | reverse complement strand
TCGATGCGCAGCGTCGGCTGGCCCACGCCCACCGGCACGCTCTGGCCGTCCTTGCCGCAGACGCCGACGCCGGTGTCGAGCTCGAGGTCGTTGCCGATCAGGCTCACGCGCGTCATCGCCTCGGGGCCGTTGCCCACGAGCGTGGCGCCCTTCACCGGGTAGAGGATCTTGCCGTTCTCGACCCAGAACGCCTCGCTGGCCGAGAACACGAACTTGCCGCTGGTGATGTCGACCTGGCCGCCGCCGAAGTTGGTGGCGTACAAGCCGCGCCGGATGCTGGCCACGATCTCGTCCCGGCTGCGCGTGCCGGCCAGCATGTAGGTGTTGGTCATGCGCGGCATGGGCAGGCTGGCGTAGCTTTCGCGGCGGCCGTTGCCGGTGGGCTTGCCGCCCATCAGCCGCGCGTTCAGGCTGTCCTGCATGTAGCCGCGCAGGATGCCGTCCTCGATCAGCACGTTGCGCTGCGTGGCATGCCCCTCGTCGTCGACGTTGAGCGAGCCGCGGCGGTCGGCCAGGGTGCCGTCGTCGAGCACCGTCACGCCCTTGGCCGCCACGCGCTGGCCGATGCGGCCGGCGAAGGTGGACGAGCCCTTGCGGTTGAAGTCGCCCTCCAGGCCGTGGCCCACCGCCTCGTGCAGCAGCACGCCGGGCCAGCCCGGGCCGAGCACGACCGTCATCTCGCCGGCCGGCGCGGGCCGGCTGTCGAGGTTGGTCAGCGCCGCCCGCACCGCATGGTCGACGTAGCCGCCGATCACGGCGTCGGTGAAATAGCCCAGGCCGAAGCGCCCGCCGCCGCCGCCGCTGCCCACCTCGCGCCGCAGCACGCCGGCCACGGTCTGCTCGGCGATCACGGTCACGTTCAGGCGCACCAGCGGCCGCACGTCGGCGGCGCGCGTGCCGTCGGCCCGCGCCACCAGCACGACGTCGTATTCGGCGCCCAGGCTGGCCATCACCTGCACGATGCGCGGGTCCTGGGCGCGCGCCAGCCGCTCGACCTTCTCCAGCAGCGCCACCTTCTGCGTGCTGTCCAGCGTGGCGATGGGGTCGGTGGGCGCGTACAGCACGCGGCTGGCCGCGATGCGCGGCGCGCGGCCCACCTTCACCCGCCGGTGCTGGCCCGCCGCGGCGATGGTGCGCACGGTGCGCGCGGCTTCCAGCAGCGATTCGGGGCTGAGGTCGTCGGAATACGCGAAGGCGGTCTTCTCGCCGGCCACCGCGCGCACGCCCACGCCCTGGTCGATGCTGAAGCTGCCGCTCTTGACGATGCCCTCCTCCAGGCTCCAGCCCTCGTGGCGCGTGGTCTGGAAGTACAGGTCGGCGTCGTCGATGCGGTGCTCGCCGATGGTGGCCAGCGCCTGCGCGATCGAGGCTTCGGACAACCCGAACGGATCGAGCATCAGCGACTGCGCGATGGCCAGGCGCTCGAGGGTGGGTTCGCGGGTGATCATCGGGGCCTTTCGGGCGTCGGCGGGACAGGCTTCAATTGTAGGAGCCGGGGCTGTCTCAGCGGCCTGTGAGGCCAGGGCCCTCGCCTGCGCTGCGGCTGGCCAGCGCCTGCTGGTACAGCGCGTTGCGCGGCGCGTCGGTGAGCTCGGCGGCCAGCGCCACCGCCTGCTTCAGGGGCAGCTCGCGCAGCAGCACGGCCAGCGTGCGCAGGGTCGGCGGCGGCAGGGCCTCGTCGGCGATCGGTGCCGGCGGCAGGGCATGGAGCACGAGCACGAACTCGCCGCGGCCGCGGTTCGGGTCCTCGGCCAGCCAGCCCGGCAGCTCGGCCGCCGACCGCGTCACGACCGTCTCGAACTGCTTGGTCAGCTCGCGGGCCAGCGTCACGCGCCGCTGCGGCGCCGCGCCGGCGATCGCCCCCAGCAGCTCGGCAATGCGGTGCGGCGCCTCGAACAGGATCTGCGTGCGCGGCTCGGCCAGCGCCGTGGCCAGCGCGGCGCGGCGCTCGGCGCCCCGGGCCGGCAGGAAGCCGACGAAGGCGAAGCCGCCAGCGCGCGCACCCGCCGCGTCGCCGGCCGCGCTGAGTGCGGCCAGCGCGCTGCTCGGGCCGGGCAGCGGCACCACGGGGTGGCCGGCCGCCGCCACGAGCTCCACCAGCAGCGCGCCGGGGTCGGACACCGCGGGCGTGCCGGCGTCGCTGACGCAGGCCACCGACTCGCCGGCCGCCAGCCGCGCCAGCACCGTCTGCGCCGCGCCGCGTTCGTTGTGCGCATGCAGGGCGATCAGCGGCTTGTGCAGGCCCAGGTGCTCGAGCAGCTTCGCCGCCACGCGCGTGTCCTCGCAGGCCACGGCATCCACCTGCGCCAGCCAGTGGATGGCGCGCAGCGTGAGGTCGGCCAGGTTGCCGATCGGCGTGGCCACGACGTAGAGTGTGCCGGGCCGGTGCTGCTGCTGGCCGGCCGCCTGCAGCGCAGCGCGCCGCAGCAAGGAGGGGTCGATGGTCACGGGGCGTGGAGGGGCCGGCACCAAGGCCCGCGGCGACGCGGCCGAGGACGAGGCGCTGGCCTGGCTGCTGGCGCGCGGGCTGCGGCTGGTCGAGCGCAATTATCGGCTCGCCCGCGGCCCGCACGCCCCCGCCGGCGAGATCGACCTGGTGCTGCGCGATCGCGACGGCACCCTGGTCTTCGTCGAGGTGCGTGCGCGCCGCAGCGCGGCCCACGGCGGCGCCGCGGCCAGCGTCGGCTCGGCCAAGCGGCAGCGCCTGCGCCGTGCGGCCCGGCACTACCTGCTGCGCTACGCCAGCCCGCCGCCCTGCCGCTTCGACGTGCTGGCCATCGACGGCGCCCAGGTCCAGTGGCTGCAGGCGGCGTTCGACGACGGGTAGTGGCGCGAGCACGAGGCATCGCGAGCGCGCCTTCGCGGTCAGTGCGGAGCTCAGTGCGGAGGTCAGTGCGGATGCCGGTGGTGGGCGTCCGGGTAATGCGGGTGCGCATGCGCCATCGCCTCGTGCGCATGGGCATGGCGGTGCGGCTCGGCCGGGTCGATGCCCTCGGCATGGGCATGCCGGTGGTGGGCATCGTGCACATGCGCGTGGTCGTGGACCTGCGCCTCGTGCTCGTGCCAGTGGCCGTGCCGCTCGGTCAGGTGCAGCCAAACCCCGAGCGCCATCAGGGCCCCGGCGCCCAGCAGCGGCGCGGTCAGCGGCTCGTGCAGCCCGAGCACGCCCAGCACGGCGCCGAAGAAGGGCGCCACCGAGAAGTAGGCACCGGTGCGCGCCGTGCCCAGGTGGCGCAGCGCCACCACGAACAGCACCAGGCTGGCGCCGTAGCTCAGGAAACCCAGCAAGGCCGCGCCGGCCAGCACCGGCAGCGAGGGTGCCTGCGCCCCCAGCAGCAGCGCCAGCAGCAGGTTGGTGCTGCCGGCCACCAGCCCCTTGAGCATCGCGATGAACGAGGCATCGCCGAGCGAGACCTTGCGCGTCAGGTTGTTGTCGACGGCCCAGGCCGCGCAGGCCCCGAGCACCGCCAGCGCCCCGCCGTCCAGGCGCAGCGTGCCGCGGCCGGGCCAGCTCAGCAGCACCGCGCCGGCCACGATGGCCGCCATGCCCAGGGCGATGCGGCGGTCGAAGTTCTCCTTGAAGGCGAACCAGGCCAGCAGCGCCGTCAGCACGCCCTCGGCGTTAAGCAGCAGCGAGGCCGACGTGGCAGGCATCGAGCGCAGCCCCACCATCAGCAGCACCGGGCCGACCACGCCGCCGGCCAGCGTGGCGCCGGCCAGCCAGCCCCATTCGCCGCGGCTGGGGCGCACCGCCGGGGCCCGGCGCAGCCGCCGCAGCAACCACAGCCCGCAGCCGGAGCCCAGGTACAGCAGGGCCGCGAGCAGCCAGGGCCCGGTGTGCGCCAGCAGCAGCTTGGCCGCGGGCGTGCCGGCCCCGAACAGCAGCGCCGCCGCCAGCGCCGCCGCCACGCCGCGGTCGAGGGTCCGGGCCATGGGTCTCCTCTGGGTTCGAGCGGCGGCCGCGAGTCTGGAGCCCGGCCCGGTCAGAAGCAGCCGCGCAGGAAGGCGTCGGCGGCGGACGACAGGCCGGCGATCTTGTTCGTGGCCTGGCGGTAGAGCTTGAAGTTGAGCTCGGTCTCGGGCCGGCCGTCGCCCCAGTCGGTGCAGGCCTTCAGCTCGGCGCGGCCGAGCCGGCGCCGGGCCAGCGCGGTGCGGCGCACGGTCACGCTCACGCGCGGCGTCTGGCGCTCGACCCCGGCCACCCGGGGCGTCGGCGCGGCCGCGGTGACGCGACCGCAGGCGAACAGGCCCGACCCGCCCTCGTTCTCGCTGGCGAACAGGTAGACGCGGTCGCCCGCGGCGATGCGCCGGCCGCCGTACATCGTCTTGTGCGCCGGGAAGGAGAACTCCGGGGCCGACGGGTCGGCCACGGCGGCCTTGATCGCGTACATCGCGGCGCTCAGCCCGGCGTCTGCGGCTCGACCAGGGCCGCCAGCTGGGCGAGCGATTCCTGCCAGCCCAGCTGGCACATCTCGAGCGGGATGGCCTCGGGGATGCCGCTCTGGCTGATGCTCAGCTCGGTGCCGCACAGCACGGGCCGCAGCCCCACGACCACCTCGAGCAGGCCGGGCAGGTTCGGGTCGTCGAAGCGGTCGGTGTAGCGCAGCCGCTCGCCCGGCACGAGCTCGAGGTACTCGCCCCCGAACGAATGGACCTGGCCGTTGGCGAAGTTGCGGAAGCTCATGCGGAAGCCCCCGCCGACGCGGGCCTCCATCCGCTGGACAGTGCAGGTGTAGCCCTGCGGCGGCAGCCACTTGGCCATCGCGTCGGGCTCGACGAAGGCGCGGTAGACCCGCTCGGGCGGGGCGCGCAGCACGCGCTGCAGGCGCACGGTGCGGTCGGACATGGCGGGTCTCCTGGCGGTTGCGGGTCAGAACCAGTAATCGGCCACGCACTTGCCGTCGCGCGGCAGGTCCTCGAAGCGGTCCAGGCCGTCGAAGTGGTCGATCGGGATCGCGGCCACGTCGGCCGGCTCGGCCAGGCGCAGGTTGACGGCGATGCGCAGGCGCCCGTCGGCCTGCCGCTGCAGCGCGCGCCAGCAGGCCAGGCAGCCGCAGGTGGGGCAGAAGTCGAAGCTCAGCGCCGAGCCGCGTGAATACGGGCGCGTCGTGCCGCTGACCTGCACGCCCTCGCCTTCGTAGCCGTAGGCCCACAGCGTGCCGTAGCGCCGGCAGGCGGTGCAGTTGCAGGCGGTCGCGCCCTCGGGCACGCCCTCGAAGCGCCAGCGCACCGCGCCGCACAGGCATGAGCCTTCCATCGTTGCTGTCTCCTGCGATGCCGATTGCCGGTCGCGATGATGCCGCAGGCGCGGGGCGCCGGGCGGCCCTCGGCCACCCCTGGCCTATGATGCGCGGGCCATGCTCGAACAACGCGTCCAGCAACAGTTCTTCGAGAGCGCAGACCTCCAGTACCAGGCCGCGGAGGCCCTGGCCCGCCCGATCGCCGAAGCCACGGCCACGCTGCTGGCCGCCTTCACCGGCGGCGGCAAGGTGCTGGTGGCGGGCAGCGGTGCGGGCGCGGCGCTGGCGCAGCACATGGCGCGCCTGTTCGCCGGCCGCTTCGAGCGCGAGCGCCCGCCGCTGGCGGCGCTGGCGCTGGGCAGCGAGCCGGCCCAGCAGGTGCGGGCCCTGGGCCTGCCGGGCGACGTGCTGGTCTTCATCGACGACGGCGAAGGCAACAGCACGGCCGTGATCTCGGCCGCGCAGGCCAAGGACATGACGATCGTGGTGCTGGCCGGGCGCGGCGCGCAGGCCTTCGGCGAGCTGCTGGCCGAGACCGACGTGATCGTCGCCGTGCCGCCCGAGCGCTCGCCGCGCGTGGCCGAGATGCAGATGCTCGTGCTGCATTGCCTGTGCGATGCCGTGGATTTCCAACTGATGGGGGAACAAGACCTGTGACCGATTCCAGAACCACCGCCTACAACGTCAAGCGCGGCCTGGCCGCGGCCCTGCTCGCCGGCGCCGGCCTGTCGGGCCTGCTGGCGGGCTGCGTGCCGCTGATCATCGGCGGCGCGGCCGCCGGCGCCGGCATGGTGGCCGTGGACCGGCGCACCGCCGGCACCCAGCTCGACGACGCCAGCATCGAGGTCAAGGCCGCCGCGCGCATCAACGACCTGGCCACGCTGGGCCATGTCGACGTGGCCAGCTACAACCGCACGGTGCTGATCACGGGCGAGGTGCCCGACGCCGCCTCCAAGGCCGCGGTCGGCCGCGCCGTGGCCGGCATCGACAACGTGCACGCGGTCGTCAACGAGCTCTCGGTGCAGCCCAACAGCTCGTTCGGCTCGCGCTCGCAGGACGCGCTGCTCGTCACCAAGGTCAAGGCCACGCTGTTCGAGGCCAAGGACCTGCAGGCCACCGCGATCAAGGTGATCTCCGAGCGCGGCTACATCTACCTGATGGGCATCGTCACCTCGCGCGAGGCCGACCGCGCCGCCGACCTGGCGGCCTCGGTGCCCGGGGTGCTGAAGGTCATCCGCGTGTTCGACGTGGTCAGCGACGCCGAGCTGGCCCGCATGGGGCCGCCCACGGCGCCGGCGGCACCGGTCAGCACCGCCGCCAGCGCGCCGGTGCCGCGCTAGCAGCGGCGCCATGAACGGCCGCGCCCTGGTGCTGTTCTCGGGCGGGCAGGACTCCACCACCTGCCTGGCCTGGGCGCTGCAGCACCACGCGCACGTCGAGACCATCGGCTTCGACTACGGCCAGCGCCACGCGGTGGAGATGCAGTGCCGCGAGACGGTGCTGGCCGAGCTGCGCCGGCTGTACCCGGCCTGGGGCCCGAAGCTGGGCCCCGACCACCGGCTCGACCTGGCGCTGCTGGGCCAGATCAGCGACACCGCGCTGACGCAGGCGCGCGCGATCGAGCTGCAGCAGGGCGGCCTGCCCAACACCTTCGTGCCCGGGCGCAACCTGCTGTTCTTCGGCTTCGCCGCCGCCGTGGCCTACCGGCGCGGCCTGGAAGTGCTGGTGGGCGGCATGTGCGAGACCGACTACTCGGGCTACCCCGACTGCCGCGACAACACGCTGAAAGCGCTGCAGGTGGCGCTCAGCCTGGGGCTGGCGGCGCCGATGGTGGTGCAGACGCCGCTGATGTGGCTGGACAAGGCCGCCACGTGGCGCCTGGCCGAGACGCTGGGCGGCACGGCGCTGGTGGACCTGATCCGCGAGCACACCCACACCTGCTACCTGGGCGATCGCGGCCTCAGCCACGCCTGGGGCCGGGGCTGCGGCACCTGCCCGGCCTGCGCGCTGCGCCTGGCCGGGTACGCCGCCTACCGCGCCGGGCCGGACGGGCCGGCCGCCGCCACCGTGGCCGCCACGCCAGGCTGAGCGCGACGGCGCTTCACTTGGCGGTGGGCATCGCGAACTCGGCGCCGCGGCCGATGCTGGCCGGCCAGCGCTGCATCACGCTCTTTTGCTTGGTGTAGAAGCGCACGCCTTCCTCGCCGTAGGCGTGCAGGTCGCCGAACAGGCTCTTCTTCCAGCCACCGAAGCCGTGCCAGGCCATCGGCACCGGGATCGGCACGTTGATCCCCACCATGCCCACCTGCACCCGGCGCGCGAACTCGCGCGCCACGCCGCCGTCGGCGGTGAAGCAGGCCACGCCGTTGCCGGACTCGTGCGCGTTCACCAGCGCCAGCGCGGCGGCCAGGTCAGGCACGCGCAGGCACACCAGCACCGGGCCGAAGATCTCCTCGCGGTAGATGCGCATCTGCGGCGTCGCATGGTCGAACAGCGTGCCGCCGGTGTAGAAGCCCTGCGCCAGGCCCGGCCCCTTCAGGCCGCGGCCGTCCACCACCAGCTGGGCGCCCTCGGCCACGCCGAGCTCGACATAGCCCTCGATGCGCTCGCGCGCCTCGCGGGTGACGATCGGGCCCATCTCGACCTCGGGCTGCATGCCGTCGCCGATCTTCAGCGCGCGCGCGCGCTCGGCCAGCCGCGGCACGAGGCGGTCGCCCACGTCGCCCACCAGCACCGCCACGCTGATGGCCATGCAGCGCTCGCCGGCCGAGCCGTAGGCGCTGCCGATGAGCGCGTCCACCGCCTGCTCGATGTCGGCGTCGGGCATCACCACCATGTGGTTCTTGGCGCCGCCCAGGGCCTGCACGCGCTTGCCATGACGGGCGCCGGTCTCGTAGATCGCCTGCGCGATGGGCGTGGAGCCGACGAAGCTCAGGGCCTTCACGTCGGGGTGGCTCAGCAGCGCATCGACGACGACCTTGTCGCCCTGCACGACGCTGAACACCCCGTCGGGCAGGCCGGCCTGCTTCAGCAGCTCGGCCATCAGCAGGCTCGGGCTGGGGTCGCGCTCGCTGGGCTTGAGGATGAAGGCGTTGCCGCAGGCCAGTGCCAGCGGGAACATCCAGCAGGGCACCATGCACGGGAAGTTGAACGGCGTGATGCCGGCCACCACGCCCAGCGGCTGGCGCAGCGTCCAGTTGTCGATGCCGGTGGAGACCTGGTCGGTGTAGTCGCCCTTGAGCAGTTGCGGCACGCCACAGGCGAACTCGACGATGTCGATGCCGCGCATCACCTCGCCCTGGGCGTCGCTGTAGACCTTGCCGTGCTCGGCCGTGATCATCGCGGCCAGCGCGTCGCGGTGCTGGTTCATCAGCGCCAGGAAGGCATTCATCACGCGCGCGCGCCGGATCGGCGGCATCTCGCCCCAGGCCGGCTGGGCCGCGCGCGCCGCGGCCACCGCCGCCTCGACCTCGGCCGTGCCGCCCAGCAGCACCTGGCGCGCCGCCTGCCCGGGGGCGGGGTTCCACACCGTCTGCGCGCGGCCGCCGCTGCCGTCGACGGCGCGCCCTCCGATCCAGTGGCCGACGGGCGTGGTGGCGGTGTAGCGGGCGGTGCTCATGGCGCGGTCCTCAGGCAGGGCAGGTATGAACGTCGAAGTCTAGGAAGGCCGGCCCGCGCCGACCAGGGTGCGGGCGCTGAATGCAGCGTTCAGGATGCTGAACAATCGGCCATGGCCGAGCGGAACATCGAGACCCTGTGGCTGCATCTGCGCTGGCTGGGCGTGATCGACAGCGCCGGCAGCCTGACCGCCGCCGCGCAGCGCCTGGGCGTGAGCAAGGCCGCGGTGAGCCAGCGGCTGCGCGAGCTCGAGCAGGCCGCCGGCGTCGGCCTGGTCGCCCGCAGCACGCGCGGCCTGCGCCTGACCGAGGCGGGGCAGCAGCTGGTGGACGCGACGCGCGGCCCCTTCGAGCACATCGAGCGCGGCTTCGCCGGCGTCGCCGACCGCGCCGCCGCCCCGCGCGGCCTGGTGCGCGTGACGGCGCCGGTGGCGCTCGGGCGGCAGCAGATCGTGCCGCGCCTGCCGGCCTTCCTGCGCGCCCACCCCGAGGTGCGGATCGAGCTCGAGCTGTCGGACCGCCTGAGCGCGCTGGCGCAGGAGGGCTTCGACCTCGCGCTGCGCCACACCACGGCCGCGCCCGAGACCCATGTGGCCTGGCTGCTGTGCCGCACCGAGGCGCTGCTGGTGGCCACGCGCGCGTACCTGCGCCGCCGAGGCACGCCGCAGCAGCCGCCCGACCTGGCCGGCCACGACTGCCTGCGCTACCTGCGCCCGGGCGAGAAGCCGGTGTGGAGCTTCGAGGCCGCCGGCCGCGACGGCGCCACGGGCCGCGTCAGCGTGCCTGTCGCCGGGCCGTTCGCGGCCAACAACAGCGAGGCGCTGCGCGAGGCCGCGCTCGGCGGCCTGGGCATCGCGCTGCTGCCCGACTTCAGCGCCGGCGCCGACCTCGCTGCCGGCCGGCTGCAGCATGTGCTGCCGCGCTGGCGTCCGGTGGGCTACTTCGGCGAGGGCCTGTACGCGATCCGCCCCTACAGCCCCTACGTGCCGCGGGCGGTGCGGGTGCTGGTGGACCACCTGCGCGCCGAGCTGGGGGCGGGGTTCGGCGCAACGGCCTGAGCGCGGCCGGCGGCCGGTGCGCGACGGCGCGCCGGACCACTACACGTCGATGTTCGCCGCCCGCAGCGCGTTGCTCTCGATGAAGTCGCGCCGCGGCTCGACCTCGTCGCCCATCAGCATCGTGAACACGCGGTCGGCCTCGATGGCGTCGTCGATCTGCACCTTCAGCAGGCGGCGCACGGCCGGGTCCATCGTGGTCTCCCACAGCTGCTCGGGGTTCATCTCGCCCAGGCCCTTGTAGCGCTGGCGCGCCACCGCGCTCTCGGCCTGGCCCATCAGCCAGGCCATCGCGGCGCGGAAATCGGCCACCTTCTGCTCGCGCGCCTTGTCGCCCTCGCCGCGGCGCACCACGGCCTCGGGTCCGAGCAGGCCCAGGAAGGCGGTGCCGGCGCTGGCCAGCGCGGCGTAATCGGCGCCGTGGACGAAGTCCTGCGTGATGACGCTGCTCTTGACGTTGCCGTGATGGCGGCGGCTGATGCGCAGCAGGTGCTTGTCGGTGCGGGCGTCGAACTCGGCGGCCACCTGCGCGTCGCGCAGCGCGGCCTGCAGCGCCACGGCGCCGGCCTCGGCGCCGGCCGCATCGTCCAGGTTCAGGGTCAGCCCGCCAGCGATCGCGCGCACGGCGTCCACGTCCATCCAGTTCGACAGCCGCTCGGTCACGGCATTGGCCACCAGGTAGCGCCGCGCCAGGGCCTCCAGCGCCGGGCCCTCGATCGCGGGCCGGCCGCCGGCGGCCGTGCCGTCGGGCCACACCGAAGCGCCGTCCAGGGCCACGCCCAGCAGGTAGCCGTCGAGCGCCAGCGTGTCCTTCAGGTATTCCTCGTGCTTGCCCAGCTTGACCTTGTACAGCGGCGGCTGCGCGATGTAGATGTGGCCGCGCTCCACCAGCACCGGCATCTGGCGGTAGAAGAAGGTCAGCAGCAGGGTGCGGATGTGGGCGCCGTCGACGTCGGCATCGGTCATGACGATGATGCGGTGGTAGCGCAGCTTGTCGATGTTGAAGTCCTCGGCGCCGATGCCGGTGCCCAGGGCGGTGATCAGCGTGACGATCGACTCGCTGCTCAAGAGCCGCTCGTAGCGCGCCTTCTCGACGTTGAGGATCTTGCCCCGCAGCGGCAGGATCGCCTGGAACTTGCGGTCCCGCCCCTGCTTGGCGCTGCCGCCGGCGCTGTCGCCCTCGACGATGTAGATCTCGCACTGGGCGGGATCCTTCTCCTGGCAGTCGGCCAGCTTGCCGGGCAGGCCCAGGCCGTCGAGCACGCCCTTGCGGCGCGTCATCTCGCGCGCCTTGCGCGCGGCCTCGCGCGCCCGCGCGGCGTCGACGATCTTGCCGCAGATGATCTTGGCGTCGATCGGGTTCTCGAGCAGCCAGTCGGTCAGCAGCTTGCCGACGATGTCCTCCACCGGCCCGCGCACCTCGCTGCTGACCAGCTTGTCCTTGGTCTGGCTGCTGAACTTGGGTTCGGGCACCTTGACGCTGACGACGCAGGCCAGGCCTTCGCGCATGTCGTCGCCGGCGATCTCGACCTTGGCCTTCTTGGCGATCTCGTGGTCGTCGATGTACTTGTTGATCACGCGCGTCATCGCCGCGCGCAGCCCGGTGAGGTGGGTGCCGCCGTCGCGCTGCGGGATGTTGTTGGTGAAGCAGAGCACGTTTTCGGCGTAGCCGTCGTTCCACTGCATCGCGACCTCGACCCCGATGGTCGTGTTCTGGTCGCTCTGCTTGTCGCCCATGGCGTGGAAGATGTTCGGGTGCAGCACCTTCTTGCCGGCATTGATGAAGCCGACGAAGCCCTTCACGCCGCCGGCGAAGGCAAAGTTGTCTTCCTTCGCGTTGCGTTCGTCGGCGAGCTTGATCTTGACGCCGTTGTTCAGGAAGCTGAGCTCGCGCAGGCGCTTGGCCAGCACGTCGTAGTGGAAGTCGATGTGGCTGAAGATGGTGTCGTCGGGCAGGAAGTGCACCTCGGTGCCGCGGCGCTCGGTCTCGCCCGTGACCTTCATCGGGCTGACCTCGAAGCCCTCGCGCTGCTCGAGCACGCGGTCCTGCGGCACGCCGCGCCTGAACTCCATGAAGTGCACCCGGCCTTCGCGGCGCACCGTCAGGCGCAGCCACTGGCTCAGCGCATTGACGCAGCTCACGCCGACGCCGTGCAGGCCGCCCGAGACCTTGTAGCTGTTCTGGTTGAACTTGCCGCCGGCGTGCAGCTCGGTCAGGGCGATCTCGGCGGCCGAGCGCTTGGGCTCGTGCTTGTCGTCCATCTTCACCCCGGTGGGAATGCCGCGGCCGTTGTCGACGACGCTGATGCTGTTGTCGCTGTGGATGGTGACGACGATGTCGTCGCAGTGGCCGGCCAGGGCCTCGTCGATGGAGTTGTCGACCACCTCGAACACGAGGTGGTGCAGGCCGGTGCCGTCGGAGGTGTCGCCGATGTACATGCCGGGCCGCTTGCGCACCGCCTCCAGCCCTTCGAGGATCTGGATGCTGCCCTCGCCGTAGGCGGCGCTGGCCTCGTTGCCGGTGGAGGCCGCAGGGCCCTCGGCGCCGGGCACCTCGCGACGGGTCACGCCGTCGTCGTTGTTGGAAGGTTCGTTCATCGGGTGCGGTTGGGTGAAAGCGGGTGGTCCATCAAGCACACGCCGCGGATCGGGCTCTGCCCGGCCGCTGGCGTTGCCCCCTCGAGGGGGAGCGGCCAGGCCGCTCCAGGGGTGGGCTAGATCCGCATCGGCATCACGACGTAGCGGAAGCCAGGCTGCTCGGGCAGGCTGAACAGCGCGCTGGCGCTGCTGTCCTGCAGCTCGAGCTTGACCATCTCGTGCGTGCTGTTGGCCAGCACGTCGATGAGGTAGGTGACGTTGAAGCCGATCTCGATCGGGTCGCCGTCGTAGTCGATCTCGAGCTCTTCCTTGGCCTCTTCCTGCTCGGCGTTGCTCGACGCGATGCGCAGCACGCCGGGCTCGATGTTGACGCGCACGCCCTTGAACTTCTCGCTCGTGAGGATCGCCGCCCGCTGCAGGCTGGCCAGCAGCGGCGCGCGGCCCAGCACCACCGCGTTCTTGTGGTGGCGCGGGATGACGCGGTTGTAGTCGGGGAACTTGCCCTCGACGAGCTTGGTCACGAACTCCAGGCCCGAGAACGCGAAGCGGGCCTGGTTGCCGGCGAAGCGCATCTCGATGGTGCCTTCGCCCTCGCCCAGCAGCCGCTGCAGCTCGAGCACGGTCTTGCGCGGCAGGATCACCTCCTGCTTGCTCGGCACCTCGGCTTCGAGCTGCGACTGCGCCAGCGCCAGCCGGTGGCCGTCGGTGGCCACCAGCGTCAGGGTCTTGCCTTCGGCGATGAACAGGATGCCGTTGAGGTAGTAGCGGATGTCGTGCACCGCCATCGCGAAGTGCACCTGGTCGATCAGCCCGCGCAGGGTCTTCTGCGGGACCGAGAACACGGGCCCGAAATCGGCGCCTTCGTTGACCAGGGGAAAGTCGTCGGCGGGCAGCGTCTGCAGGGTGAAGCGGCTCTTGCCGCCCTGCAGCGTCAGCTTGTTCTGCGCCGAGGACAGGCTCACCACCTGCTCGGCCGGCAGGCTGCGCAGGATGTCGATCAGCTTGCGCGCGCCCACCGTGACGGCGATCTCGCCGCTGTCGCCGCCCAGGCTGGCCCGGGCCCGGACCTGGATCTCGAGATCGCTGGTGGTGAACTCGATCGCGTCGCCCTGCTTGCGCAGCAGCACGTTGGCCAGGATCGGCAGCGTGTGGCGCCGCTCGACGATGCCGGCCACTGACTGCAGGGCAGCGAGGAGTTGGGCTTGCGCCGCCTTCAGCACGATCATGTTTTCCTCTTTAGTACTCTGGTAGTTGCTGGTAGAGCCGCACCGGATCTGGGGACAAGCCTATTTTCGCCTTTTCCATCAAAGGCTTATGTCGCGGTGAACCCTGTGCGCCCGGCCCCGCTGCCGGTGCGCCTGCAAATGGGACAAGTCGCGGCCGGCGGCCCGGGCGGTGGACAAGGGCGGGCTTGTCCGAATCTTCTCCACAGGCCTTGGCCGCCGCCGCGCGGCCGCCCGCCCTCACCCCTTCAGCGTCTGCTCCAGGACATGCAGCTGCTGGTTCAACTCGGGGTTGCGCGTGCGCTCGTCGCCGATCTTGCGCACCGCGTGCAGCACCGTCGTGTGGTCGCGCCCGCCGAACAGCTCGCCGATCTCGGGCAGGCTCTTCTTGGTCATGTCCTTGGCCAGGTACATCGCGATCTGGCGCGGGCGCGCGATGCTGGCCGGCCGCTTCTTGCTGTACATGTCGGCCACCTTGATCTTGTAGAAGTCGGCCACGGTCTTCTGGATGTTCTCGACCCCGATCTGCCGGTTCTGGATCGACAGCAGGTCCTTCAACGCCTCGCGCGCCAGCGCGATGTTCACGTCCTTGTGGCCGAAGCGGCTGTAGGCCAGCACCTTGCGCAGCGCGCCTTCGAGCTCGCGCACGTTGGCGCGCACGTTCTTGGCGATGAAGAAGGCCACGTCCTCGGGCATCTCGGTGTTCTCGAGCGCGGCCTTGCGCATCAGGATCGCGACCCGCATTTCCAGCTCGGGCGGCTCGATGGCCACCGTCAGGCCGGCGTCGAAGCGGCTGGTCAGGCGCTCGTCGATGTCCACCAGCCCCTTGGGGTAGGTGTCGCTGGTCATGATGATGTGCGCGCGCTTGGTCAGCAGGGCCTCGAAGGCGTTGAAGAACTCCTCCTGCGTGCGGTCCTTGCCGGCGAAGAACTGCACGTCGTCGATCAGCAGCAGGTCCAGGCTGTGGTATTTCGCCTTCAGCTCGTCGAAGGTCTTGCGCTGGTAGTTCTTGACCACGTCGCTGATGAACTGCTCGGCATGCAGGTACAGCACGCGCGCCTGCGGGCGGTCCTTCAGCAGCGCGTTGCCCACGGCATGCACGAGGTGGGTCTTGCCCAGCCCCACGCCGCCGTAGATGAACAGCGGGTTGTACATGACGCCCGGCGCGCCGGCCACGTGCAGCGCGGCGGTGCGGGCCATCTGGTTGGCGCGGCCGGCCACCAGGGTGTCGAAGGTGAGGGCGGCGTTGAGCTTGTTGGAAGGCAAGGCCGCGGCGAAGGCCGCGTTGCCCATCGGCATCGCGGCGGCACGCGCCTGCGGGGGCCCGGCCGGCGACCCGGCGCCCACGGCTGCGAGAGCCCCGAGCGCCTCCAGGGCCAGGGCGTCCACGCGCTGCGGTGCACTCGACGGGGCCATCGAGGCCGCCGCCGGTGGTCCGTCGGCGCGCGGGCCCAGGCGCAGCGCCAGCCGCACCGGGCGCCCGGCCACGCCCGACAGCACGGCTTCGATGCGCGCCGCGTACTGGGCGCGGATCCACTCGAGCTTGAACCGGTTGGGCACCTGCAGCGCCAGCGTCAGCTCGGCCTGTGCGTCGGGTGCGGCCTCTTCGCCGGCTGCAGCCGGCCCGGGTTCGGGGGCCAGCGGCCGGATCCAGGTGTTGAACTGCTGCTCGGGCAACTCTGCGGCCAGGCGCTCGCAGCCGCGCTGCCAAAGGTCGAGACTCATTGTGGAAATCTTCTTTTGATGACGCCTGGTTCGGGCTGGCCCGAGGCTCGGCGGAGCGTGGTTATCCACAACTTCGGCCGCGCCGTCAACCCCGCCGGATGCGCCGCGCCGTGGTGCAAGTGTTTGACCCGATTGGCGTTTTTTGCTGTAATGCGCGGTTCGCCAGCACGGCGGCTTACACCTTCACAGACCCATGAAGCGCACCTACCAGCCCTCCAAGATCCGGCGTGCCCGCACGCACGGCTTTCTCGTCCGCATGAAGACCCGCGGCGGCAGGGCGGTGATCAACGCCCGCCGCGCCAAGGGGCGCAAGCGGCTGGCCGTCTGAGGCGCAGGGCCTGGGTTCGCCCGCCCGTCGTCTTGTCAACAAGGCCGATTTCGAGCGCCTGCTCGCGGCCGGCTCGTTGACGCGAAGCGCTCACTTCGCCTTGCATCACGTCCCTGTGGCGCCGCCGACCCTGGCATCGGGCCCTCCACTGCCCGAAGGATCCGAGTTATCCACAGACTTGGTTGTCGAGGCCCCACCGGTTGTGGATGACTTGGCGGGCACCCAGTGGCTGGGCGCCCTGGTGCCGAAGCGGCATGCGCGTCGCGCGGTCACCCGCAACTGCCTCAAGCGCCAGATGCGCAGCGCCTTCGAGCGGCATCGCCCGCGCCTGCCGGCCGGGCTGTGGCTGATCCGGCTGCGCTCGCCTTTCGCGCCCGAGCGCTACGTCTCGGCTCGCTCGGCGGCGCTGGCCCAGGCCGCGCGAGCCGAGCTCGACACCCTGCTGACGCGGGCCCGGCGATGAGGGCGGCTCGCCTGGCCGGCTGCGCCGGCGCGCTGGCCCGTCTCCCGCAACTGGCGCTGATCGCGCTCGTGCGCGGCTACCGGCTGCTGCTCAAGCCCTGGCTGGGCAATGCCTGCCGCTTCGAGCCCACCTGCTCGGCCTACACGCTGCAGGCGTTGCAGCAGCACGGGGCGCTGGGCGGCAGCTGGCTGGGCGCGTCGCGCCTGCTGCGCTGCCATCCCTGGTGCGCCGGCGGCTGCGACCCCGTGCCCCAGACCCTGACCTTTCGCGCCGCCCTGCGCGGCCACCCGGACCGGAACCCACCATGACCGATATGCGCCGCACCCTGCTGTGGGTGATCTTCATCATGTCGCTGGTGCTGCTGTACGACAACTGGAACAAGCAGCACGGCCATCCCTCGATGTTCGGCGCGTCGGTGCCCGCGGCCACCGTGCCGACCGCGGCGCCGGCCTCGAACCCGGCCACGGCGTCGGTGCCCGGCGCGATCGGTGGCACCGCCGGGGCGGCGATCGCCACCGCAGGCGCCGCCTCGGCGCCTGCGGCCGACCAACAGGTGACGGTCACCACCGACGTCGTGAAGGCCACGTTCGACAGCCGCGGCGGCACGCTCGTGCGGCTGCAGCTGCTGGGCTACCGCGAGTCGGCCGACGCCAAGGAGGACGTGGTGCTGTTCGACGACACCGCGCAGCACCGCTACCTCGCGCAGACCGGCCTGGTCACGACCCAGCCCGGGGTGGCCCTGCCCAACCACCTCACGCCGATGACGATCGACCCCGGCCCGCGCACGCTGGCGCCCGGGGCCGACTCGCTGACGCTGCGCTTCGAGTCGCAGCCGGTGGACGGGCGGCGGCTGGTGAAGACCTTCACCTTCCGCCGCGGCGCCTACACGATCGACGTCAAGAACGAGTTCATCAACGGCGGCAGCACGCCGGTGGCGCCGCAGCTGTACCTGCAGATCGAGCGCGACGGCAAGCCCGCCGACGCCGGCTCGCACTTCTATTCGACCTTCACCGGCCCGGCGATGTACACCGACGCCGGCCACTACCAGAAGATCCCGTTCAAGGACGTGGCCACCGAGAGCCACGAGAAGAGCGCCGACAACGGCTGGGTCGCGATGGTGCAGCACTACTTCGCCTCGGCCTGGCTGCTGCCGGCGCCGCAGCCGCGCGAGTTCCGCACCGCGCAGACCGGCCCCGACGACTACACGATCGCGATGGTGGTGCCGATGGGCGAAGTGGCGCCCGGCGCCAGCAAGACCATCGACGCCACCCTCTTCGCCGGCCCGCAGAAGGAAGACATGCTGGCGGCGCTGGCGCCCGGCCTGGAGCGCGTCAAGGACTACGGCTGGCTCTACGTGCTGGCCAAGCCGCTGTTCTGGCTGCTGACGCGGCTGCACGCGCTGCTGGGCAACTGGGGCTGGGCCATCGTGGCCCTGGTGGTGTGCCTGAAGGCGGCCTTCTTCTGGCTCAACGCCAGCGCCTACCGCAGCATGGCCAAGATGAAGGCCGTCGCGCCCAAGGTGGCCGAGCTCCGGGAGCGCTACAAGGACAAGCCGCAGGAGATGCAGCAGCAGATGATGCGCATCTACCGCGAGGAGAAGGTCAACCCGCTCGGCGGCTGCCTGCCGATCGTCGTGCAGATGCCCTTCTTCATCTCGCTGTACTGGGTGCTGCTGTCGAGCGTGGAGATGCGCGGCGCGCCCTGGATCGGCTGGATCCACGACCTCTCCGTCGCCGACCCCTACTTCATCCTGCCGGTGCTGATGATGGCCTCCTCCATCGCCCAGGTGGCGCTGAACCCGAAGCCGCCCGATCCGGTGCAGGCCAAGATGATGTGGATCATGCCGGTGGCCTTCGGCTTCATGTTCTTCTTCTTCCCCGCCGGCCTGGTGCTGTACTGGCTGACCAACAACCTGCTGTCGATCGCCCAGCAGTGGGTCATCAACAAGCGCATGGGCGTGGTGGGCAAATAGCGCCCGCGCCGCCGCGCATGGCCGCCGCGGCAATAGCGCACGCGAAGGCGGCGTCCATGCCCTGAACCGGGGTTGAACGCGGCGCCCGCCGGGCCGACGATGCAGGGCATGCGGGCGACCCGGCTCGACCAGAGCCGGCTCAGGAGGTCCGGCGCGCTGCCTACACCGGCGCGCGCCGCTCCACCCGCGCCATATCCGGTGCCAGACCCAGCGTCATTACTCGCACCCTTACTGGCACCACTGCCGGCGCCGGGACCCGCGCGCTGGCATCTGGCACCTGGCCGGCGCGCCAGAATCGGCGCGCCATGCCCGCTTCCGCCCTCGGCCGCCACCACGACCCCATCGTCGCCATCGCCACCGCGCCCGGCCGCGGCGCGGTCGGCATCGTGCGGGCCTCGGGGCGCGACCTCTCGCCGCTGATCCAGGCCGTCTGCGGCCGCGCGCTGGTGCCCCGGCAGGCCACCCTGCTGCCCTTCCTGGGCGAGGGCGGCCAGGCGCTGGACCGCGGCCTGGCGCTGCACTTCCCGGCCCCGCACTCCTACACCGGCGAGGACGTGCTCGAGCTCCAGGCCCACGGCGGCCCGGTGCTGCTGCAGCTGCTGCTGGCGCGCTGCCTGCAGGCGCAGCCCGGGCTGCGCCTGGCGGCGCCGGGCGAATTCACCGAGCGCGCCTTCCTCAACGACAAGCTCGACCTCGCGCAGGCCGAGGCCGTGGCCGACCTCATCGATGCCAGCACCGAGGCCGCCGCGCGCTCGGCCGCGCGCTCGCTGGCCGGCGATTTCTCCGCCGAGGTGGCGCGGCTGGCCGACGGCGTGCGGCAGTTGCGCACGCTGGTCGAGGCGACGCTCGATTTTCCCGAGGAAGAGATCGACTTCCTCGAGCGCGCCGACGCGCGCGGCCGGCTCGGTGCGCTGCGGCAGGCGGTCGAGTCGGCCCTGGGCCGGGCCCGCCAGGGCGCGCTGCTGCGCGACGGCCTGCGCGTGGTGCTGGCCGGCCAGCCCAACGCCGGCAAGAGCTCGCTGCTGAATGCGCTGGCCGGGGCCGAGCGCGCCATCGTCACGCCGCTGCCCGGCACCACGCGCGACGCCATCGCCGAGACGATCCAGATCGAGGGCGTGCCGCTGGCCGTCATCGACACCGCCGGCCTTCGCGCCGAGGCCGAGGCCGACGCCGTCGAGCGCATCGGCATCGGCCGCACCTGGCAGGCGCTGGCCGAGGCCGACGCCGTGGTGTTCCTGCACGACCTCGGGCGCCGCGGCGAGCCCGACTACGAGGCGGCCGACGCCGCCATCGCGGCCCGGCTGCCGGCGGGCGTGCCGGTGCTGCAGGTCTACAACAAGGCCGACCTGCCCGGCACCGCCGCCCCCGAGGGCGGGCTCGCGCTGTCGGCGCGCAGCGGCTCGGGCCTGCCCGCGCTGCGCCAGGCGCTGCTGCGGCAGGCCGGCTGGCAAGCCCTGCCCGAGGGCCTGTACATCGCCCGCGAGCGGCATGTGCAGGCGCTGCAGCGCACCGGCGGCCACCTGCAGGCCGCGCAGGCCCTGGCCGCGGGCCCAGTCGCGGCGCTCGAACTGGTGGCCGAAGAGCTCCGCCTGGCCCACCTCGCGCTGGGCGAGATCGTCGGCCAGTTCAGCAGCGAGGACCTGCTGGGCGAGATCTTCGGCCGCTTCTGCATCGGCAAGTGAGGCGGCTGCCGCGCCTTCCGCTCAGGGCCCGACCGCGAACACGCACACCGCCTGCGCGGCCAAGGCCACGGCCGGCGCCGCGTTGCCGGGCGGCTGCGGCTGGCAGGGCTGGGCGGCACCGGCGGCGGCGGTGTCGCTGAGCGCAGCGGACAGCAGCGCCGTCAGCGTGGCGGCAGGCGCCAGCCCGGGCACCGGCACGATCGTGGCCGGCCCGTAGTTCACCAGCACCAGCGTGCGCTCGATGCCGCCGGCCACCGGCGCGGCGCGCTGGAAGCCGAGCACCCGGCCGCTCGCGAACGGCCACTCCCAGGTGCCTGCGGCGATCGAGACCCGGCCGTTGCGCAGCGCCAGCAGCGCCTTGTAGAAGGCCAGGATCGAGCGCGGGTCGGCCTGCTGGGCGGCGACGTTCTGCGTCGCCGCGTTGGCCGCCAGCGCCCGGTAGGGGGCGACGGTGCTGAAGCCCGCGGCCAGGGGGTCGGCGGTCCAGCTCATCGGCGAGCGCTGCGCCGCGTCGCCGCCCGGGCCGGCGGTGTCGGCCATGCCGATCTCCTCGCCGTAGTAGAGGAAGGGCGTGCCCGGCAGCAGCAGGTAGCCGGCAGCGGCGAGCTTGTAGGCGGCGCCGTGGTCGGGCGCCGTGGTGGCGCTGCCGTAGAGCTGGTTCCACAGCCGGGCGCCGGCGAAGGCATCGTGGTTGGCGATGAAGGGCGCCATGCCGGCCGGCGCGCTGGCGGGGTAGGCCGCGATCGCGGCCACGCCCGCGGCATCGCCCTGCGCCGCGCGCACGAAGGCCGTGCGCAGGTCGAACGCGAAGGCCCCGCCGCAGGCGCTGGCGGCGCCGAAGCCCTGCGGGTCGTCCGGCGCCTCGCAGACCATGAAGCGCCCGGCGTAGCCGGCCAGCAGCGTGCGCACATCGGCCATCAGCGCGTAGTCCTGCGGCTGGTCGAGCCAGGCCGCCGGCCCGTTCTCGACCAGGTTGCCCACGGCGTCGAAGCGGAAGCCGTCGACGCCGCGGTTGAGCCAGAAGCGCAGGTTGTCGTGGTGGTAGGCCACCACCGCCGGCTCGAGCAGGTTCCAGTCCGGCATCTGGGCCGAGAACGCGCCGAAGTAGACGCCACCGGCGGCGCTCACCGCGCTGTGCCAGGGGTCGGCGCCGAAGACGCTCCAGCCGCCCGGGTCGGTGGCCCGCCAGACATACCAATTGCGCCAGGGGCTGGACGCCGAGGCGGCCGAGTTCACGAACAGCGGGTTGGACGCGGCGCTGTGGTTCATCACGTAGTCCAGGATCACGCCGATGCCGCGCGCATGGGCGGCCGCCAGCAGCGCATCGAGGTCGGCCAGGCTGCCGTAGGCGGGCTCGACGGCGCGGTAGTCGGCCACCGCGTAGCCGTGGTCGTGGTCCTGGCTGGCGGTGACCGGCATCAGCCACAGGCCCCTGACGCCGAGGTCGCGCAGGTAGTCCAGCCGCGAGATCAGGCCGCGCAGGTCGCCGCTGCCGTTGCCGTCGCTGTCCTGGTAGCTGCGCACGAAGACTTCCATGAAGGCGCCGTGCTGCCAACCCGCGGGCAGGGCGCTGCCGGGGTCTGCCGCGGCCACCGTGCTGACGTCCACCGCCGGCAGGGCATCGGCTGCCGCCCCCCCGCCACCCCCACCCCCGCCGCCGCCGCACGCGGCCAGGGCCAGGGCCAGAGCGCAGGCCGGCAGGGCAGCCGTGGGCCGCAAGGGGCGTGGGGATCGGGGCACGGTGACTCTCGGTGGCTTTGGGGCCGGGGCAGGATAGCAAGCGGCGTTTGCGCTTCTTTACCGGGGCGAGCCAAGCGCGCCATGGCCGGCTGCGCCAATCGGGCGCGGGCACAATTTGCGCGCCGCGGGTGACGATGCAACGCCGCAGCGGCCCCTTCCGCCGTCCGCCGTCCGCCGTCCGCCGTCCGAGCCCCGCACCCCATGCCCGCACCCGCCCACCCCGCCCCGCCGCCCCCTGCTGCAGGCGCCGCCGCGCCGCCGCGGCGACGCTGGGGCAACGCGGTGGCGCTGCTGGTGGTGGCCGGCGTTGCCGCGCTGGCCTGGGTCCTGACGCACCGCGCGCCGCCGGCGGGCTCAGGCGGCTTCGGCGGCCGCCCGGGCGCGCCCGGCGCAGCGATGGGCCGTGGCGGCCCGCCCAGCACGGTGGGCGTGGCCGTGGCGCGCCGGGCCGACATCCCGGTCGTGATCGAGGCCCTGGGCACCGTCACTTCGGTGGCCAGCGTCACCGTCACGCCGCAGGTCTCGGGCGTGATCACGCGCGTGCTCTACACCGAGGGCCAGATGGTGCGCCGCGGCCAGCTGCTGGTGACGCTGGACCCGCAGCCGTTCGAGAACACGCTGGCCCAGGCCGGCGCCGCGCGCCAGCGCGACGAGGCGCAGCTCGACGCCGCGCGCCAGCAGCTGGCGCGCTACCAGGTGCTGCTGAAGCAGGACTCGATCGCCGGCCAGACCGTCGACACCCAGGCCGCGCTGGTGCAGCAGCTCACCGGCACGGTGGCGGTCGACCGCGCGGCCGAGGCCACGGCGCGGCTGAACCTCGGCTGGTCGCGCATCGTCGCGCCGGTGGCCGGGCGGGTCGGCCTGCGGCCGATCGACGCCGGCAACTTCATCGCCGCCGGCAGCGCCACCGGCGTGGCCACCATCACCCAGGTGGCGCCGATCGACGTCGCGTTCGCGGTGCCGCAGGACCGGGTGGCCGAGATCCAGCAGCGCGTGGGCGCCGGCCAGGCGCTGCCGGTGACGGCCTGGAACAGCACCCGCACGCAGCCGCTCGAAGAGGGCCGCTTCCTCACCCTGGACAACCAGGTCGACACCAGCACCGGCACCGTGCGCGCCAAGGCGCGCTTCGACAACGCCCGCGGCACCCTGTTTCCGAACCAGTTCGTCAACGTGCGGCTGCGGGTGCGCACCATTGCGGCGGCCGTCGTGGTGCCCGTCTCGGCGCTGCGCCACGGGCCCAGCGGCGACTTCGTCTACGTCGTCCGGGCCGACCGCACGGTCTCGCTGCGGCCGGTGCAGGCCGGGCCCTCGGGCGTGAACGACGTGGCCATCGCCAGCGGCCTGGCGGTGGGCGAGCAGGTGGTCACCGAGGGCGGCGATCGCCTCAAGGACGGCGCGCGCGTCGTGCCCGCCGCGGCATCGGCGTCCGCGTCGGCGGCCTCCGGCGGCGCG
>JAGWMW010000031.1 GCA_028871575.1 Burkholderiales bacterium | reverse complement strand
ATCATCGCCACCGGCTACACCGACTCCATCGGTACCGCCGGCTACAACCAGGCGTTGTCGGTGCGGCGCGCCGATGCGGTCAAGAAGTACCTGGTCGACAAGGGCATCGAGCCGAACCGCGTCTACACCGAAGGCAAGGGCGCCAAGGATCCGGTGGCCGACAACAAGACCGCTGCCGGCCGGGCCAAGAACCGCCGCGTGGAAGTCGAAGTGGTGGGCACCCGCACCAAGCCCTGACCGGCATCGTGGCAGGGGCGGCCCCTGGGCCGCCGAGGCTGCTCGACGACAAACCCCGCTGCGGCGGGGTTTGTGCTTTGTGGGCGACGCCGGTCGGCGGTGCTGGGTACCATCGGCCGATGAGCAATGTCGACGCCCAGGAACTGGCCAAGTTCAGCGAACTGGCCCACCGCTGGTGGGACCCCGAGAGCGAGTTCAGGCCGCTGCACCAGATCAACCCGCTGCGGCTGGCCTGGATCGACGGTCTGGCCGACCTGCGCGGCAAGCAGGCGCTGGACGTGGGCTGCGGGGGCGGCCTGCTGGCGGAGGCCATGGCGACGCGGGCGGCGCGGGTGACGGGCATCGACTTGGCGGCGCGGCCACTGGGCGTCGCGCGGCTGCATGCGCTGGATGCGGGCGTGACGAACGTCGAGTACCGAGAGATCGCCACCGAGGCGCTGGCCCTCGAGCAGCCCGCCGCCTACGACGTGGTTACCTGCATGGAGATGCTCGAGCATGTGCCCGACCCGGCCGCGGTGGTGCGCGCCTGCGCGACGCTGGCCCGCCCCGGGGGCTGGGTCTTCTTCTCCACCCTGAACCGCAACCCCAAGGCGTTCCTGCTGGCGATCGTCGGTGCCGAGTACCTGCTGCGCCTGCTGCCCCGCGGCACGCACGAGTACGCGCGCTTCATCCGGCCGAGCGAACTCGCGCGCTGGGCGCGCGAGGCGGGGCTCGACCTGCAGGCCAGCCGCGGCCTGCAGTACAACCCGCTGACCCGGCGCTACGGGCTCGCGGCCGACACCAGCGTGAACTACCTCGTCGCCTGCCGCAAGCCGGCGTGAAGGCCGGCCTGGCCGCGGTGCTGTTCGACCTGGACGGCACCCTCGTCGACAGCGCGCCCGACCTGGCGGCCGCCGCCAACGAGCTGCGCCACCGACGCGCCCTGCCGCCTCTGCCCTACGGGCGGCTGCGCCCGCATGCCGGCTCGGGCGCGCGCGGCATGCTGGGGGCGGCATTCGCGCTGCGCCCCGGCGATGCCGGCTACGAGGCGCTGCGCGCCGAATTCCTCCAGTGCTACGAGGCGCGCATGCTGGTGCTGACCCGGCCTTTCGAGGCAGCGCGGGGGCTGCTCGACGCGCTGGACCGCCACGCGGTGCCCTGGGGCATCGTCACCAACAAGACGCTGCATCTGGCGCAGCCGCTCACGCAGGCGCTGGGCCTGCTGGCGCGCACACGGGCCCTGGTCGGCGGCGACTGCACGCCGCACGTCAAGCCGCACCCTGCACCGCTGCTCGAGGCGGCGCGGCGGCTCGGATTCGCGCCTGGCGCCTGCGTGTACGTGGGCGACGATCCGCGCGACATCCAGGCCGCGCGGTCTGCCGGCATGGGCGCGCTGGCGGCGGCCTGGGGCTATCTCGGGCCCGACCTGCCGGTGCAAGACTGGGGCGCCGACGCCGTGCTCGATCACCCGGGGGCGCTCTTGAACTGGCTCGAACTGGCCTAAACTCGAACCCTTGGGACCGACCTGGCTTCGACGTGGGTACGGAGTCGGCGCGGGGCATGCCGAGCACCAGTTCGCTCGTTAATCCACTGGAAACAAAGTAACTGCGAACGATCAAACGTACGCCCTCGCCGCTTAAAACCGGTGAGCCTCGCAACAGCTGGCCTATGGGCTGGGTCTGAGGTCGAAAGGCCGATGACTGCGAGGTCATTCACATAGGCTCGTCCCGCAATGTGTCATTCATTGCGGGCCTAAAACCAAATGACTCGGGGCAACGGTAGCGTGCTGCTGCGCGACCAGCGCTCTTAAATCCAAACCAGACAGCTACGCATGTAGAACCGTCCGGCGATGGCTTGCGGACGGGGGTTCGATTCCCCCCGGTTCCACCATCCATTCATTGCGCGGGGCCCCGGCCGCTGGCGCGGCGGCCTGCGCGCCCCTCAGGCCGTCAGCCGCTGCAGCGCGGGCTCGAGGTGATCGGTGGGTGCGCGCTTGAAGCCCGAGCGCGCGTAGCGCTGCAGGCGCCCCAGGGCCAGTGAGGTGAGGGCCGAGGCCAGGGCCTGGGCATCCACGGTGGGGGTGCTGGAGCCGGCGGCCTCGAAGGCGCCGCGCAGGCTCGCCCGCAATTGCGATTCGACACGGTCGAAGAACTGGTTCATGCGCGCGATCAGGCGCTCGTGCTCGAACACCAGCGCGTCGCCCACCATCACGCGCGTCATGCCCGGGTTCTTCTCGCCGAACTGCAGCAGCATGGCCACGATCTTCTGCGCCTGCAGCGCGCCCTGCGGCTCGCGCTCGGTGATCTGGTTGACGAGCGTGAAGACGCTGGACTCGATGAACTCGATCAGGCCCTCGAACATCTGGGCCTTGCTTGCGAAGTGCCGGTACAGCGCAGCTTCGCTGACCTCCAGGCGGGCGGCCAGCGCGGCGGTGGTGATGCGCTCGGCGCCGGGCTGCTCGAGCATCGCGGCCAGGGTCTGCAGGATCTGCACGCGGCGCTCGCCGGGGCGCGGGCGCTTGCGTGCGGGCTCGGGGGGCGTGACCGAGGGGGTCGCCGCGGCTGCCGGCAGGGCCCCGGCCTCGGCCGCCGGGGCGGGTTGCTCGGAGCCGATCGGGGGCAAGGCTTCGGGCAGGGCGGACATCGAGTCGGCAGGCATGGCAAGGGGGTTCAACTCATTCTGGCACAGCGCCTGCAGCCGATTGCTTGCAGGTAAACACTGACATCGCTGCGCTACTTCGCGCCGGCCGGGCCGGCCGCGTCAGGCGCGGCCGTGCAGGTGGCGCAGCCGCCGCACCCGGCGGTCGACATAGGCGGGGCGGCGGTGCAGCCGCACAGCGTCCGGCCCTTTCGCGATCCAGCGCTGCATCCACACCGTGCCCATGCCGACGCGGCGCGCGGCGCGCTGGTGCACCAGCGTGTCCTCGACCAGCACGCAGCGCGCCGGCGGCACGCCGAGCCGCGCCGCGATCGTGCGCAGCATGCGGGCGTCGGGCTTGGGCCGCAGGTCGCCGAACATCGTCATGTCCTCGATCGTCAGCACCTGCTCGAACAGGCGTCCGATCCCGAGCACCGCCAGCACCCGGCGCGCGTAGGCCGCGGGCGCGTTCGTCAGCAGCACCTTGCGGCCGGGCAGGCGGGCCAGCGCGGCCAGGTCGTGCGGGTGCCCGCGCACGCGCTGCTCGAGCCCGGGCAGGCGGTGCGTCTGGTGCAGGAAGTGCGCGGCGCGCACGCCATGGTGGCGCACCAGCCCCAGCAGCGTCGCGCCGTAGCGCAGCCAGTAGCGGCGGCGCAACGCGTCCGACTCGGTGCGCGAGAGCTGCAGCTGGGTCTCGATGTAGTCGCCCATCGCGCGGCGCAGCTCGCCCATGACGGCGCTCGTCGCGTCGTGCAGCGTGTCGTCGAGGTCGAACAGCCAGACTGTGGCGTGGCGCGACATCAGCGTCCGCAGCGAGAGCGTTGCCCACCCAGTGGCCGCCGCGGGACCGGCTCGGCCGGACCGCTGGCGGCGCCCCCTCGAGGGGGAGCGGCGACGCCGCTGCGGGGGTGGGCCATCAATGCGACCGGATCATGGTGCCGTAGGCCTGGTCGGTCAGGATCTCCAGCAGCATCGCGTGCGGCACGCGGCCGTCGATGATGTGGACGGCATTGACGCCGCTCTTGGCCGCATCCAGCGCGCCACTGATCTTGGGCAGCATGCCGCCGCTGATGGTGCCGTCGGCGAACAGCTCGTCGATCTCGCGCGCCGACAGGTTCGTGAGCAGCTCGCCGGCCTTGTTCAGCACGCCCGGCGTGTTGGTCAGCAGCAGCAGCTTCTCGGCCTTGAGCACCGTGGCCAGCTTGGCCGCCACGAGGTCGGCGTTGATGTTGTAGCTCTCGTTCTTCTCGCCGAAGCCGATCGGGCTGATGACGGGGATGAACTGGTCGTCCTGCAGCGCCTGCACCACGCTCGGGTCGATGGCGGTGATCTCGCCCACCTGGCCGATGTCGTGCTCCTTGCTCGGGTCGTCGCGGTCCAGCATCTTCAGCTTGCGGGCGCGGATCAGGCCGCCGTCGCGCCCGGTCAGGCCCACCGCCTTGCCGCCGGCGGCGTTGATCAGGCCCACGATGTCCTGCTGCACCTCGCCACCCAGCACCCACTCGACGACCTCCATCGTCTCCTCGTCGGTCACGCGCATGCCCTGGATGAAGGTGCCCTTCTTGCCCAGCCGCGACAGGGCCTCGTCGATCTGCGGCCCGCCGCCGTGCACCACGATCGGGTTCATGCCCACCAGCTTGAGCAGCACCACGTCCTCGGCGAAGTCCTGCTGCAGCGCGGGGTCGGTCATCGCGTTGCCGCCGTACTTGATGACGAGCGTCTTGCCGTGGTAGCGGCGGATGTAGGGCAGGGCCTGGGCCAGGATCTCGGCCTGCTCGCGGGGGCGGATGTGGGCCAGGTCGGGGTCGTTGCTCATGGCGGGGCGGCGATGCAGTGGCAGCGTCACGATTGTAGGAAGCGGCTCCGCCCGTGCCGCCCGGGCCGCGCGCGCCCTCCGGTCCTCAGGTCACGGTGCGGCACACTCCCATCCTCGTTCCCGCAACGACAGGAGAATCCCATGCGCAGACGCCAGGCCTTGATCGCCGCCGCGATGGTCGCCACCGCGCTGGCAGCGCAGGGGCAGGGCGCCACGGCCACCGGCGAGGTGGTCAAGGTCGACAAGGCCGGACGCCGCATCACCCTCAAGCACGGCGGCGTGCCCAACCTCGACATGCCGCCGATGATCATGGTCTTCCACGTCCGCGATGCGGCCTTGCTGGACGGCCTGGCCCCTGGCGACCGGGTGCGCTTCGAGGCCGCCCGCATCGACGGGCGCTACACCATCACCGCGCTGAGCAAGGCGCCCTGAGCCACCGCCATGACACCGACCCACACGCACGACCTGCGGCCCTACGCCCACAGCCACGCCTTCGCCGATGGCGGCCAGCGCCGTCGCGAGCGCGCGCTGGCCGCGGTGACGGCGCTGACCCTGGCCATGATGCTGCTGGAGCTGGCGGTGGGCTGGTGGACCGGCTCGCTGGCGCTCACCGCCGACGGCTGGCACATGGGCACGCATGCGCTGGCGCTGGGCGGCGCGGTGCTGGCCTATCGGCTGTCGCGCCGGGCCAGCGCCCGGCGGGTGGCGCTGGTGCCGGGGGCGGCGCCGGCCGGCACGGCGGCTGGCTATGCCTTCGGCGGCTGGAAGATCGAGGTGCTGGCCGCCTACACCAGCGGGCTGGCGCTGATGGCGGTGGCGCTGTGGCTGGCCTGGGAGGGCGTGGACCGGCTGCGCCACGCCCACCCGGTGGACTACCGGCAGGCGCTGGTGGTGGCCTTCGGCGGCCTGCTGGTCAACATCGCCAGCGTCTGGCTGCTCTCGCGCGGCGCGCGCGCGGGCGGCGACGCGCCGCACGCAGCGGACCGCGGCCACGGCCACCCGCATGAAGACGACCATGGCCATGCGCGCGAGGGCAACGCCCACGAGCGCGGCCACGCCCACGCGCACGGACACGCGCGCGATCATGGTCACGGTCATGGCCACGGACACGGACACGGACACGGACACGGGCACGGACACGGACACGGGCACGGGCACGGGCACGGGCACGCAGCCCACCACCGCCACGACCACAACTTCAGCGCCGCCTACGTCCACGTCATCGCCGACGCCGTGACCTCGCTGCTGGCGATCGCCGCGCTCGCGGGCGGCGCCTGGTTCGGCCTGGTCTGGCTCGACCCCGCGGTGGCCCTGGTGGGCGCAGCCGTGATCGGGCAATGGGCCTGGAGCGTGCTGGGCGGCACGGCCCGCGCCCTCGTCGACGCCACCGAAGACCCGGCGCTGGCGCAGCGCGTGCGCGAGCTGATCGAGGCCGACGGCGACGCCAAGGTGGCCGACCTGCATGTCTGGCAAGTGGGCGCGCAGGCCTGGTGCGCGGCACTGTCGGTGGTGGCCGACCGGCCGCTGCCCGCGGCCGAGTACCGCCACCGGCTCGACGCCGTGGCCCCGCTGCGGCATGTGACGGTGGAAGTCCACCGCTGCAGCGGCGCCCCGGTGTGAGAGCGGGACGCCGGCGGCGGCCCTTGCGTGCCCCCCTGAACCGGAGTCGGATCCCGTGAACCTGGCCGCGAATGCGGTGGTGGCGCTGATCGCGCTGCTGCATGTCTGGATCCTCGTCGTCGAGATGTTCCTGTGGGACAAGCCGGCCGGCCTGCGCGCCTTCGGCCTGTCGCAGGCGCTGGCCACCGCCACCAAGGTGCTTGGTGCCAACCAGGGCCTGTACAACGGATTCCTGGCCGCCGGGCTGGTCTGGGGCCTGGCCCTGGGTGACGCCGCCGGCGCCTCCGTCAAGGTCTTCTTCCTGCTCTGCGTGTTCGTGGCCGGCCTCTTCGGGGCGGCCACGGTCAGCCGCAAGATCCTGTTCGTCCAGTCCGTGCCGGCCGCCATCGCGCTGGCGCTGATTCATTTCGCGTAGGCCGCCCGCCTGCACCCATTGCCTCGGAGACCCCTCATGACCGCTGCCATCGCCTCGCTCGTCAACCACCAGGTGCGCCTGGCCGCCAGGCCCGTGGGCCTGCCCAGGCCCGGCGACTGGCAGTTCACCGAAGAGCCGGTGGCCGAGCCCGACGAAGGCGGCGTGCTGGTGCAGGTGCTGGCGCTGTCGCTCGACCCGGCCATGCGCGGCTGGATGAACGAAGGCAAGAGCTACATCCCGCCCGTGGGCCTGGGCGAGGTCATGCGCGCCGGCGGCGTGGGCCGCGTGATCGCCTCGCGCGCCGCCGGCTACGCGGTGGGCGACATCGTGAGCGGCGCCCCCGGCGTGCAGGAATACTGGCGCGTGGCCGGGGCGCAGCTGGGGCGCGCGGGCCTGGCCCGCATCGACCTCGGCCTGGGCAGCCTCACGCAGTGGCTCAACGTGCTGGGCATGCCCGGCATGACGGGCTACTTCGGTCTGATGGACGTGGGCCAGCCCAAGCCGGGCGAGACCGTCGTCGTCTCGGGTGCGGCCGGCGCGGTGGGCCAGACCGTGGGCCAGCTGGCCCGCATCAAGGGCTGCCGCGTGGTGGGCATCGCCGGCGGCGCGGCCAAGTGCGACTGGGTCGTCCAGGAGCTTGGCTTCGACGCCTGCATCGACTACAAGGCGGCGGCGCCCGCCGGCGCGGAACGCTGGGATGCCGTGCGCGAGGGCCTGAAGCGGCATTGCCCGCAGGGCGTGGACGTGTACTTCGACAACGTCGGCGGCGACATCCTCGATGCGGTGCTGGCCCGCATCAACCGCCGGGCCCGCATCGTCATCTGCGGCGCCATCAGCCAGTACAACGCCACCAGCGCCGTGCAGGGCCCGAAGAACTACCTCAGCCTGCTCGTGAACCGCGCGCGCATGGAAGGCATCGTCGTCTTCGACTACACCGACCGCTACCCGCAGGCCGTGGCCGAGCTGTCCGGCTACCTGAAGGACGGCCGCATGAAGAGCAAGGAAGACGTGGTGGGCGGCGGCGTGGCCGCGTTCCCCGCCACGCTGACCCGTCTGTTCACGGGCGAGAACTTCGGCAAGCTGGTGCTCGAGCTGGCGCGCTGAGCGGGCATGTTCGAAAGGCGCTCAGCCTCTCAGCCCGCCGGCCCGCCCAGCAGCGCCTGCTGCAGCGCGGCCGAGGCGCGGTACAGCGGCACCTGGCCGCGCAGCAGGATCTGCGCGCTGCGCCGGTAGGCGGCGCTGCGCACCTCGATGCCGTCGCCCACGGCGCGCGCCACCACCGTGGCCTCCAGCAGGCCGGCCGGGTTCTCCAGGCCGACCTCGATCTCGCCCCATGCGGCCGCGGGCGCCCGCAGCCCGCGCGCCAGTTGCTGCGCCACCGTGCCCGGCACCAGCGACGCCGCGGCCAGGCAGCAGCCGCCTGAAACCGCCAGCGAGGCATGGCCGCCCTGCGGCGTGAAGTAGCGCACCGCCAGCGCGCCCGCGCCCTGCGGCGGGCCGACGATGCAGACCTTGGGCACGGTCTCGCTGCGCTCCAGCTCGGCCTCGGACATCGGCTGCCCGTCGCGGCGCTTCAGGCCCATGCGCAGGCCGGCCGCCACCCACACCCGGCGCAGTGCGGCCATGAACGCCGGGTCGGCTTCGAGCGCGGCGATCGGCTCCTGCGCCGTCTTGCCGAACCCGGCCGCGTCGGCGATCACCATCGGCACCGCCACGTCCACGCACGAGACGGCATGCCCCTCGATCTCGTCCCGCGCGCGGCCCGTGGGCAGCAGCCGCCCCGTCTTGGCGCCCACCGGGTCGTGCAGGAACAGGTCGACGGCCGGAAAGTGGCCGTCCACGCCCGGAATCTCGGCGCTGGCGTAGCGGCCAGCGGCGTCGCGCCGCACGCGCGCCGTCGTCAGCACGCCGGTGTTCGTGTTGCGGATGTCGATGGCCAGCGCGCCGTCGTCGGCCTGGCGCAGCGCCAGGCCGGCGTCCAGCGCCCACAGCGGCAGCGCGGCCGAGAGGTTGCCGCAGTTCACGCTCCAGTCGATGCCGCCATGCTCGGCCGCCAGCTGCGCCAGCGTGCTGACCAGGCGCGGCCGGCCGTCCACCGTCTCGACCTCGGCGAAGAAGACCTTGTTGCTGGTGGCCGGCCCGCGCCCCAGGCCCGTGATCTGGCGGTTGCCGGGGCGCCGCCCCTGCAGCGGCACGCCCATCAGGTGGCGCAGCAGCTCTTCACGCAGCGCGGGGTCGGCCGGCGCCAGCCGCTCGGCCAGCACGAGCCCGGTGGAGGTGCCGCCGCGCACGTGGTGCACCGGGAACTCGGCCACCCCGTCGCGCAGGCAGGGCCGGAAGTCCGGCAGCGCGGGCAGCGGAACCGGGCTCATCGGGCCGTCGCCGTTCGGTGCCGGGCGTGGCGGGCCCCTGCGGTCCGTCGGGGGGTCTTCATGGCAACGGCCTCGGCTCGGGCGCCGCGCCGGCGCTAGAAGTGGATGCCCCGCATCAGCTGCTGCATCGCCACCGCCTCGGCGCTGAGCTGGGGCTTGGCGCGCTTGTCGCCCTTGGCCGCCGCGGAGTCGGGGAACATCCGGAACGAGGTGTTCATGCCGATCTGCGCCACGCGCGGCATCAGCGCGTGCAGCAGTTCGCCGGCGATACCCAGCCGGGTGGCGATGCGCACCGGCCTGGCGATGCAGGCCTGCGCGATGAGGTCGGCGGCCTCCTCGGCGCTGAGGGTCGGCACGTTGTTGTAGATCTGGGTGGGCGCGATCATCGGCGTGCGCACCAGCGGCATGTTGATGGTGGTGAAGGTCACGCCCTGGTCGGCGTACTCGCTGCTGGCGCAGCGCGTCCAGGCATCCAGCGCCGCCTTGCTGGCGACGTAGGCCGAGAAGCGCGGCGCATTCGTCAGCACCCCGATCGAGCTGATGTTGACCACGTGCCCGCGGTGCCGCTTGACCATGCCCGGCAGCAGGCCCATCGTCACGCGCAGGCAGCCGAAGTAGTTGAGCTGCATCGTCCGCTCGAAGTCGTGGAAGCGGTCGTAGCTGCTTTCGATCGCGCGGCGGATGCTGCGGCCGGCGTTGTTGACCAGGAAGTCGACGCCGCCGTGCTCGGCCAGCACCTGCTGCACGAAGCGCTCGCAATCGGCGCCGTCGGCGATGTCGGCCGCGTAGGGCACGAAGGCGTAGCCGCGGGCCCGGGCCTCCTGGCAGGCGGCCTCGAGCTTGTCGGCGTCGCGGCCGCAGATCAGCGTGGTGGCGCCGGCCTCGGCGAACTTGTGCGCCGCCGCCAGCCCGATGCCCGAGCTGCCGCCGGTGACCAGCACCACCTTGCCCGCCACCGTGCCCTTCAGGCTGCGATCGATCGACAGGTCGGGGTCGAGGTGGCGCTCCCAGTAGTCCCACAGCCGCCAGGCGTAGTCCTCCAGCCGCGGGCACTCGATGCCGCTGCCCTTCAGCGCGGCGTCGAGCTCGCGCCGGTCGTAGCGGGTGGGGAAGTTGATGAAGGTGAAGATGTCGTCGGGCAGGCCCAGGTCCTTCAGCACCGCGGCGCGGATGCGGCGCACCGGCGCCAGCGCCATCAGGCTCTTCTTCACGCCGCGCGGGATGAAGCCCAGCAGCGCGGCGTTGACGAACAGGTTCATCTTCGGCGCGTGGGCCGCGCGGCTGAAGATGTCGAGCACGTCGCCCACGCGGCAGCCCTGCGGGTCGACGAGGTGGTAGCACTTGCCCTTCAGGTCGAGCTTCGCGTGGCTGAGGTGGTCGATGCACTGCACCACGAAATCCACCGGCACGATGTTGATGCGCCCGCCCTCGATGCCCACGCTGGGCAGCCAGGGCGGCAGGATCTGGCGCATGCGCTGGATCAGCTTGAAGAAGTAGTACGGCCCGTCGACCTTGTCCATCTCGCCGGTCCGGCTGTCGCCCACCACCAGCGCCGGGCGGTACACGGTCCAGGGCACCTTGCACTCGGTGCGCACGATCTTCTCGCTCTCGTGCTTGGTCATGAAGTACGGGTGCTCGAGCCCCTCGGCCTCGTCGAACATGTCCTCGCGGAACACGCCCTCGTACAGGCCGGCCGCGGCGATGCTCGAGACATGGTGCAGGTGGCCGGCATCGACGGCCTTGGCGAACTCGACCAGGTGGCGCGTGCCCTCGACGTTGACCTCGACCTGGCTGGCGGCATCGGCCCCGAGGTCGTACACCGCGGCCAGGTGGTAGATGGCATCGACCTGGCCCTTCAGCGCCTTCAGCGTCTCGGGCGCGATGCCCAGCCGCTGGGCCGTGAGGTCGCCCGCGACCGGCACCGCCCGCGCGCGGCTCGCGCCCCAGTAGGCGTACAGCGCCTCCAGCTTGGCCTCGCTGCCGGGCCGCACCAGGAAGTGCACGACGGCGCCGCGGCGCGCCAGCAGCGCCTTGACGAGGCGCCGGCCGATGAAGCCGGTGGCGCCGGTGACGAAGTAGCGCATGCGTTGCTCCTGTTCGAAGGCCCGAAATTCGAGGCGCAGCATAGAGCCGTCTCCCTAGCGAAACCGGCTGCATTGCCCGCGGGGGAACCCTATATTCGCGTCCATGCCACGGGGTTCGCGCGAGCCGCCCCGCCCCTCGCCGACCTCTCTCTCATCCCCACCCGGAGACACCTCGCCATGGTCAAGAAGATCAGCCCCACCCAGGACAAGTCCGCCCCGGCCGCCGCGCCCGTCCACCCGCTGGCCGCCTCGGTCCGCGAATCGGCGCAGCAGATCTGGCTGGCCGGCATGGGCGCTTTCGCCAAGGCGCAGGAAGAAGGCGGCAAGGTCTTCGAGGCCCTGGTCAAGGAAGGCCTGAGCCTGCAGAAGAAGACGCAGGGCCTGGCCGAGGAGAAGCTGGGCGACGTGGCCGGCCGCATGAGCGCGATGGCCGAGACCGTGGGCGCCAAGGCGGGCCAGAACTGGGACAAGCTCGAAAGCCTGTTCGAGCAGCGCACCGCCAAGGCCATGGCGCGCCTGGGCGTGCCCACGGCCAAGGACGTGGCCGCCCTGTCGCAGCGCGTGGACGCGCTGGCCGCCGAGCTGGCGCGCCTGGGCAAGCCGGCCCGGACCGCCGCCAAGCCGGCCGCCAAGCCGGCCGCCAAGCCGGCCACCCCGAAGGCCGCCCCGGCCGCCCCGCGCAGCCGGCGCTCGCGCAGCGCGACCGCGGCCTGAGCGCGGCCACCGGCGGCAGGCGCTATGCTGCCGGCATGCCCACCCCGCCTGCACCCGGCCCCCGCCCGACCGCCGGCGCGGGCGGCCCCGACGACGGCCGCGACCGCGTGCGCGGCCGGCTGATGCAGCAGTCGCTGGCGGCGCTGCTCGACCGCGTGCGAGGCGCGCGCGAGGTGCTGCCGCACCTGGCGGCGCTCGAGCAGGCCCTGGGCCAGCAGGGCAGTCGCGCCATCGACCGCGTGCCGCCCCATTGGCTGGCCAAGATCTGCTCGCAGCTGTCGAGCCTGCCGCTGCCCGAGGACGACGGGCCGCTGCAGGACCTGCAGTCGCGGCTGCTGGCGGCCCTGCGCGGCCAGCGCAGCGAGCAGGACGAGGCCGAGGCCGAGCGCACGGTGGTGATCCGCGAGATCAGCCACTCCGAGTTCGATGCCGCGGTGCTGGGCGAGTCGCCGGCCCCTCGTGAGGCTCACGAGGCGCGGGAGGCCCGGGACGCGCCGCCCGGCGAGCGCTGAAGCCCCGGCGTTCAGCCGAGGTAGCGTGCCTCGAGGTGCGCCTTGAAGTGCGCCGGGTTCAGCACCTCGCCGCTGGCGCGCAGGGCCAGCTCGTCGGTGGTCCAGCGGCTGCCCTGCAGCCAGATGTGCTCGCGCAGCCAGCCGAACACTGCCTCCAGCTCGCCGGCGGCGATGCGTGCGTCGAGGTCGGGCATCGCGCGCCGCATCGCCGCGAACCACTGCGCCGCGTACATCGCGCCCAGCGAGTAGCAGGGAAAGTAGCCGAACAGGCCGCTGGGCCAGTGCACGTCCTGCAGCGCGCCGTCCTTGAAGTTGCCGCGCGTGTCCAGGCCCAGCAGCTCCTGCATCTTGGCGTCCCACAGCGCCGGGATGTCCTCGGGCTCGATCTCGCCCTCGATCAGCGGCCGCTCGATCTCGTAGCGCAGGATCACGTGCGCCGGGTACGTGACCTCGTCGGCGTCGACCCGGATCAGGCCCGGCTTGACCCGCGTCAGCAGCCGCTGCAGGTTGGCCGGCTCGAAGGCGGGCTGCGCGCCGAAGGCCTGCGCGACCAGCGGCGCCAGCCGCGCCACGAAGCCGGGGTGGCTGCCCAGCTGCATCTCGAAGCTCAGGCTCTGGCTTTCGTGCAGGGCCATCGATCGCGCATGCGCCACCGGCTGCCCCAGCACCTCGCGCGGCAGGTTCTGCTCGTAGCGCCCATGGCCGGTCTCGTGCACCGTGCCCATCAGGCTGCCCAGGAAATCGTCCTCACGGAAGCGCGTCGTCATGCGCACGTCCTCGGGTACGCCGCCGCAGAACGGATGGGTGCTGACGTCGAGCCGGCCGGCCTCGAAGTCGAAGCCCAGCAGCCGCATCACCTGCTCGCACAGGGCGCGCTGCTGCGGCAGCGGGAACGGCCCCACCGGCTCGATGGGCGGACGCCCGGCCTGGCGCTCGCGCACCTGCCGGATCAGGTCCGGCAGCCAGCGGCGCACCTCGCCGAACACGCGGTCGACCTGGGCCGAGGTCATGCCGGGCTCGAAGCGGTCCATCAGCGCGTCGTACTTCGACAGCCCCGTCTGGGCCGCCAGCAGCGCAGCCTCCTCGCGCGCCAGCGCCAGCAGCGGGCGGAAGTTCTCGAGGAAGCCGGCCCAGTCGTTGGCCGGCCGCTGGGTGCGCCAGGCATGCTCGCAGCGGGCGCCGGCGATCTGCTGGCGCTCGACCAGCGAAGAGGGCAGGGCGTTGGCCGCCTGCCACTGGCGCCGCATCTCGCGCAGGTTGGCCCGCTGCAGCGCCGACAGCGGCTCCTGCGCGGCCTGCCCGAGCTGGCCCGGCAGCTCGGGCGCGGTGCTCATGCGGTGCAGCAGCGCGGCCATCTCGGCCATCGCAGCGGCGCGCGCCTCGTTGCCGCGCGGCGGCATGTTGGCGGCCTGGTCCCAGCCGGCGATCGACTGCAGGTGGCCGAAGTGATGCATGCGGGTCCAGGTGGCAGCCAGCTGGTCGTAGGTGGGCGTCGGGCTCATGCGCAGGGGCTCCGGGCGGCCGGGCGGCCGCGACAAGACCGCATTCTCGCGTCGCCGCGGATCAGGGCGTGTAAGTGCCCGGAAACACCCAGATCAACGCCACCGTCAGCCCCACGTAGCGCACGAACTTGCCGATGGCCATGTAGGCCACGCAGGGCCAGAACGGCAGCCGCAGCCAGCCGGCCAGCGCGCACAGCGGATCGCCCACCACCGGCAGCCAGGACAGCAGGCAGGTCTTGGCCCCGAAGCTGCGCAGCCAGCCCAGCGCGCGCAGCTGCAGCGGCTTGTGCTGCAGCCGCTCGTACAGGGCCTCGGCGCCGTAGCCGGTCCACCAGCTGATCGCCCCGCCGATGGTGTTGCCCACGGTGGCCACCGCCATCGCCGGCCAGAACAGCGCGGGGTTGAGCTTGACGAGTCCGATGACCGCGAACTCCGAGCCTACCGGCACCAGCGTGGCCGAGACCAGCGACACCACGAACAGCGTGACCAGGCCGTACTGCGGCAGGGCCAGCGCGGTGAGCAGCGATTGCAGCCAGGCTTCCATGAAGGGCGCGATTATGGGCAGCGCCGCCGCGCCAGCCGGCCCAGGGTCGGCCGCTATACTCGCGCCTCATTTTTCGGCACCTCCACCCGCCTTGGCCGCCTGCCCCACGCCGCACCTGCTGCACCCCCTGCGCCTGGGCCGCTTCGAGCTGCCGAACAACCTGTTCGCCGCGCCGATGGCCGGCGTCACCGACCGCCCCTTCCGCGTGCTGTGCAAGCGCCTCGGCGCGGGCTACGCGGTCAGCGAGATGGTGACCAGCCAGCGTGCGCTGTGGGCGTCGCTGAAGACCTCGCGCCGCGCCGACCACGCCGGCGAGCCGGCCCCGATCGCGGTGCAGATCGCAGGCACCGACCCGGCCGAGATGGCCGACGCCGCGCGCTACAACATCGATCGCGGGGCGCAGATCATCGACATCAACATGGGCTGCCCGGCCAAGAAGGTCTGCACGCGCTGGGCCGGCTCGGCGCTGATGCAGGACGAGCCGCTGGCCCTGGCCATCGTCGAGGCCGTGGTCGCCGCCTGCGCGCCGCGCGGCGTGCCCGTGACGCTGAAGATGCGCAGCGGCTGGTGCGCCGCCGAGCGCAATGCACTGCGCATCGCGCGCGGCGCCGAGGCGGCCGGCATCGCGATGGTCACGGTGCACGGCCGCACGCGCGAGCAGGGCTACGGCGGCGTGGCCGAGTACGACACGGTGGCTGCCGTCAAGGCCGCGCTGCGCATTCCGGTGGTGGCCAATGGCGACATCGACACGCCGGCCAAGGCGCGCGCCGTGCTGCAGGCCACCGGCGCCGATGCCGTGATGATCGGCCGCGCCGCGCAGGGCCGGCCCTGGGTCTTCGGCGAGATCGCGCATTTCCTGGCCCGGGGCACGCCGGCGGTGGCACCGGCCACGCGCGACGTGCAGCGCTGGCTGCTCGAGCACCTGCGCGACCACCACGCCCTCTATGGCGAGGCCGCCGGCCTGCGCAGCGCGCGCAAGCACATCGGCTGGGCCGTGCGCGGGCTGCCCGGCGGCGAGGCCTTCCGCACGCAGATGAACGCGATCGACGACGCCCAGGCGCAGCGCCGTGCGCTGCAGGGCTGGTTCGACGCCCTGGCCGAGCGTCATCCGCGCCTGCCGCGGGTCGAGGCGGACCCGGCCGCGAACGACGAACGAGGCGCGCAGGTCGCCGTCGCGGCATGAGCAAGAAGGCCATCGACGACTGCGTCCGCGCCAGCGTGGAGCAGTACCTCAAGGACCTGCGCGGCGCCGCGCCGGCCGACCTGCACGCCCTGTTCCTCGGCGCGGCCGAGCGGCCGCTGCTGGACGTGGTGCTGCGCCACGCCCAGGGCAACCAGAGCCGGGCCGCCGACTGGCTGGGCATCAACCGCAACACCCTGCGGCGCAAGCTGCTCGAGCACCGACTCATCAAATGACGACCGCCCCCCCCCCGACGGCGCTGATCTCGGTCTCCGACAAGACCGGCCTCGTCGACTTCGCGCGCGCGCTGGCCGGGCAGGGCCTGCGGCTGCTGTCCACCGGCGGCACGGCCCGGCTGCTGGCCGAAGCCGGCCTGGCCGTGACCGAGGTGGCCGAGGTCACGGGCTCGCCCGAGATGCTGGACGGGCGCGTCAAGACCCTGCATCCGCGCATCCACGGCGGCCTGCTGGCGCGGCGCGACCTGCCCGAGCACATGGCCGCGCTGGCGCAGCACGGCATCGCGCCGATCGACCTGCTGGTGGTCAACCTCTACCCCTTCGCGCAGGCCACGGCCCGGCCCGACTGCACGCTCGAGGACGCGATCGAGAACATCGACATCGGCGGCCCCGCGATGCTGCGCGCGGCGGCCAAGAACTGGGCCGACGTGGCGGTGGTGATCGACCCCGCCGACTACGCGCGCGTGCTGGCCGAGTTGGCCGCCGGCGGCGTGCGGCGCGACACGCGCTTCATGCTGGCCAAGAAGGTCTACGCGCACACCGCGGCCTACGACGGCATGATCAGCAACTACCTCGGCGCGCTGCAGCCCGGCGCCGAGGATCGCGTGGCCGCCATCCCCGCGCGCGAGCCCTACCCCGCCGTCTACACCCTGCAGCTGGCCAAGACGCAGGACCTGCGCTACGGCGAGAACCCGCACCAGAGCGCGGCCTTCTACCGCGACGCCGCGCCGGCGCCCGGCACCCTGGCGGGCTGGACGCAGCGGCAGGGCAAGGCCCTGAGCTACAACAACATCGCCGATGCCGACGCCGCCTGGGAATGCGTCAAGAGCTTCGATGCGGCCACGCCGGCCTGCGTCATCGTCAAGCATGCCAACCCCTGCGGCGTGGCCGTCGGCGCGACCGCGGTCGAGGCCTACCTGAAGGCGTTGAAGACCGACCCCACCAGCGCCTACGGTGGCATCCTGGCCTTGAACTGCGCCTTCGACGCCGAGGTCGTGGCGGCCATCAACGAGGCGCGGCAGTTCGTCGAGGTGGCGCTGGCGCCGGCCTTCACGCCCGAGGCGCGCACGCTGCTGGCGGCCAAGCCCAACCTGCGCCTGCTCGAGCTGCCGCTGGCGCCGGCCACCAATGCGCTGGACATGAAGCGCGTCGGCGGCGGCCTGCTGCTGCAGAGCCACGACGCCAAGAACGTGGCCCCGTCCGAGCTGCGCGTGGTCACGAAGCTGCAGCCCACGGCCGCGCAGATGGCCGACCTGCTCTTCGCCTGGAAGGTCGCCAAGTTCGTCAAGAGCAATGCCATCGTCTTCTGCGCCCAGGGCATGACGCTGGGCGTCGGGGCGGGCCAGATGAGCCGCGTCGACAGCGCCCGCATCGCCGCCATCAAGGCCGCCAACGCCGGCCTGTCGCTGCAGGGCTCGGCCGTGGCCAGCGATGCGTTCTTCCCCTTCCGCGACGGGCTGGACGTGGTCATCGACGCCGGCGCGGCCTGCGTGGTGCAGCCCGGTGGCTCGGTGCGCGACGACGAGGTGATCGCGGCCGCCGACGAGCGCGGCATCGCGATGGTCTTCACCGGCACGCGGCATTTCCGGCACTGAGCGCCCGCGGGGACGGGCGGCGCCCGGCTCGCCCCGGCCCAGCCCGAGCGTGCCGGGCCGAAGGCCGGTTGCGGCATCATGGCGCGTGGCTACCGCGACCTGCACCCGTCCCGGCTCTCGTCCCAGCTGCCATCCGGCCCGATGCTGATCCTGGGCATCGACCCCGGCCTGCAGCGCACCGGCTTCGGCCTCGTGGAGGCCGAGGGACAGCGCCTGGCCTACGTGGCCAGCGGCACCGTCAGCACGCTGGAGGCGCCGCGCGGCGACCTGCCGCAGCGACTGAAGCTCATCTTCGAGGGCGTGCAGCAGGTGGTGCAGCGCTGGCAGCCGGCCTGCGCCTGCGTCGAGATCGTGTTCGTCAACGTCAACCCGCAAAGCACCCTGCTGCTGGGCCAGGCCCGCGGCGCGGCGCTGGCCGCCCTGGTCGCGGGCGGGCTGCCGGTGAGCGAGGTCACGGCGCTGCAGATGAAGAAGGCCGTGGTCGGCCACGGCCTGGCCAGCAAGGCGCAGGTGCAGGAGATGGTGCGCCGCCTGCTCGGCCTGCCCGGCCTGCCGGGCAAGGACGCCGCCGATGCGCTGGGCCTGGCGATCGCGCAGGCCCATGCCGGCGCCGCGCTCGCCGCGCTGGCGCGGGCCTCGCCGCTGCAAAGGCGGCAACATGCGCAGTACCGCAAGGGGCGGGCGTACTGATGCCGCGCTCGCCGCGCCGACCGACCCTTTCCATGTCCCCGGAGTCCCCCGCATGAGCCACGTCACGCCCACCCCGGTCCGCACGCAGTGGATCGACCTCGCCCCCGGCTTCGCCGGCTACCTGGCGCTGCCGCCCGCCGGGCGCGGGCCCGGCCTGGTGCTGTGGCAGGAGATCTTCGGCGTCAATGCCCACATCCGCGCCGTGGCCGAGCAATACGCGCTCGACGGCTTCGTCGTGCTGGCGCCCGACTGCTTCTGGCGCCAGGCCCCTCGCGTCGACCTCGGCTACGAGGGCGAGGACCGCCAGCGCGCCATCGCGCTGATGCAGGCCTACGGTGCCGAGCCGGCGCTGGCCGACATCGCCGCGGCCTTGGCGGCGCTGCGGGCGCGGCCCGAAGTGGGAGGCGCCCGGGTCGGCACCTTCGGCTACTGCATGGGCGGGCGGCTGGCGTACCTCGCCGCGGCCACGGCCGGCGTCGACGCCGCGGTGGCTTACTACGGCGGCGGCATCCACGGCCAGCTCGAGCGGGCCGCGGCCATCGCCTGCCCGGTGCAGTTCCACTACGCCGGGCACGACGACCACATCCCGCCCGCCGCCATCGAGAGCGTGCGGGCCGCGATGGCCGGCAAGCCCGCCGAGGTGCATGTCTATGCCGACGCGCACCATGGCTTCAACTGCTGGGCCCGCGCCAGCTACCACGCCCCGAGCGCGGCGCTGGCGCACGGGCGCACGCTCGCCTTCCTGGCGCAGCACCTGCTCTGACGCTGGGGCCGGCCCCGGGGGGCCGGCGTCCCGGATCGGTGGCATGCTCCGCCCCGGCCACCACAACAAGAACCCGTGGCCAGGGAGCAGCGGCATGAGAGAGAACGCGTTGCGGCGTGGGCCCGGCCCGGCGGCGATGCCGGCAGGGCCCATGGGCGAGCAGCCGGGCCCCGAGGCGGGGAGCGGCAGCCGGCCTGCCGGCGACCCGGCGGGTGAAGCGGGCGGCGGCGTCGTCGGACCCGGCGCCGAGGCTGCCGAGCTGGCCTGGGGGCCGCTGCTTCGGGCTCACCCGCTGGCGCACTTCGTCTACGACCCGCAGACGCTGCAGCTGCTGGCGGCCAACGCCGCGGCCCTGGCGCGCTACGGCTACACCGAGGCCGAATTCCTGCGCCTGAGCCGCGCCGACCTGCTGCTGCCCGGCGAGCTGGGGCCGCTGCGCGAATTCATCCAGGGCCTGCCCGACAGCGCGCTGCGGGACCCGCAGCGCGTGTGGCTCGAGCGCACGCGCGACGGCCGCGTGCTGCATGCCGACGTGCGCGGCATGCCGGTGCGCTTCGAGGGCCGGTGCGCGCGGCTGGCGGCGGTGGTCGACGCCGGGCTGCGCGAAAGGCTGGCCGCCGACGCCGGCCAGGTGCGCGACCTGCTGGCCGTGGCCGGCCGCATCGCGCAGCTCGGCGGCTGGCGCCTCGAGCTGCCCGGCTGGCGGCTGCACCTCTCCGACGAGGCCTGCGCGCTGCACGAGGTGGCCGCCGGCACCGTGTTCGAGCTCGACGCGGCGCTGGCCTTCTACCCCGGCTCGGTCGGCGCGTCGGTGCGCGACGCGCTGCACGACGGCGCCGCCCAGGGCGTGGCCTTCGACCTCGAGCTGCCCTTCGTCGGGGCCCGCGGCAGCCGGCGCTGGGTGCGCCTGGTGGGCGCGCCGCGCCCGGACGAGGCGGGCCGCGTCGCGGCGCTGGAAGGCGCGATCCAGGACATCACCGAGCGCAAGCAGGCCGTGCTGGCGCTGGAGGCTTCGCGGCGGCACATGAAGGCGCTGCTGCAGGCCATCCCCGACCTGTGGCTCGTCATCGACGCCCAGGGCCGCTACGCCGAAGTCAGCAATCCGCAGCACCCGAGCCTGGCCCGGCCCTGGGCCGAGATGGCGGGGCGGCGCCTGGACGAGGTGCTGCCGCCGGCGGTGGCGCAGATGGCCGCCGACCTGATCTCGCAGGCCCAGCGCACGGGCCGGCTGCAGACCCGCCAATACCTGCTGGACACGCAGGCCGGCCCCGCCCGGGCCCTGGAGGCGCGCGGCAAGCCGCTGGGCGAGGGGCGCACCTGGCTGCTGATCCGCGACCTCAGCGACGCCCGCGAGCGCGACGACGCGCAGCGCGCGCGCGCCGTGGCCGAGGAATCCGAGCGGCTGCAAAGCGCCTTCATGTCGCGCGCCAGCCACGAGCTGCGCACGCCGCTGAACGCGATCCTGGGCTTCGGCCAGCTGCTGCAGGGCGCGGGGCAGGCCGATGCCCGCGTCGCCGGCTATGCGCGGCACATCGTGCAGGCCGGCGGCCAGATGCTGGCCCTGGTCGAGGACCTGCTGGAAATGCAGCGCGCCGAGGCGGCCGCCGCGTCGACCCCCGCGCCGGTGGCGCTGGCCCCGCTGCTGGCCGATTGCGCCGAGCTGCTGCGGCCGCTGGCCGAGACCACGGGCTGCACGCTGGCGCAGGCCTGCGAGCCCGGCCTGACGGCGCTGGGCGACGAGCGCAGCTTGCGCCAGATCCTGCTGAACCTGGGCAGCAACGCCATCCGCCACGGCCGCGCCGCGGCGGGCGCCAGCCGGGTGAGCCTGCAGGCCCGCGCGGCCGGCGAGGCGCTGCTGCTGCAGGTCAGCGACAACGGGCCGGGCCTGCCCGCGCCCGTCCTGCAGCGCCTGTTCGAGCCGTTCGAGCGCCGGCAGGTCCAGGCCGGCGCTGGCGCTGCAGTCACCGCAGGGCTCGGCCTGGGGCTGTTCGTGGCGCGTCGGCTGGCGCGGCAGCTGGGCGGCGAGGTCGAGCTCCACAGCCAGGCCGGCAGCGGCACCACGGCCACGCTGCGCCTGCCCCGGCAGCCGGCGCCGGCTTGACCAGGCGCACCGCCGGCCGGTGCGGCGCGAATTGCGTGGCGTCCGGGGCCCACTTCGGCGCCCACGCCGCGGCCGGCCTTGCTTGAATCTTGCTAAGGTGGAGCCCGTGACCCGAGTCTTCTCTTGGCAAAGGAGCAAGCCCCGATGAGTTCCGATACCGGCCTGGTCCCCTACGCTGGCGCTTCCCGCGGCGGCATGCCCATCGCCCGCATGCGGGCGGTGTACCGCGTGGGCGATGTCGAGCAGCGGCTGGACAAGCTGCCCGGGCGCGAGCACGAGACCCTGCGCGCCACCTACGAGCGCATGCTCGAGAAGGGGCCCGAGCGCTTCCAGGTCAAGCCCGGCGGGCTGCCGGCGATGGACCACCTGTACGACGAGATGCCCAACTTCAACGAGGTGCTCGACGACGTCAAGCGCCAGCTCGCGCTGTGCCAGGACAGCCGCGACGCGCTCGAGATCACGCCGATGCTGCTGCTGGGCCCGCCGGGCATCGGCAAGACCCATTTCGCGCGCGAGATCGCGCAGCTGCTGGGCACGGGCCTGGGCTTCATCAGCATGAGCAGCCTGACCGCGGGCTGGGTGCTCAGCGGTGCCAGCAGCCAGTGGAAGGGCGCGCGGCCGGGCAAGGTCTTCGAGACCCTGGTCGACGGCGCCTACGCCAACCCGGTGATGGTGGTCGACGAGATCGACAAGGCGCGCGCCGAGCATGCCTACGACCCGCTGGGCGCGCTGTACAGCCTGCTCGAGCACGACACGGCCTGCGCCTTCACCGACGAGTTCGCCGAGGTCGCCATCGACGCCAGCCAGCTCATCTGGGTGGCCACCGCCAACGACGAGCGCAGCATCCCCGAGCCCATCCTCAACCGCATGAACGTGTTCGAGGTGCAGGCCCCCGATGCCGAGGCCGCGCGCGCCATCGCGCTGCGCCTGTACCGCCGCCTGCGCGGCGCCCACGACTGGGGTCTGCGGTTCGACGAGACGCCGGGCGAGGCCGTGCTCGAGCGCCTGGCCGGCCTGGCCCCGCGCGAGATGCGCCGGGCCTGGATGACGGCCTTCGGCAACGCCCGCCTGGCGGGCCGCAGCGCGATCGAGCTCGGCGACCTGCCGGGCGCCGGCCCCAAGCGCCAGCCGATCGGCTTCGTGCAGTAGCCCGGCGGCGGGTCAGGCCGCCAGCGCGCCCAGCACCGCGGCCTCGGGCTGCTGCAGCAGCGCCTTCAGCAGCGGCGGCTCGAAGTGGCGCTTGACGGAGATGGCGTAGAAGTTCTCGTGCAGGTCGGGCACGACGGCGTACTCGACCAGGCGCTTGCTGCGCAGCTCGTCCTGCACGACCACCGTGGGCAGCAGCGCGACGCTGTCGGAGTCGCGCGCCAGCAGGCGCAGCAGCGCCATGTCGTCGACCTCGGCGCGCAGCCGGTAGCGGATGCCCAGCTGCTCGCACATCAGGTCGAAGCCGGCGCGCAGGTCGCTGTCGCGACCCGGCAGCAGCAGCGGCACCTCGGCCAGCTCGGCCGGAAAGCGGAACGCCCGGCCCCGCGGGCGCGGCTGGCCGACCAGGCTTACCGGCTGGCGCGCGATGCGCCGGCAGCGCCAGGGGTGGTCGGCGCTGGCCTGCACCCGCTGGTTGGACAGCACGAGGTCCAGCGTGTGCACGCGCAGCCTGGCCAGCAGCTCGGCCAGGTGGCCCGAATGCAGCACCAGCTCGACATCGGTGCGTGAGAGCAGGGGCCGCAGGAAGTTCTCCTGGAAGTTGCGCGACAGCGTGGCCACCGCGCCCACGCGCAGCACCTGGCGCTCGTCGCGGCGGCCTTCGCGCAGCAGGGCCACGAGCTCGGTGCCGGCGGCGAAGATGGTGTCGGCATAGCCCAGCGCCAGCTGCCCGGCCTCGGTCAGCTGCAGGCTGCGGCCGCTGCGCGTGAACAGCGGCTGGCCGAGCTGCTCCTCGAGCTGCCGGATCTGCGCCGACAGCGCGGACTGCGACACGTGCAGCCGCGCGGCGGTGCGCGTGAGGTGGCCCTCGCGCGCCACGGCCCAGAAATAGTGGAGGTGGTGGAAGTTCAGCCGCGACATCGCCCGTTCGTTCTGTTTTAAAGCATTGAATGTCCTCAACAATGCATTTTACGGAAGGGTCTCGCCACGGCACAGTGCGCCCACTTCGACGCAGGAGCGAACGATGACCGCGACCCCCGGGCCCCGGGCGGGACTACCGATCTGGCAGGCTGCCCTGGTGCTGGCGCCCGCGCTGGCCGCTGCTGCCGCGGCGCTCTGGGCCGCGCGCGGCCCGGCCCCGGCCTGGCGCGCCGCGCGCCGCG
>JAGWMW010000030.1 GCA_028871575.1 Burkholderiales bacterium | reverse complement strand
GCGATGATCTCAGCGGCCTAGAATCGAACGATCGTTCTATTTTTGTCCCGCACGAACCGCAAGACCGAGGAGACGCCATGGGCGCCAAGTACGAACTGCGCGGCAAGGTTGCCGTCATCACGCTCGACAACCCGCCCGTCAACGGCCTGGGCTGGGACACCCGGCGCGAGTTCGCCGACGGCATCGACCGCGCGATGGCCGACCCCGCCGTGGTGGGCGTGGTCGTCACCGGTGCCGGCCGGGCGTTCTCGGGCGGCGCCGACATCAAGGAGTTCGGCAGCCCGAAGGCCGCCGCCGAGCCCAACCTGCTGTCGCTGATCAGGCAGGTCGAAGACGCGCCCAAGCCGGTGGTCGCGGCCATCCACACGGTCTGCATGGGCGGCGGGCTCGAGCTGGCCCTGGGCTGCCACTACCGCATCGCCGCGCCGGGCACGAGCGTCGCGCTGCCAGAGGTCAAGATCGGCCTCGTGCCCGGTGCCGGTGGCACGCAGCGCCTGCCGCGCGTGCTGGGCGTGGAGACGGCCACCAACTTCATCGTCAGCGGCGAGCCCGTGAAGGCCGAGAAGCTGGCCGCGCTGCCCGGGCAGAAGCTGTTCGACGCCATCGAGGCCGGCGACCTGCTGGCCGCGGCCTGCAAGCTCGCCGCCGAGAAGGCCGGCCAGCCACTGCCGCGGGTGCGCGACCTGAAGGTCAGCCACCCGAATGCCGACGGCTACTTCGGCTTCGCGCGCAACACCGTGAAGGCGATGAGCAAGAACTTCCCGGCGCCGCTGAAGTGCGTCGATGCGGTGGAAGCCAGCGTCAAGCGCAAGTTCGACGACGGCCTGGCCTACGAGCGCGAGATCTTCCTCGGCCTCATGCTCACGCCCGAGTGCAAGGCCCTGCGCCATGCCTTCTTCGGCGAGCGCGCGGCGAGCAAGATCCCCGACGTGCCCGAGGACACGCCGCAGCGCAAGATCGAGAAGCTGGCCGTCATCGGTGCCGGCACCATGGGCGGCGGCATCACGATGAACTTCCTCAACGCCGGCCTTCCGGTGGTGATGCTCGAGATGACGCAGGACGCGCTGGACCGCGGCCTGGCGACGATCCGCAAGAACTACGAAGCCCAGGTCAAGAAGGGCAAGCTCGCGCAGGACAAGCTCGACGCCCGCATGGCGCTGCTGTCCACCACCCTGAACTACGCCGACATCGCGCAGGCCGACATGGTGATCGAGGCCGTGTTCGAGGAGATGGGCGTCAAGGAGAAGGTCTTCAAGACGCTCGACGAGGTGATGAAGCCCGGCGCGATCCTGGCCACCAACACCAGCACGCTGGACGTCAACAAGATCGCGGCGTTCACGAAGCGCCCGCAGGACGTGGTCGGCACCCACTTCTTCAGCCCGGCCAACGTGATGAAGCTGCTGGAAGTGGTGCGCGGGGAGAAGACGGCCAAGGACGTGCTGGCCACCGTGATGGCGCTGGCCAAGAAGATCCGGAAGACGGCCGTGGTCTCGGGCGTCTGCGACGGCTTCATCGGCAACCGCATGATCGAGCAGTACAGCCGGCAGGCCGGATTCCTGCTCGAAGAAGGCTGCACGCCCGAGCAGGTGGACAAGGCGATCGAGCGCTGGGGCATGGCGATGGGGCCGTTCCGCATGGGCGACCTGGCCGGCAACGACATCGGCTGGGCCATCCGCAAGCGGCGCTACCTCGAGAAGCCGAACATGCGCTACAGCCAGACCGCCGACCGGCTGTGCGAGCTGGGCCGCTACGGCCAAAAGACCGGCGCGGGCTGGTACGACTACCAGGCCGGCCGGCGCGACGCGATCCCGTCCCAGGTCGTGGTCGAGATGATCGAGCGCCACCGCGCCGAGCTCGGCATCACCCCGCGCAAGATCGGCGACGAGGAGATCGTGCACCGGCTGGTGTATTCGCTGGTGAACGAGGCGGCGAAGATCCTCGAGGAGGGCATCGCCAGCAAGGCCAGCGACATCGACATGGTCTACCTCACCGGCTACGGCTTCCCGCTGTTCCGCGGCGGGCCGATGTGCTACGCCGACCAGCAGGGCCTGTTCAACGTCGTGCACGCGATGAAGAAGTTCGCCGCCAACCCGCACGACGACGCCGCCTTCTGGCAGCCGGCGCCGCTGCTGGCCCGGCTGGCCGCCGAAGGCAAGAGCTTCACCTGAGCCGGCCCGCGCCGGCGCCGACCGCCACACCGAGGAGACGATCATGGGCCAGCGCGCCAGCTTCACCCGCATGGAAGAGAGCACGGCCGAGGATTGGCGCGCCATCGGCGCCGAGGTCATGGCCTCGGCGCGCACGCTGCCCGACCGCGTGCTGGCGCACTTGAAGCTGCTGGAGGGCGACTACGGCGGCTTCCCCGTCGACCGCTACCAGCACAGCCTGCAGACCGCCACCCGTGCCCTGCGCGACGGCCGCGACGACGAGTACGTGGCCTGCGCGCTGCTGCACGACATCGGCGACACGCTGGGCAGCTACAACCACTTCGACATCGCGGCGGCCATCCTCAAGCCCTTCGTGGGCGAGGCCAACCTGTGGATGGTGCAGCACCATGGCATCTTCCAGGGCTACTACTTCTTCCACCACATCGGCCTGGACCGCGACCTGCGCGAGCAATTCCGAGGCCACCCGCACTTCGCGCGCACCGAGGAGTTCTGCGCCGAATACGACAACCCGGCCTTCGACCCGAAGGCCGAGGCCTTGCCGATCACCGAGTTCGAGCCCATCGTGCGCCGCGTCTTCTCCCAGGTGCGCCACAGCGTCTACAGGGGCTCGACCGCGGTGGCCGCGGCCTGAGCCCGCCGCGCCGTCGAGCGACCCGCCCCCCCAGGATCCCAGGAGCCCCCATGACCGCAGCCGTCATCGTTTCCACCGCCCGCACGCCGCTTGCCAAGAGCTGGAAGGGCGCCTTCAACATGACCCACGGCGCCACGCTGGGCGGCCATGCGGTGCAGGCCGCGGTGGCGCGCGCCGGCATCGAGCCGGGCGAGGTCGACGACGTGATCATGGGCTGCGCCACGCCCGAGGGCGCCACCGGCAGCAACATCGCGCGCCAGATCGCGCTGCGCGCCGGCCTGCCCATCACCACCAGCGGCATGACCGTCAACCGCTTCTGCTCCAGCGGCCTGCAGACGATCGCCATGGCGGCGCAGCGCATCGTCGCCGGCGAGGGCGACGTGTACATCGGCGGCGGCGTCGAGAGCATCAGCTGCGTGCAGCAGGAGGCCAACACGCACATGCTGCAGGACGGCTGGCTGAAGCAGCACAAGCCCGAGATCTACTGGAACATGCTGCAGACCGCCGAGCAGGTGGCCAAGCGCTACAAGATCAGCCGCGAGCGCATGGACCACTACGGCGCCGGCAGCCAGCAGAAGGCCACGGCCGCGCTGGAGCGGGGCCTGTTCAAGGACGAGATCGCGCCGATCACGGTGACGGCCGGCGTGGCCGATGCGGTGATGGGCCTGCGCAGCAAGGAGGTGACGGTCGCCAACGACGAAGGCATCCGCCCTGGTACGACTTACGAAGGCATCTGCCACATCCGTCCGGCGATTCCGGGCGGCGTGATCTCGGCCGGCAACGCAAGCCAGTTCAGCGACGGCGCCGGCGCCTGCGTGCTGATGCACGAGAAGCTGGCCGAGAAGAAGGGCCTCGAGCCGCTGGGCCGCTTCCTCGGCTTCGCGGTGGCCGGCTGCGAGCCCGACGAGATGGGCATCGGCCCGGTGTTCGCGGTGCCCAAGGTGCTCAAGCGCCTGGGCCTCACCGTGGCCGACATCGACCTCTGGGAACTCAACGAAGCCTTCGCGGTGCAGGTGCTGTACTGCGCCGACACTTTGGGCATCCCGATGGACCGGCTCAACGTCAACGGCGGCGCGATCGCCGTCGGCCACCCCTACGGCGTCAGCGGCCAGCGCCTGACCGGCCACGCGCTGATCGAGGGCCGGCGCCGCGGCGCCAAGAAGGTGGTGGTGACGATGTGCATCGGCGGCGGCATGGGCGCCGCGGGCGTGTTCGAGGTGCTGTAGGCCGCGCCTGGCGATGATCGGCATCCCGGTCGACGGCGCCGCGCTGCGCACGCCCGACTCGCGCTTCGAGGGCCTGCCGGGCTACGCCTGGGCGCCGCGCTACCGCGCCCATGGCCCGTGGCGCGTGCACTACCTCGACGAGGGCCCGCGCGAGGCCGCGGTCACCGCGCTGTGCCTGCACGGCAACCCGAGCTGGAGCTACCTCTGGCGGCACATGATCCCGGTCTTCACGGCCGCCGGGCTGCGCGTGCTGGCGCCCGACCTGATCGGCTTCGGCCGCAGCGACAAGCCGCGCGACGAGGCCGCGCACGGCTTCGACGTCCACCGCGGCATGCTGATCGACTTCGTCGAGCAGATGAAGCTCACCAACGTGATGCTCGTGTGCCAGGACTGGGGCGGCATCCTGGGCCTGACGCTGCCGCTGGCGCTGCCCGAGCGCTTCACTCGGCTGCTGGTGATGAACACCACGCTGGCCACCGGCACGGTGACCGAAGGCTTCCGCCAGTGGCGCGCCTACGCCAACGCGAACCCCGACCTGCCGGTGGGCCGATTGATGGCGCGCGGCAAGCGCGACCTGTCGGCCGCCGAAGCCGCGGCCTACGACGCGCCGTTCCCCGACGCCACCTACAAGGCTGCGCTGCGCGCCTTCCCGAACCTGGTGCCCGAAGGCGCCCATGCGCACGGCGCGGCCATCGCGCGCGAGGCCGCCGCCTACTGGCGCGAGCGCTGGGCGGGCGAGAGCTTCATGGCCATCGGCCTGCAGGACCCGGTGCTGGGCGGCGAGGCCATGCAATCGCTGCAGGCAACGATCCGCGGCTGCCCGCCTCCGCTGGCGCTGCCCGAGGCCGGTCACTTCGTCCCGGAATGGGGCGCGCCGGTGGCGCGCGCCGCGCTGGCCCATTTCAAGCTCGCATGACGCTGGACCTGCCGGCGCTGCGCGCCTTCTTCCACCGCGCGCCCTTCATGGTCGACCTGGGCGTGGAGCCCCTGAGCGTGGGCGAGGGCCGCGTCGCCACGGGGATGCCGATCACGCCGCGCCTGATGCAGCACACGGGCCAGGTGCACGCCGGCGTCATGGCCAGCCTGGCCGACCACAGCATGGGCTCGGCCGCGCAGGGGCTGGCACCGGCGGGGCGCTGGGCCATCACCGCCGAGCTCAAGACCAGCCAGCTGCGCCCGGCCCGCGGCACCCGGCTGGTGTGCGAGGCGGTGGTGATCAAGCCCGGCCGCACGCTCTCCTTCACCGAGGCCGAGGTCTATGCCGAGAGCGACGGCCAGCGCACGCTGGTGATGAAGGCCTCGGCCACGATGGCCCTGGTGCCGGCCTCGGACTGAACCCGCGACCCCAGCCATGCGCCCCCTCCTCGACTTCCTGCTGCACGACTGGCTGCGCGTCACCCGCCTGCTCGACCGCCCGCGCTTCGCCGACCACTCGGCGGAGACCTTCGCCCAGGTGCTGGACACCAGCGAGCGCATCGCGCGCGAGAGGTTCGCGCCCTTCAACCGGCTGGTCGACACGCAGGAGCCGCAGGTCGTGTCGGGCCCGGACGGCGAGCGGGTGCAACTGCCCCGGGCCACGCACGACGCGATGGCGGCCTACGTCGAGTCGGGCCTGCTCGCCGCGGCGCAGGACTACGACTGGGGCGGCATGCAGCTGCCCTGCGTGATCCAGATGGCGGCCCAGGCCTGCTTCAGCAAGGCCAGCGTCGCGATCGGCGGCTACGCCATGCTGACCAGCGGCAACGCCAACCTGCTGATGGCGCACGGCACGCCGGCTCAGCGCGAGGTGTTCGCGCGCAACGAGTTCGCGGGCCGCTGGTTCGGCACCATGTGCCTGTCCGAGCCGCAGGCCGGCTCGTCGCTGAGCGACGTGGCCACGCGCGCCGTGCCCGACGGCCCGGGCGCCGAGGCCGATCCGCTGGGCCCGCGCTTTCGGCTGCGCGGCCACAAGATGTGGATCTCGGGTGGCGAGCACGAGCTCACCGAAAACATCATCCACCTCGTGCTGGCCAAGATCCCGGGGCCGGACGGCAAGACCGTCCCGGGCACCAAGGGCCTGTCGCTCTTCATCGTGCCCAAGCAGCTGGTCGACGCGCAGGGCGCGCTCACCGGCGAGCGCAACGACGTCGCGCTGGCCGGCCTGAACCACAAGCTGGGCTACCGCGGCACCACCAACACGCTGCTCAACTTCGGCGAGGGCCGCCACCCGGTGCGCGGCGCCTCGGGCGGCGGCCTCGACGGCCGCGGGGCGGGCGCGATCGGCTACCTCGTGGGCCGGCCGGGCGAAGGCCTGCGCTGCATGTTCCACATGATGAACGAGGCGCGCATCGGCGTCGGCCTCGGCGCGGCGATGCTGGGCTATGCCGGCTACGAGGCGAGCCTGGCCTACGCCCGCCAGCGCACCCAGGGCCGGCCCATCACCGGCGCCGGCAAGGACCCGACGCAGCCGCAGCGGCCCCTGATCGAGCACGCCGACGTCAGGCGCATGCTGCTGGCGCAGAAGGCCTACGTGCAGGGCGGCCTGGCGCTCGCGCTGTACTGCGCGCGCCTGGTCGACGAGCAGGGCAGCGGCGATCCGGCCGCCGCGGCCGAGGCCGCGCTGCTGCTGGAGATGCTGACGCCGATCGCCAAGAGCTGGCCCAGCGAATGGTGCCTGGAGGCCAACTCGCTGGCGATCCAGGTGCTGGGCGGCTACGGCTACACGCGCGACTTCCCCGTCGAGCAGCATTGGCGCGACAACCGCCTGAACATGATCCACGAGGGCACGCACGGCATCCAGGCCCTGGACCTGCTCGGCCGCAAGGTGGTGATGCAGGACGGCGCCGGCCTGGACGCCCTGGGCGCGCGCGTGCGGGCCACGGCCCGGCGCGCCGGCACGGTGCCGGGCCTGGCGCCGCCGTCCCAGGCGCTGGAAGCGGCCTGGCAGCGGCTCGCCGCGGCCACCGCTGCGGCCTGGGCCACCGGCGTGCCCGAGGAGGCCCTGGCCAATGCCACGCCCTACCTGCAGGCCTTCGGCCATGTGGTGCTGGCCTGGATCTGGCTGGACCTGGCGCTGGCTGCCCAGGCGGCCGGCCGAAGTGCACTGACCGATGGCCTGCACGGCGCAATGCGCTACTTCTTCGACTACGAGCTGCCCCGCATCGACGCCTGGCTCGCCGTGGTCGCCAGCCGCAACGACGTCTGCCGCACGCTGGCCGAGGACGCGTTCTGAGCATGGACAACGGCGCGCTCGAGAAGCTGATCTGGGTGCTGATCTACGGCGGCCTGCTGTCGCTGTGCCTGGCCCTGTTCCTGGGCCGCGAGGGCGCCGCCATCGCCTGGGCCTTCGGCCTGGCAGGCGTTGCCGCCGCCCTGGCCGGGGCCGTCCTCGTCGTCGTGCGCGCGCGCCGGTCGCCGCCGGCTCCCACCCCCCGTCGTCCGAACCCCGGAGATCGCCCATGAGCACCCCCGTCCAGAAACTCTTCGACCTGAGCGGGCAGATTGCCCTCGTCACCGGCGGCTCGCGCGGCCTGGGCCTGCAGATCGCCGAGGCGCTGGGCGAGGCCGGCGCGCGCCTGATGCTGAGCGCGCGCAAGGCCGCCGAGCTGGAGGCGGCGGTCGCGCACCTGGCCGCGCGCGGCATCGCGGCGCAGTTCGTGGCCGGCGACGCCAGCGATCCGGCGCAGGTGCAGCAGGTGGTGGACGAGACGATGCGGCGCTGCGGCCGCATCGACATCCTGGTCAACAACGCCGGCGCCACCTGGGGCGCCCCGGCCGAGGACCATCCGCTCGAGGCCTGGGACAAGGTGATGAACCTGAACATCCGCAGCCTGTTCCTGTTCGCGCAGGCGGTGGGCCGGGCCAGCATGATCCCGAACCGCCACGGCCGAATCATCAACGTGGCCTCGATCGCGGGCCTGGGCGGCTCGATGGACGTCAAGTTCATCGCCTACGGCACCAGCAAGGGCGCGGCGGTCAACTTCACGCGCACGCTGGCGGCCGAGTGGGGCGCCTACGGCATCACCGTCAACGCGCTGGCGCCGGGCTTCTTCCCGAGCAAGATGACCAAGGGCGTGCTGGCGCAGTTCGGGGTCGAGAAGCTGGCCGCCGGCGCGCCGCTCAAGCGCATCGGCGACGACGACGACCTCAAGGGCGCCGCGCTGCTGTTCGCCAGCGCGGCGGGCAAGCACATCACCGGGCAGATCCTGGCCGTGGACGGCGGCGTCAGCTCGGTGCACGGCGGCTGATCGCGCGCCGACCGACCCCCGCACCGCCGTGGCCCCGCTGCGCTTCCCGCTGCGCATCCCCTTCGTCGAGCAGCTCGGCTTCGAGCTCTGGTCGTTCGAGGGCGGGCAGGCCGAGCTGCGCGTGGACCTGGCCGAGGGCCACCTCAACAGCTGGCGCGTGGCCCATGGCGGCGTGCTGATGACGATGCTGGACGTGGCGATGGCGCATGCCGCGCGCAGCGGCGGCGGGGCCAGCGAATCGGCGGCCGGCGACGGCGCTGCGCTGGCGGCAGCGGGGGCCGTGCGGGGCCCCGGCGTGGCCACGATCGAGATGAAGACCAGCTTCGTGCGCGCCGCCGAGGGCCGGCTGCGCGCCGTCGGCCGGCTGCTGCACAAGACCACCACGCTGGCGTTCTGCGAAGCCAGCGTGTCCGACGAAGACGGCCGGCTGTGCGCCCATGCCACCGGCACCTTCAAGTACCTGCGTGCGCTGCCCACCCAGGGCCGGCACGCGAAGTCGCCGCAGCCCGCGGCGTCGAACCCGAACCAGGAGCCTTCATGACCAACCACCGCATCGTCCTCGCCTCTCGCCCCGCCGCCGAGGCCAGCGTCGACAATTTCCGCCTCGAGGAAGTGCCGGTGCCCGCGCCGGCCGACGGCCAGGTGCTGGTGCGCCACCACTACCTGAGCCTGGACCCCTACATGCGCATGCGCATGAACGACGCCAAGAACTACGCCGAGCCGCAGCCGATCGGCGCGGTCATGATCGGCGGCACCGTGGGCGAGGTGGTCGAGTCCCGGCACCCGGGCTACGCCGCGGGCGACAAGGTCGTGGGCATGGGCGGCTGGCAGGAATACGCCGTCGTCGACGGCGGCCAGGCCGGGCTGCTGCGCAAGGTGGATGCCACGCGCATTCCGCTGGCGGCCTACCTGGGCGCGGTCGGCATGCCGGGCGTGACGGCGTGGGTCGGGCTGATCCACCTCATCCAGCCCAAGGCGGGCGAGACCATCGTCGTCGATGCCGCCAGCGGCGCCGTCGGCAGCGCCGTCGGGCAGCTCGCCAAGTCGCGCGGCTGCCGTGCCGTGGGCATCGCCGGCGGCGCCGACAAGTGCGCCTACGTCGTCGACGAACTCGGCTTCGACGCCTGCATCGACTACAAGGCGCACCGCGACTTCGCCTCGCTCACCGCGGCGCTGGATGCGGCCGCGCCGAAGGGCGTGGACGGCCTGTTCGAGAACGTCGGCGGCAGGATCTTCGACGCCGTGCTCTCGCGCATGAACGCCTTCGGCCGCGTCGCGCTGTGCGGCCTGATCTCGGGCTACGAGGGCGAGTCGCTGGCCATCGCCAACGGCCGGTTGCTGCTCACGCAGCGCCTGAAGCTGCAGGGCTTCATCGTCAGCGAGCACATGCCGCTGTGGCCGCAGGCGCTGCAGGAGCTGGGCGGCCTGGTCGCCGCGGGCAAGCTGAAGTACCGCGAGAGCGTGGCCCAGGGCATCGCCGCCGCGCCCGAAGCCTTCCTCGGGCTGCTGAAGGGCCGCAACTTCGGCAAGCAGCTGGTCAAGCTGATCTGAATGCCGGACCGATCGTCGCCACTGGCCTGGACCTGGCTGCGCTTCGGGGCCCTGGGCGTGGACCGGCTCTACGACCTGCTGGCGCTGCGCAGCCGCGTCTTCGTGCTCGAGCAGGGCCCGTACCTCGATGCCGACGGGCTGGACCGCCAGGCCGGCCACCTGCTGGGCCACGATGCGGCCGGGGTGCTGCAGGCCTACCTGCGCGTGGTCGACCCGGGCACCAAGTACGCCGAGCCCTCGATCGGCCGCGTCGTGATCGCGCCCGAGCGGCGCGGCCAGGGCGCGGGCCGCGCGCTGGTGGCCGAGGGCCTGGCGCGCTGCGCGGCGGTCTGGCCGGGGCAGGCCGTGCGCATCAGCGCCCAGCAGCATCTGGAGCGCTTCTACGGCAGCTTCGGTTTCCAGCGCGTCGGCGAGCCCTATCTCGAAGACGGGATCCCGCATCTGCAGATGCTGCGGGCAGCCTGATGGGCGCGACGCACGAGGTCTTCAACCAGAGCACGCCGCTGGCGGGCCTGAACCTGCTGCGCGCCAACCGGCCGCTGCGCGATGCGCTGGCGCTGCATGCGCCGGGGCTGGACCTTGCGCGGCTGGACGCACTGGGCTCGGAGGCCGGCTCGGCCGCGATGCAGGCCGAGGCCCGGCTGGCGAACGCGCACCCGCCGCAGCTGCACACGCACGACCGCGTCGGCCGGCGCCTGGACGAGGTCGAGTTCCACCCCGCCTACCATGCGCTGATGGCGCGCGCCCTGGGCCATGGGCTGCACGGCACGCCCTGGGTCGGCGGGGCGGGCTCGCATGTCGAGCGCGCGGCGGCCTTCATGCTCTACACCGAGGCCGAGCCGAGCGTGCTGTGCCCGGTGTCGATGAGCTACGCGGTCACGCCCGCGCTGCGTGCCCATCCGGCGCTGCACGCGGCCTGGGGCCCGAAGCTCGCCAGCCGCGCCTACGACGGCCGCTTCCTGCCCTTCGAGCACAAGAGCGCCGTGACGATGGGCATGGGCATGACCGAGAAGCAGGGCGGCTCGGACGTGCGCGCCAACACCACGCGGGCCGTGTTCGCCGAGACCGACGCCTGGGGCCGGCGCCATCTCGTCACCGGCCACAAGTGGTTCTTCTCGGCGCCGATGTGCGACGCCTTCCTGATCCTGGCGCAATCCGCGGCCGGCCTGAGCTGCTACTTCCTGCCGCGCTGGCTGCCCGAGGGCGGCCGCAACGCCATCGCCCTGCAGCGCCTGAAGCACAAGCTGGGCAACCACGCGAACGCCAGCGCCGAGGTCGAGTTCGACGGCGCTGCCGCCTGGCTGGTGGGCGAAGAGGGCCGCGGCGTGCCGCAGATCCTGGCCATGGGCGCGCTGACGCGGCTGGATTGCGCCTTGGGCACCGCCGGCCTGATGCGCCAGGCGCTGAGCCTGGCCCTGCACCACACGGCCCAGCGGCGGGCTTTCGGCAAGCCGCTGATCGAGCAGCCGCTGATGAAGAGCGTGCTGGCCGACCTGGCGCTGGAGAGCGAGGCCGCCACCGCGCTGGCGCTGCGGCTGGCGGTGGCCGTGGACCGCACCGAGCACGGCAACGATGCGCATGATTCCGGGCATGCCAATGACGGCCACGAGGCCCGGCATACCGATGACGGCCACGAGGCCCGCCATGTCGATGACGGCCACGAGGCCGTCATGCGCCGCCTGCTCACGCCAGTGGCCAAGTTCTGGATCTGCAAGCGCGGCAGCGCCTACGCCCAGGAGGCGATGGAGTGCCTGGGCGGCAACGGCTACGTCGAGTCCGAGGGCGAGGGCGAGGGCGTGATGGCGCGCATCTACCGCGAGATGCCGGTCAACAGCATCTGGGAAGGTGCGGGCAACATCATGGCGCTGGACCTGCTGCGGGCGCTGCGGGGCGCCGACGTGGCCCCCGCGCTCGAGCACGAATGGCGATCGGCCCGCGGCGCGAACGCGGCCTTCGACCGCGCCGCCGACGCGCTGCTGCGCCGCATCGACGGCGTCACCGACGAAGGCCAGGCGCGCGGCCTGGCGCGAGAGCTGGCGCTGCTGCTGCAGGCCGGGCTGCTGCAGGCGCAGGCGCCGGCGGCGGTGTTCGATGCTTTCTGCGATTCGCGCCTGGCGGGCGCGGCCGATGTCTTCGGCCTGCTGCCCGCGCGCCACGATCCGGCCGCGCTGATCGCGCGCGCCATGCCCCTGGAGACCGCCTGATGAACGACCTGATCCTGCACCACTACGACGGCTCGCCGTTCGCCGAGAAGGCGCGCCTGATGCTGGGCTTCAAGGGCCTGGCCTGGCGCTCGGTCAAGGTGCCGAGCATCCTGCCCAAGCCCGACGTGGTGGCGCTGACCGGCGGCTACCGCCGCACGCCCTTCGCGCAGGTCGGCGCCGACGTCTACTGCGACACGGCGCTGATCGCCCGGCTGCTGGAGCAGCGGGCGCCCGCGCCCACGCTGTTCCCGGCCGAGGCGCCGCTGGCGCCCTTGTTCGCACAATGGGCCGACGCCACGCTGTTCTGGACCGTGATCCCCTACACCATGCAGCCTGCCGGCATGGCGCACCGCTTCGCCGGCGCGCCGCCCGAGATGCTGAAGGCCTTCGCCGCCGACCGCGCGCCCTTCACCGCCGGCATGACGCGCCAGACCGTGGCCGATGCCACCGCCAACCTGCGCAGCCAGCTCGCGGCGCTGGAAGGCCAGCTGGCCGGTGGCCGGGCCTTCCTGTTCGGCGATCGGCCCTCGATCGCCGATTTCGCGGTCGCGCACTGCCTCTGGTTCGTGCACAGCGGCGGGCCGGTGGCGACGATCCTGGCACCGTACGCCGCGATCGACGCCTGGTTCGCCCGGATGCAGGCATTCGGCCATGGCCGGCCCGAGCCGCTGGACAGCGCCGACGCACTGGCCATCGCGGCCTCGGCCGGCGGCCACGCCCCCTGCGCGGTGGCCGCCGGCCTGGGCTTCGAGGCCGGCCAGGCCGTCACCGTCACGCCCACCGACTACGGCCGCGACCCGGTGGCCGGCACGCTGGTCGGGCTCGGCGGCGACGAAGTCGTGATCCGCCGCCACGACCCGCGCGCCGGCACCGTGCACGTGCATTTCCCGCGCGCCGGCTTCCAGATCAAGCAGGAGCAGTCATGACCCCATGGCAAGGCGGCACCGCCGTCATCACCGGCGCGGCCTCGGGCTTCGGCCTCGAGGCCAGCCGCATCGCCGCCCGGCGCGGCATGAACGTCGTCATGGCCGACGTGCAGCAGGGGGCGCTCGACCGCGCCGCGCAGGAGATCGAGGGCCTGGGCGCGGCGGTGCTGCGCCACCGGCTCGACGTGTCCAAGGCGGCCGAGGTCGAGGCGCTGGGCGCGGCCACGATGGCGCGCTTCGGTGCGCCCTGCTTCGTCTTCAACAACGCCGGCGTCGGTGCCGGCGGGCTGATCTGGGAGCAGTCGGCACAGGATTGGGAATGGGTCATCGGCGTCAACCTCATGGGCGTGGCGCACGGCGTGCGCGTGTTCACGCCGCTGATGCTGGCTGCCGCCGAGGCCGACCCGGGCTGGCGCGGCCACATCGTCAACACCGCCAGCATGGCCGGCCTGCTGAACGCCCCCAACATGGGCGTCTACAACGCCAGCAAGCACGCCGTGGTCTCGATCAGCGAGACGCTGTACCAGGACCTGGCCCTGGTCAGCACCCAGGTGCACGCGCACGTGCTGTGCCCGTTCTTCGTGCCCACCGGCATCCACCAGAGCGAGCGCAACCGGCCGGCCGAACTCAAGCGCAGCCAGGCGCCCACGCGCAGCCAGGTCATCGCGCAGGCGATGAGCGACCAGGCCGTGACGCGCGGCAAGGTCAGCGCGGCCGACGTGGCGCAGTTCGTCTTCGACGCAATGGACGCGAGGCGCTTCTACATCTACAGCCACCCGAAGAGCCTGGCCAGCGTGCAGACGCGGCTGGAAGACCTCATGACGCCGCGCAACCCGACCGACCCCTTCGTGGCCCGGCCCGAGATCGGCGCGCAGCTGCGCCAGGCGCTGCGCGGCTGAGTCAGCAGCCCAGCGCCAGCGCCTGCAGCGGCCGGCCCGTGGCCGGGTCGGTGACGACGAAGACGACGCGGCGCGGGTGCTCGGCCACGCCGGGCGAGACCTGCAGCTCGAGCCGCTGCGGCACCGCGGCCGGCCAGGCGGCCACGGGCCGGTACAGGCGCACGACGTCGTCGTGGTGCAGCGTGGCGCCGGCGTTCTCGCCGGCGCGCACGTGGCTGTCGTAGCCGTCCTCGACCACGGCCCAGTAGCCGGCCAGCTGCGCCGGCGCGACCTGCTCGTGAGCGGCCTTCTGGCGGCTGACCTCGGCCGTCACCGTCTGGCCTGCGCGCGCCAGCCGCAGACGCACCGGGCTCGCCGCACCGGCCGCGGGCAGCCCGGGCCAGCCGCGCCAGTCCTGGCCGCCGACCAGCACTTGTGGCGTGTAGACCGTGCCGTCGCCGGCGCGACGGGCGACCTCGTACTGCCGCGCGGTGCCGGCTCGGCTGGCGTAGCGGTCGGACCAGCCCAGCCGGTCCCAGTAGTCGACGTGGAAGGCCAGCGCGATCACGCCCGGCCGGTCCTTCAGCGACGAGAGCCAGCGCTCGGCCGGCGGGCACGAGCTGCAGCCTTCCGAGGTGTAGAGCTCGACCAGCGTCGGCAGCGTGGGGCCGGAGGCGGCCTCGCAGGCGAGGCCGGTGCCGGCGTTCACGGGCTGGACGGCGGCCAGGGCGGTGGCCAGGGCGGCGACCACCAGAAGGGCATTGCGCATGGTTCGAGTCTCCCCTCTTGAAAGCAGTCCTGGAGTCGGCCGGCGGCGGCCGGCCTTACAGTGCCGCGCCATGACCAGCGTCGCCGTGATCGGGGGTGGGCCGGCCGGCCTGATGGCGGCCGAGGCGCTGGCCGAGCGCGGCTGCGGCGTCGATCTGTTCGACGCCATGCCCTCGGTGGGCCGCAAGCTGCTGCTGGCGGGCCGAGGCGGGCTGAACCTCACGCACGGCGAAGACGCCGCCACCTTCGCCACCCGCTACGGCGCGCGCCAGCCGGCGCTGGCCGCCGCGCTGCAGCGCCTGGATGCGCGGGGCCTGCGCGACTGGGCGGCGGGGCTGGGCATCGCCACCTTCGTCGGCAGCTCGGGCCGTGTCTTCCCGAGCGACCTGAAGGCGGCGCCGCTCTTGCGCGCCTGGCTGCACCGGCTGCGTGGGCAGGGCGTGCGCTTTCACATGCGCCGGCGCTGGCTGGGCTGGGCCCATGACGGCGCGCTGCGCGTGGCCACGCCCGAGGGCGAGCAAGCGCACCACGCCGACGCCACCGTGCTGGCCCTGGGGGGCGCGAGCTGGCCGCGGCTGGGCTCGGACGGCGCCTGGTGGCCGCTGCTGGCCGCGCAGGGCGTGGCGCTGGCGCCGCTGCGGCCCTCGAACTGCGGCTTCGACATCGACTGGAGCGAGCACCTGCGAACCCGCCATGCTGGCGCCCCGCTGAAGTCGGTGGCGATCGAGTTCGCCGGCCGACGCCAGCTCGGCGAATGCGTGCTCACCGCCGGCGGCATCGAGGGCAGCCTGGTCTACGCCCACTCGGCCGCGCTGCGCGACGCCATCGAGCGGGACGGCTCGGCGCTGCTGCACCTGGACCTGCTGCCCGCGCGCAGCCAGGCCGAGCTGGCGCAGGAGATCGCCCACCCGCGCGGCCCGCGATCCCTGGCCACGCACCTGAAGTCGCGCCTGAACCTGGCCGGCGCCAAGGCGGCGCTGGTCTGGGAATGCGTGCCTCGCGCAGACCAGGCCGACCCGCATCGCCTGGCCGCGGCGATCAAGGCGCTGCCGCTGCGGGTGCTGGCGCCGCGGCCGATCGCGGAAGCCATCAGCACGGCCGGCGGCGTGTGCTTCGAGGCCCTGGACGACGCGCTGATGCTGCGCGGGCGGCCCGGTGTGTTCTGCGCCGGCGAGATGCTCGACTGGGAGGCCCCCACCGGCGGCTACCTGCTCACCGCCTGCTTCGCGACCGGGCGCCTGGCAGGCGAGGGCGCGGCGGCCTGGCTGGCGGCCGCCTTGCCAGCTGTTCAGACGCCCGGCAAGGCGTAGAACGTGACGGCGCCGCTGGCCACCGGGTCGTAGTTGCTGGTGTCGACGAGATGGCTCATCGCGCCAGGCTGGCGCGGCGCGGCGTAGAACTTGGCGAAGTCGATCACGGCCAGGCAGCGGCTGTCGCCCGAGACGAACAGGCCCAGCGCGTTGCCGGCCGTGGTGACGGTGTAGCCCTGCGCGTGCGGGTCGACCCCGCCCACCGGGGCGGCGGCGCAGGCGCCGTGGTTGGCCAGGGTGGAGAGGTCGAGGTACAGCGGGTTCGGCGCCGGCAGCGCCACCGGCCCGCTGGCGGGCAGGCTGTCGGCCATCTGCTGCACGCCGACGACGGCGTTGCCGTACTCGGCCACCGCGTACCCCCAGTGGCCCAGCGAGCTGGCCAGCAGGCCCGCCATGTAGCCCAGGCCCGAGCCGTCGAGCACCGACAGGTCGGCGTAGGCGTAGGGGGCGCTGAAGGTGGCGCTGGCGTCGTCGAACACGGCCCGGCTCATGTCGACCGCCATCTGCGCATTGCCGGTCTCGCTGTCCATCGTCAGCAGGCCGGTGTCGTCGGCGAAGGCCACCGAGTCGACCTCCTGGCTCGAGAACGCGGTGCAGGCCGGGCCGTCGGTGGACAGGCACAGGTTGGTCACGCCGATCCAGGTGTAGGCGATGCCCTTGGCGAGGTCGATCACGCGCAGCTGGCGCGGGTTGCTGCCGATGGTCTTGTAGTCGGGCGAGACGAGCCAGGCATGGGCGTTGGACAGCGCGAAGTTCTCGGTCACCGGCACGGTATAGATCCGGGTCGGCACCAGCGGCGAGGCGGCGCCGGCCGCGGGGTAGCCGTAGACGCGGTAGCCGTCGTACGCCGCGACGACGAAGGCCTTCAGCGCCGGCACGCTGACCAGGCCGCACAGGCGGCAGCCGGGGCTGCCGGAGAAAGTGGTGGTGGGCGTGGCCGGGGCGCCGGTGTCGAACTCGCGCACCGCGATGTCGGCGGTGTTCAGGCTGGTCGCGAAGCGTGACAGGTCGAGCAGCGCGACGGTGGCGCTGCTGTAGTTCATGCAGACCGCGACCAGGTTGACCGAGTCGGTGCTGCACGACTGGATCGGGAACGAGGTGGCCACGGGCCCGCCGGTGACGACCGTGCGACCGTCGATGCCCACCGGCAGCACGCCGCTGGCAGCGTTGACCGAGCGCGGCAGGTTCAGCGGCACCAGGGCCACCCGGGCATCGCCGGCCGACAGCGCCGACAGGGCCGTGGAGCCCGTGGTCGCGCCGGCGGCCGCCGTGGTGGTGCAGCCCACGCCGATGCCCGTGATGTTGCCGGTGCCGACGGTGCCGCTGCCGCCGGCCACGCTGCACAGCGCCCCCTGCGGCTGGGCCGAGACCGCCACGCGGTAGGCCGCCCCGGTGGCCAGTGGCGTGGTGAAGGTGAAGCTGCCGTTGGCCGCCACCACGAGGGCCTCGCCGCCGTTGAGTTGCAGGGTGACGCTGGCGCCCGACGGCAGGCCGCCGACCTGGCCGCCCAGGCTGAAGCTCGTGGCGCCGCCGGCTGCTGTGCCCGTGCCGCCGGAGCCGCCACCCCCGCCGCCGCTGCAGGCGGCCAGCAGCGCGATCGCCCCGCACTGTGCCCAAGCGCCCCAGGTCCGCGTCGAGGTGTCCATCACTGCCGGGTCCTTTCTGCTGGGTCTGGAGGGCTGCACGCAGGCTGCGACTCCACATCCTTGATTTAAACCCAGTTCGGCCCCGGGCGTATGTGCGGTAGCGACTAGACTGCCGCGCCTTTCTCACCCCGTTGCCTTCTCTTGGATCACATCGTCTTACAACTCGCCGGCGAACTGCAGGCCCGGCCGGCCCAGGTGCAGGCTGCCGTCGATCTGCTCGACGGCGGTGCCACGGTGCCCTTCATCGCGCGCTACCGCAAGGAGGCCACCGCGGGCCTGGACGACATCCAGCTGCGCGCGCTGGAGTCGCGGCTGGCCTACCTGCGCGAGCTCGGCGCGCGCCGCGAGGCAGTGCTGAAGAGCATCGACGAGCAAGGGCGGCTGACCCCCGACTTGAGGGGCGCCATCGAGGCCGCGGCCACCAAGCAGGCCCTCGAAGACCTGTACGCGCCCTACAAGCCCCGGCGCCGCACCAAGGGCCAGATCGCGCGTGAGGCCGGCCTCGAGCCGCTGGCCGACCGGCTGTTCGGCGACCCCGCCCGGGTGCCGCTGGACGAGGCGATCGCCTTCGTCGATGCGGCCGCGGGCTTTGCCGATGCGCCGGCCGTGCTCGACGGCGTGCGCGACCTGCTGGCCGAGCGCTGGGCCGAGGACCCGGTGCTGGTGGGCGCGCTGCGCGAATGGCTGTGGGCCGAGGGCCGGCTGCACAGCCGCCTGATCGAGGGCAAGGACGGCACGCAGGCCGAGGCGGCCAAGTTCCGCGACTATTTCGACCACGCCGAGCCCATCCGCGAGATGCCCAGCCACCGCGCCCTCGCGGTGTTCCGCGGCCGCGCGCAGGGCTGGCTGGACCTGACGCTGGCGCTCGACGAGCCAGAGGCCGCCGCGCCGGGTGCCGGCGCGGTGTCGCTGGCCGAAGGCCGCATCGCACGCCACCTGGGCTGGCAGCCCGCCGGGCGGCCGGGCGACGCGCTGATCCGGCGCTGCATCGCCTGGACCTGGAAGGTCAAGCTGAGCCTGAGCCTGGAGCGCGACCTCTACGCGCGGCTGCGCGAAGCCGCCGAGGGCGTGGCGATCAAGGTGTTCGCCGACAACCTGCGCGACCTGCTGCTGGCCGCCCCGGCCGGCAAGCGCGTGGTGATGGGCCTGGACCCCGGCATCCGCACCGGCGTGAAGGTGGCCGTGGTCAGCGACACCGGCCGTGTGCTGGCCACGCAGACGGTCTACCCGCATGAGCCCCGCTGCGATTGGGAAGGCGCGGTGCAGGCGCTGGGCCGGCTGGTGGCCGAACACGGCGTGAGCCTGATCGCCATCGGCAACGGCACCGCCAGCCGCGAGACCGACAAGCTCGCGGGCGATCTGATCCGCCGCGTGCAGGCGCTGGCGCCGGGGCTGGCGCTGGACAAGGTGGTGGTGAGCGAAGCCGGGGCCTCGGTGTATTCGGCCAGCGAGTTCGCCAGCCACGAGCTGCCCGATCTCGACGTGAGCCTGCGTGGCGCGGTGAGCATCGCGCGGCGGCTGCAGGACCCGCTGGCCGAGCTGGTCAAGATCGACCCCAAGAGCATCGGCGTGGGCCAGTACCAGCACGACGTCGACCAGAACGCGCTGGCCCGCACGCTGGACACGGTGGTCGAGGACTGCGTCAATGCGGTCGGCGTGGACCTGAACACGGCGTCGGCGCCGCTGCTGGCGCGTGTCTCGGGCCTGTCGCCCGCCGTGGCGGCCGGCATCGTGCGCTGGCGCGATGCCCAGGGGGCGTTCCGCCACCGGCGCCAGCTGCTCGACGTGGCGGGGCTGGGCCCGCGCACCTTCGAGCAGGCGGCGGGCTTCCTGCGCATCCGCGACGGCGACAACCCGCTCGACCAGACCGGCGTGCACCCCGAGACCTACCCCGTGGTCGAGAAGCTGCTCGCCGTCACCGGCCGGCCGGTGGCCGAGCTGATGGGGCGCGCCGAGGTGCTGCGCAGCCTGAAGCCCGAAGCCTTTGCCGACGAGCGCTTCGGCATCGTCACGGTGCGCGACATCCTGGCCGAGCTCGAGAAGCCGGGCCGCGATCCGCGGCCCGGCTTCAAGGTCGCGCGGCTGGCCGAGGGCGTCAGCGAGATCGGCCACCTGCAGCCGGGCATGGTGCTCGAGGGCACGGTCAGCAACGTGGCGCAGTTCGGTGCCTTCGTCGACCTGGGCGTGCACCAGGACGGCCTGGTCCACGTCAGCCAGCTCGCCTCCCGCTTCGTCGCCGATGCGCGCGAGGTCGTGCGCACCGGCCAGATCGTGAAGGTGCGCGTGCTTGAAGTCGATGCCGCGCGCAAGCGCATCGCGCTGACGATGAAGCTCGACGCGCCGGCCCGGCCGCCTTCCGCCGGGCCCGGCTACAAGCCGGCGGCGCGTGACGAGCGCCCACGCCGCGACAGCGCGCCGGCGGCGCCGGGCGCGCTGGCCGCTGCGCTGGCCAAGCTGCCGATCCGGCGGCCCTGAGCCAGCTCGGCAGGCGCCCGGCCATGACCGCGCTGCACATCTACGCCGGCCCGCGGGCGCAGGCGCTGCTGCGCGACCGCGGCCTGCGCGCGGCCGATGTGCGCGTGATCCCGGCCGCGGCGGGCGGTCCCAAGGGCCTGGCGCTCAATCCGCTGGACCGCTTCCTCTTCGGCCACTGGCTGCGCGATGCGCCGCAGCGCATCCACCTGCTGGGGGCGTCGATCGGGGCCTGGCGCCTGGCCTGCGCCTGCCTGCCCGACGCCGACCGCGCGCTGGCCCAGCTCGCCGAGGATTACATCACCCAGCACTACGACCAGGCGCCGGGCAGCGCCCCGACGCCGGCGCAGGTGAGCGCGACCTTCGGCCGCAAGCTCGACGAGCGCCTGGGCCGGCGCGCCGCCGAGGTGCTGGCGCACCCGCGCTGGCGGCTGCACGTGTTCACCAGCCGCGGCCGCCACCTGCTGCGGCGCGAGGGCCGCTGGCGCACGCCGCTGGGCTACCTGGGTGCCTTCCTCAGCAATGCCGCACGGCGGCGCGCGCTCGGGCTGTGGCTCGAGCGCGTGGTCTTCAGCGACGGGCGCGACCCGCTGCCGGTGCCGCTGGCCGACTTCCGCAGCCACACCGCGACACTGACGCCGCAGAACCTGGCGCCGGCCATCCTGGCGAGCTGTTCGATCCCTTTCTGGCTGAACGCCGTGCACGACGTCCCCGGCGGCCCGCGCGGCGCCTACTGGGACGGCGGCATCACCGACTACCACCTGCACCTGGACTACGCGGCGCTGGGCGAGGGCCTCGTCCTCTACCCGCACTTCCAGAGCCGCATCGTGCCCGGCTGGCTCGACAAGCCCTGGCCGCGCCGGCACCGCGCCAGCCCGGCGCTGGACAACGTCGTGGTGCTGGCGCCCAGCCCCGCCTGGCTGCGCACCCTGCCGGGTGGCAAGCTGCCCGATCGCAGCGACTTCAAGGCCTACGGTGACGACCACGACGCGCGCCGGCGCGCGTGGCGCGGCGCGCTGGCCGAAAGCCAGCGCCTGGCCGACGAGTTCGCGCAGGCGGTGCAGGGCGGCCGCTCGATCCAGGCCTTGCCGCTGCCTTGAGGGCCGACCCGGGCCATCGGCTAGACTTGGCAGCCTCGGCCCACCCCTTGCAAGAGCGAGAAAGGCGAACCGGTTATGACACCGCGGACTCCGTGCTTGACCGTCTCGACCTGCATCCAGGTCTAGCCCGCCGCGCCCGTCGTCACCCTCCCTCTCGACACCGAAGCGCGGCTGACCCCGCGCTTCGGCGCTTTTGGAGTGCCCTTCCATGATCCAGATCCGCTTGCCCGATGGTTCCTCGCGCGCGTTCGATGCGCCGGTAACCGTGGCTGAGGTCGCGGCGTCGATCGGCGCCGGCCTGGCCAAGGCGGCGATCGCCGGCCAGGTCGACGGCCGGCTGGTCGACACCAGCTACCGCATCGAGCGCGACGCACGCCTGGCCATCGTCACCGACCAGAGCCCCGAGGGCCTGGAGGTCATCCGCCATTCGACCGCGCACCTGCTCGCGTACGCGGTGAAGTCGCTCTTCCCCGAAGCCCAGGTGACGATCGGGCCCGTGATCGAGAACGGCTTCTACTACGACTTCGCGTACAAGCGGCCCTTCACGCCCGAGGACCTGGCCGCGATCGAACAGCGCATGACCGAGCTGGCCCGGCTGGACGAGCCGGTACAGCGCCGGGTGCTGCCGCGCGACGAGGCGGTGGCCTACTTCAAGTCGCTGGGCGAGGACTACAAGGCCGAGATCATCGGCAGCATCCCGGCCGGCGAGGACGTCTCGCTGTACCGCGAAGGCGCCTTCGAAGACCTCTGCCGCGGCCCGCACGTGCCCAGCACCGGCCGGCTCAAGCACTTCAAGCTGACGAAGCTGGCCGGCGCCTACTGGCGCGGCGACCAGGCCAACGAACAGCTGCAGCGCATCTACGGCACCGCCTGGGCCAGCAAGGAGGCGCTCCAGGGCTACCTGCGCATGCTCGAGGAAGCCGAGAAGCGCGACCACCGCCGGCTCGGGCGCGAGCTCGACCTGTTCCACATGGAAGAGGCGGCGCCCGGTCTGGTGTTCTGGCACCCCAAGGGCTGGACGATCTGGCAGCAGGTGGAGCAGGCCATGCGCGCCGTCTACCGCGACAACGGGTACCAGGAGGTCAAGGGGCCGCAGATCCTGGACAAGCACCTGTGGGAGCTGACGGGGCACTGGGACAACTACCGCGACCACATGTTCGTGACCGAGTCCGAGAAGCGCGAGTACGCGCTCAAGCCCATGAACTGCCCCGGTCACGTGCTGATCTTCAACTCGCAGCTGCGCAGCTACCGCGACCTGCCGCTGCGCTACGGCGAGTTCGGCCAGTGCCACCGCAACGAGCCCAGCGGCGCGCTGCACGGCATCATGCGCGTGCGCGGCTTCACGCAGGACGACGGCCACATCTTCTGCACCGAGGACCAGATCCTCGAGGAGTGCGTGGCCTACACGGCGCTGCTGCAGAAGGTCTACCGCGACTTCGGCTTCAGCGAGATCGTCTACAAGGTCGCGACCCGGCCCGACAAGCGCGTGGGCTCCGATGCGCTCTGGGACAAGGCCGAGTTCGCGCTCATGGAGGCCCTGCGCCGCTCGGGCTGCGAGTTCGTCGTCAGCCCCGGCGACGGCGCGTTCTACGGCCCGAAGATCGAGTACACGCTCAAGGACGCGATCGGCCGCCCCTGGCAGTGCGGCACGATGCAGGTCGACTTCAACACCGCCGAGCGCCTGGGCGCCACCTACGTGACCGAGAGCAGCGCCCGCGCCCACCCGGTGATGCTGCACCGGGCCATCGTCGGCAGCCTGGAGCGCTTCATCGGCATCCTGCTCGAGCAACACGCCGGCGCGCTGCCGGCCTGGCTGGCGCCGGTTCAGGCGGTCGTCTCGGCAATCACGGAGCACCAGGCCGACTACGCGGCCAGCGTGACGAAAGCGTTGCAAAAACAAGGAGTTAGAGCCCAGCTCGATTTGCGCAACGAGAAGATCGGCTATAAAATCCGCGAGCATTCGATGCAGAAGGTTCCGTACATCCTGGTCGTCGGCGACAAGGAGAAGGCAGGCGGGACCGTTGCCGTGCGCGCCAGGGGCAATCAGGATCTGGGCGTGATGCCGATGGCCGACTTCCTGCGGAAGATCGACCTCGACATCGCCGCCAAGGTCTAGCGACCCCTCGGCGCGCGTTCGTTTTTTCTGTGGCCCGGGTGCCTTCGGGCTGCAACAGGAGCTGGAACCATCGCTACTTTCATGGACCGCCGCGTGCCCAACGCGGAGCGCAAGCACAGGCTGAACCGGGAGAT
>JAGWMW010000240.1 GCA_028871575.1 Burkholderiales bacterium | reverse complement strand
GAGCTGCGCGCCCAGCCGCGGCGGGGCCGGCGGCGGCGCGCGCGGCAGCGCGTCGAGCTCGGCCAAGGTCTCGGGGCTCATCGCCGGGCGTTTTGCAGCGCGGCGCGCGTGGCGGCGGCCACGGCGCGCGCGGCCTCGGCGAAGCCGGCGCCGTCGCCGGCGGTGCCGGCGTACAGCACGGCGCGGGAGGAGCTCACGACGATCGGCCCGTCCGGCCGCCAGCCCGCCTGCACCGTCGCCGCGATGTCGCCGCCCTGGGCCCCGATGCCCGGGATCAGCAGCGGCAGCGTCGGCGCCAGGGCGCGCACGCGCGACAGCTCGGCCGGGTAGGTGCCGCCGACGACCAGGCCGAGCTGCCCGGTGCGGTTCCAGGGGCCGGCCGCGAGCCGCGCGACGCGCTCGTACAGCCGCTCGCCGCCTTCCAGGCGCTGGGCCTGCAGGTCGTCGCCGCCGGGGTTGGAGGTGCGGCACAGCAGGATCAGGCTCTTGCCCGGGTAGGCCATGTAGGGCTCGATCGAGTCCAGGCCCATGAAGGGCGAGAGGGTCACCGCATCGGCGCGGTAGCGCTCGAAGGCCTCGCGCGCGTACTGCTCGGCGGTGGCGCCGATGTCGCCGCGCTTGGCGTCCAGGATCACCGGCACGCCGGGGGCGGTGGCGTGGATGTGGGCGATCAGGCGCTCGAGCTGGTCCTCGCCGCGGTGGGCCGCGAAGTAGGCGATCTGCGGCTTGTAGGCGCAGACCTGGTCGCGCGTGGCCTCGACGATGGCGGCACAGAAATCGAAGAGGCGGGCCGGGTCGTCGCGCCAGAGGGCCGGGAACCGCGCCGGCTCGGGGTCGAGGCCGACGCAGAGCATCGAGCCGTGGGCGGCCTGGGCGGCGGCCAGCTGGGCACCGAAGGAAGGCCGTGCGGGGATCACAGGGCCACCCTTTGCGCTGCGCGCTCCGGGATGAGCGCTTGGGAGCGGCCCGGCGCGCTCATGACCCGGCCCAGCGGCTGGCCAGCGCGGCGGCCAGGCCGGTGTAGGTGGCGGGGGTCAGGGCCAGCAGGCGCTGCACTTCGGCCGGGGGCAGCGGCAGCGCGGCGATGAAGCCCTGCATCAGCTCGCGCGTGACGGGCCGCCCGCGCGTGAAATCCTTCAGCTGGCCATAGGGGTCGGGCAGGCCGTGGCGGCGCATCACCGTCTGCACTGCCTCGCCCAGCACCTCCCAGGCCTCGTCGAGGTCGGCCGCCAGCCGCGCCGGGTTCGGCTCGAGCTTGTCCAGGCCGCGGCCCAGGCTGTCGCAGGCCAGCAGCGTGTAGCCCAGCGCCACGCCCATGTTGCGCAGCACGGTGCTGTCGGTCAGGTCGCGCTGCCAGCGGCTGATCGGCAGCTTGCCGCTGAGGTGGCCGAGCAGGGCGTTGGCCAGGCCGAAATTGCCCTCGGCGTTCTCGAAGTCGATCGGGTTGACCTTGTGCGGCATCGTGCTCGAGCCCACCTCGCCCGGCTTCACCCGCTGCTTGAAGTAGCCCAGCGAGATGTAGCCCCAGACATCGCGCGACCAGTCGATGAGCAGCGTGTTGGCGCGCGCGATGGCGTCGAACAGCTCGGCCATGTAGTCGTGCGGCTCGATCTGCACCGTGTAGGCGTTGAAGGCCAGGCCCAGCCGCTCCTCGACGACGCGGCGGCTGAAGGCCTCCCAGTCGAAGTCGGGGTAGGCGGCGAGGTGGGCGTTGTAGTTGCCCACGGCCCCGTTCATCTTGGCCAGCAGCGGCACCGCGGCGATGCGCGCGCGCGCCGTGGCCAGCCGCGCGCCGACGTTGGCCACCTCCTTGCCCACGGTCGTGGGGCTGGCGGTCTGGCCGTGGGTGCGGCTGATCATCGGCGTGGCGGCCAGGGCCGCGGCCATCGCGCCCAGCCGGGCCAGCAGCGCGTCCAGCGCCGGCAGCAGCACCTCGCAGCGGCTGCGCTGCAGCATCAGCGCGTGGCTGGTGTTGTTGATGTCCTCGCTGGTGCAGGCGAAGTGCACGAACTCGGCCGCGCGCTCGAGCTCGGCGTGGCCCTTCAGGCGCGACTTGATCCACAGCTCGACGGCCTTGACGTCGTGGTTGGTGCTGCGCTCGATCTCCTTGATGGCTTCGGCGTCGGCCTCGTGGAAGCGCACCGCCAGCGAGCGCAGCAGCCCGCGCGCGGCTTCCGACAGCGGCGCGAACTCGGCGAAGCCGGCGTCGGACAGCGCGATGAACCACTCGACCTCGACCCGCACCCGGTGCTGCATCAGGCCGTATTCGGACAGCAGCGGCCGCAGCGCGGCCAGCTTGGGGGCGTAGCGGCCGTCCAGCGGCGACAGGGCGGTGAGGGAGCTCAGGGTCATCGCAGGGCCGGCCGTTGACGCGGCGGCGGTTGGCAGTCGGGCGCGGCGACGCGACCTCCATCGCCGCGTCGATTCTAGGGTGCCGGGGGGCTCACATCAGCAGCGACCAAAGCGCGTTGCCGGTCAGCATCGCCACCAGGGTGATGCCGTACAGGAAGGCCACCAGGGCCCCGCGCAGCAGGCGCGGCCAGCGCCGGCCGCCGTAGACCCGGCGCATGGCCAGGAAGGTGTGCCAGGGCACGGCGATGCTGGCCGGGATCGTGAGCCACGGCCGGTCGGGCAGCGTCAGCGCCAGGGCCAGGAACCAGAACGCGTGCACGTGCAGCGCGAAGACCAGATGCTCGGTGTAGCGCCGCCGGCGGTTGAAGTAGGCCAGCTTCATCCACAGCGCGAAGGCCGGCAGCAGCACGAACATGCCGCCGCCCAGATTGCTGGTGAAGCGGTCCTTGAACCCGGCGGCCTGCAGTGCCAGCGCCTGCGGGTCGACGTCGAGCCGGCGCTTCAGTCGCTGGCAGACCCAGTCCGGGAGCCGGCGGCAGTAGAAGTGGCCGTCCTTCAACCCGGCGTTGCCCAGCACCTGCAGGTTGATCCGGCCCGTGCGCAACGCGGGGGCCTGCGCATCGGGCACCAGGTTCACCGTCATCGGGCCGCCCGCGGCGCGCACCAGCAGCAGCGTCAGGACGCTGATCGTCAGGTACAGCCGCAGCGGCAGCACGTAGTGCCGGCGCCGCCCGGCCAGGTACTGCACCGTCAGCTCGCCCGGCCGGCGCAGCAGCAGCACGAGCGTGCGCCACAGCGCGCCCTCGGTGCTGAGGTAGGCACCGCCGAACTGCTGCGCGAACTCGCGCAGCGTCGGCGGCTCGATGCGCGTCTCCTGCCCGCATGCGGGGCAGAAGTGGGGCCGCGGCTCGGGCAGGGCCCGGCCGCAGTTGGCGCAGGCGCGGCTGGCGGGAGCGTCCATGGCGCGTGGGGCCGTCAGGCGGGCGCCGCCGCCGACCGCACCGCGGCCATGAAGCCGGCCAGCAGCGCCTCGTCCAGCCGGCCGCCCTGGCGCACGCCGGTGCACAGGTCGAGCCCGTGCGGCTGCACCGCGGCGACGGCCGCGGCCACGTTGTGCGCGCGCAGGCCGCCGGCCAGCCACAGCGGCCGCGGCGCGACGGCCTCGCGGATGCGCCGAGCCAGCGCCCAGTCGTGCGTGCGGCCGGTGCCGCCGAGCTGCTTGACCGCCAGCGCCGGGTTGCCCGAGTCGAGCAGGATCGCGTCGACCCAGGGCGCCACGGCCTGCGCGGCCTCGACCGCGGACGGCCCGGTGACGTGGATCACCTGCACCAGCTCGACGCCCGGGCACAGGCCGCGCAGCGCGCGCAGCTCGGCCAGCGGCAGCGCGTCCACCAGCTGCAGCGTGGTCGTGCCCGCGGCGCGGTGCTGGGCCGCGATGGCCCGGGCCTGCGTGCGCGCCGTCAGCAGGAAGCTGCGCAGCCCGCGGCCGCGCACGGCGGCGGCGATCTCGGCGATGCGCGCATCGTCGATCACGCCCGGCCCGCTGGGCATGGCCGAGACGAGGCCGATCGCCGCCGCGCCCTGCGCCTGCGCCAGCCGCGCCTCGGCCGTGCTGGCGATGCAGCAGACCTTGACCTGCGGCGTCCTGGCCATGCTCAGCCCAGCGTCTCGACCACGGGAGTCGACCCATGGGCCCCAACGACTCCGACGGCCCGATCGGTCCAATCAGCCCGATCGGTCCCATTGGCCCCATTGGCCCCCTCGGCGGCGCGGCCGGGGCCGGCCTCGTCGATCACCATCGCCGCCGCCACCGCCGCCACCGCGGCCTGCGCCGCCGCGGCGTCGGCCGCGTGCACGCGCGCCAGCGGCTCGCCGGCCCGCACGGCTGCGCCCAGCG
>JAGWMW010000029.1 GCA_028871575.1 Burkholderiales bacterium | reverse complement strand
CACCGCCACGTGGCTGGCGATGTGGCGCACCACGGCCAGGTCGTGGGCGATGAAGAGGTAGGCCAGGCCGAGCCGGCGCTGCAGGTCCTGCAGCAGGTTCACCACCTGCGCCTGCACCGAGACGTCCAGCGCCGAGACCGCCTCGTCGCAGACGATCAGCCGCGGCTGCACCGCCAGCGCCCGCGCGATGCCCACGCGCTGGCGCTGCCCGCCCGAGAACTCGTGCGGCCGGCGCTGGGCATGCTCGGGCGCCAGGCCCACCGTCTGCAGCAGCTCGGCCAGGCGCTCGCGCTCGCGGCCGCGGTGCAGGCCGTGCAGCCGCAGCGGCTCGGCCAGGATCTGGCCCACCGTCATGCGCGGGTTGAGCGAGGCGTACGGGTCCTGGAAGACGATCTGCATCGCGCGGCGCTGCGCGCGCAGCGCGGCCGCGCCGAGGCGGCCGAGCTCGACGCCGTCGAACACCACCCGCCCCGCGGTGGGCTCGATCAGGCGCAGCACCAGCCGCCCCAGCGTGCTCTTGCCGCAGCCCGATTCGCCCACCACGCCCAGCGTCTGCCCGGCCCCGAGCGTGAAGCCCACGTCCTGCACCGCGCGCACCGGCGCGCCGGGGCGGCCGAACAGGCCGCGCCGCACCGGGTAATGCTTGACCAGGCCCTGCACCTGCAGCAGCGGGGGTGGCGTCGTCATGCCGGCTGCGCGTGCAAGGGCCGGGCCCGCAGGGCCTGCGGGTCCAGCGGCGCGCGCCGGCAGGCCGAGGCATGGCCCGGGGCCAGCTCGCGCAGCGCAGGCACCTGGGCGCGGCAGGCCGGCTCGGCGAAGGGGCAGCGGTCGGCGAAGGCGCAGCCCGGCGGGCGCGCCAGCGGGCCCGGCACCTGGCCCGGGATCGCGGCCAGCCGGTCGGCCCGGCCGTGCAGCCGCGGCATCGAGCCCAGCAGGCCCACCGTGTACGGGTGCTGCGGCTGCTCGAACAGCGTGCGCACCGGCGCCTGCTCGACGATGCGGCCGCCGTACATCACGGCCACCGCATCGGACACCTCGGCCACCACGCCCAGGTCGTGCGTGATCAGCACGATGGCGGCTCCGGTGGTCTGCTGCAGCTCGTGCATCAGGGTCAGGATCTGGGCCTGGATCGTCACGTCCAGCGCGGTGGTGGGCTCGTCGGCGATCAGCAGGCGCGGGTCGTTGGCCAGCGCCATGGCGATCATCGCGCGCTGGCGCATGCCGCCCGAGAGCTTGTGCGGGTACTCGTCCAGCCGCTGGCCCGGCGCCGGGATGCGCACCCGCTCGAGCAGCGCCTGCGCCCGCGCCCGCGCGTCGGCGGCGCCCAGGCGCTGGTGCCGGCGCAGCGCCTCGACGATCTGCGCGCCGATCGTGAATGCCGGGTTGAGCGAGCTCATCGGCTCCTGGAAGACCATCGCCATCGCGCCGCCGCGCAGCGCCTGCAGCTCGCGCCGCGGCAGGCCGATCAGCTCGCGGCCCTCCAGCTTCACCGAGCCGGCCGTGACCCGGCCCGGCGGCGCCACCAGGCCCATCAGCGACAGCGCGGTGACGCTCTTGCCGCTGCCCGATTCGCCCACCAGCGCCAGCGTCTGCCCGGCCTCGACCGAGAAGCCCACGCCGTCCACCGCCGCGAAGTCGCCCTGCGCGCCGGCAAAGCGCGCGGTCAGGCCCCGCACCTCGAGCAGCGCCATGCTCAGGCCGGCGCGGCGGCGCGGGCCGGCAGTTGCGGCGGGGCCGCGGGGTCAGGGTCGGGCATCCGGTCGGGCCTCCAGGTGCGTGGGCAGGCCCCGAGGCTAGCAGCCGCGGCGGCCCCGCGGCGGCCGGGCGGCGGCGCCGGCGCTACATCGCCTTGAACAGGTGGACGTAGGCGCGGCTGACCGGCAGCTCTTGCGGCTGACCCTTGATGCGCACGAACAGCCGGCTGGCCTCGTCGCGCCGCGTGCCTTCGAGGTGGGCGAGATTGACGATCGTCGAGCGGTGGATCTGCCAGAACTGCGCCGGGTCGAGCCGCCCGGCGAGCTCCGCGATCGGGGTGCGGATCAGGGCCTCGGCCGCCGCGGTGCGCACGCAGGTGTACTTCTCGTCGGCATGGAAGTACAGCACGTCCTCGACCGCGATCTGCTGCGTGATCTCGCCCCGGCTGGCGCGCACCCAGCGCAGGCGCTCGGCGGCCGGGGCCGGCGCTGGCAGCAGGCGCTGCAGCGCCGCCAGCAGCTGCGGGCCTTCCGTCGCCGCGCCACCGGGCAGCGCGCGGCGCACGCGCTCGACCGTGCGCTGCAGCCGCTCGCGGCCCACGGGCTTGAGCACGTAGTCGATCGCCTCCTGCTCGAAGGCCTGCACGGCATAGGCGTCGTAGGCGGTGACGAACACCACCCGCGTGTCGCCCTCGATGCCCTGCGCCACCTCCAGGCCGGTGAGCCCGGGCATCTGGATGTCGAGGAAGGCCAGGTCGGGCCGATGGCGGGCGATCGCCGCGGCCGCCTCCAGGCCGTTGCGGGCCGGGGGCAGCAGCTCGAGCCCGGGCCACAGCGCGGCCAGCTCGGCCTGCAGCGCGCGCGCCAGATGGGGTTCGTCGTCGGCGACGAGGGCGGTGGTCATGCGGGTCTTCCTCGTGCGGGGGTCAGGAGGGCCGGGGTCACGGCGCCGGGGAGGGGTCCAGCGGCCGGACCAGCGGCTGGTCCAGCGGCAGGCGCAGCGTGGCCCGGGTGCCGGGCGCGGCGGCCTCCAGCTCGAAGCCGGCCTGGCTGCCGTAATGGGCCAGCAGCCGCTCGCGCAGGTTGGCCAGCGCCAGGCCGGCGCCGCGGCGGCGCGGCGCGGCGGCCAGGCCCAGGCCGTCGTCGGCCACGGTGAGCACGAGCCGGCCGCCCTCGGCGCGTGCCTGCACGCGCACCGTGCCGCCCTCGACCTTGGGCTCCAGCCCGTGGTGGATGGCGTTCTCCACCAGCGGCTGCAGCAGCAGCGGGGGCAGCCGCGCGGCGCGCAGCGCGGGGTCGGCGTCGATGTCGACCTGCAGCCGGCCTTCCATCCGCACCTGCTGCAGGCCCAGGTAGGCCTGCACCAGGTCGAGCTCGCTGCCCAGCGTGGACGAGCCCTGGCGCAGGCTGCCCAGCGAGGAGCGCAGGCAGTCGGTGAAGGCGCCCAGCATCTGCTTGGCGCGCGGTGCGTCGTGGTCGATCAGGGCCAGCACGTTGGCCAGGGTGTTGAACAGGAAATGCGGTTCGATCTGGCCCTGCAGCAGCCGCAGCTGCGCTTCGGCGGCGCGGCGCTCGGCCTGCAGCTGGCGGGCCTGGGCGCGGAACAAGAGCATGAAGAACGCGGTGATGACGATCACCACCCCGAGCGTGCCGACGAGTGCGTTCGGGTTCTCGAACAGGTGGCCGCCGATCGGTCGATAGCCCGTGATCGCCGCCCCCAGCGGCCAGCCGATGGCCACCCCCAGCAGCGGCAGGCCCATGAAGAACAGCGTGCGACGCAGCGGGCCTGCGGCGCGCACGCGCCCGATGTCGACGAGCCGGTAGCCGATCGAGAACAGGGCCTGGATCGACAGCCCGATGCACAGCGAGACGACCAGGTTGATGCCGTACCAGTGGGCCCAGCCGGCGACGTTGCGCCAGGCCCCGTCGCCTTGCGCGTAGGCCGCGAACCCGAGGACCGTGAAGCCGACGGCGACGGCGGCCGAGAACAGCACCGTCCACAGTAACGCGAGCCAGCGCGAGCCCACCGCGGCCCGGTCGCCGCCCAGCCAGGCTCGCCAAGAGCGGCGCAGGGTGTCGGCGCTAAGGGTTGCCATGGCGGCCAGTGTAGGCAGCGGGCCGAGGGGCGCACGCGGCCGGCGACGGATCGACAGCCCGGTGCGCGAATCGACAGCGCACGGGGGCTGCCTACAATCCCGCGGCCCTTGGCCCCCAGTCCCCCACCTTCCCGCGAGGCTCCATGCCCATCGACGCGAGCATCTTCAAGGCCTACGACATCCGCGGCATCGTCGGCAAGACGATCGACGAGGCCTTCGCCGAGCAGCTGGGCCGCGCCTTCGGCAGCGAGGCGCTGGCCGCCGGCGAGCGCGCGGTGGCGGTGGGGCGCGACGGGCGGCTGTCGGGCCCGGGCCTGGCGGCGGCGCTGATCCGCGGCCTGGCCAGCACCGGCCTGGACGTCGTCGACCTGGGCGCGGTGACGACACCGATGCTGTACTACGTGGCGGCCACGCGCGCCCGGCACGGCTGCCGCAGCGGCATCCAGGTCACCGGCAGCCACAACCCGAAGGACTACAACGGCTTCAAGATGGTGCTGGCCGGCCACGCCATCCACGGCGAGGCGATCCAGGCCCTGCGCCGGCGCATCGAGACCGGGGCCTACACGCAGGGCCGCGGCCGCAGCGCGACGATGGACATCGGCGCCGAGTACGCGCACCGCATCGTCTCGGACTGCCGGCTCGCGCGGCCGATGAAGATCGTGGTCGACTCGGGCAACGGCATCCCCGGCGCCAGCGCGCCGGGCATCCTGCGCGGCCTGGGCTGCGAGGTGATCGACCTGTACTCGAAGGTCGACGGCGACTTCCCCAACCACCACCCCGACCCGAGCAAGCCCGAGAACCTGGCCGACCTGATCAAGGTCGTGCACGCCACCGGCGCCGAGCTCGGCCTGGCCTTCGACGGCGACGGCGACCGCCTGGGCGTGGTCACCCAGAGCGGCCAGATCATCTACCCCGACCGCCAGGTGATGTTCTTCGCCCGCGACATCCTGCAGCGCCATCCCGGCGCCACGATCGTCTTCGACGTCAAGTGCTCGCAGCGCCTGCCGCAGGTGATCCGCGCATCGGGCGGCGTGCCGCTGATGTGGAAGACCGGCCATTCGCTGATCAAGGCCAAGCTGCGCGAGATCGGCTCGCCCTTCGCCGGCGAGATGAGCGGGCACCTGTTCTTCGGCGAGCGCTGGTACGGCTTCGACGACGCCACCTACACCGCGGCGCGGCTGCTCGAGATCGTCTCGCGCGGCAGCGATGCCAGCGCGATGCTCGAGGCCCTGCCCACCAGCTTTGCCACCCCCGAGCTCAACGTGCCCTGCGCGGAAGGCGAGCACCACGCCATCGTGGCCGAGCTGCTGGCGCGCGCCGCCGACGGCCGGCTCGCCTTCCCCGGCGGCGAGGTGGGCACCATCGACGGCCTGCGGGTGGACTTCGCCGACGGCTTCGGCCTGGTCCGCGCCAGCAACACGACGCCGGTGCTGGTGCTGCGCTTCGAGGGCCACACCACCGCGGCGCTGGCGCGCATCCAGGCCTTGATGATGGCGGCGCTGAAGGGCGTCAAGCCCGACGCCCACGTCGCCGCGGCGGCGCATTGACGGCGGGCCCCACGCCCGGTTCGCCAGGCTCGCCCGGTTCGCCAGGCTCGCCAGGCTCGCCAGGTGCACCGGACGCACCGGGCGCCGTGGTCACGCCGGGCCGCCTCGCCCGGGCCGCCTATGCGCTGGTGCTGCGCCTGGCCCTGCCGCTGTACTTCGCGCGCCTGTGGTGGCGCGGCCGGCGCGAGCCCGAATACCGCCGCCACTGGCGCGAGCGCCTGGGCGGCGGCACCGGCCGCCAGCCGCCCGGCCGGCTGTGGATCCATGCCGTCTCGCTGGGCGAGGCGCGCGCCGCGGCGCCGCTGGTGCAGGCGCTGCGGGCGCAGCGGCCCGCGCTGGCGCTGCTGCTGACGCACGGCACCGCCACCGGCCGCGATGCCGGCCGCGCGCTGCTGCAGGCAGGCGATGCCCAGGCCTGGCTGCCCTACGACACGCCGGGCGCGGTGCGCCGCTTCCTGCGCCGCCACCGGCCCTGCACCGGGGTGCTGCTGGAGACCGAGGTCTGGCCCGCGCTGCTGCACGCCGCGCAGCGCGCCGGCGTGCCGATGGTGCTGGCCAACGCCCGCCTGTCGGCGCGCAGCCAGGCCCGGGGGCAGCGACTGGCCGCGCTGATGCGGCCGGCGGTGGCGGCGATCGACGCCGTGCTGGCGCAGACCGCGGCCGATGCCGAGCGCCTGCGCGCGCTCGGCGCGCGCGAGGTGCAAGTGCTCGGCAACCTCAAGTTCGACATGACGCCGCCGCCGGCGCTGCTGGCGCAGGGGGGCGCCTGGCGCGCGGCCCTGGGTCGCGCCGTGGTGCTGGCCGCGGCCACGCGCGAGGGCGAAGCGGCGCCGCTGCTGCAGGCCTGGGCCGCGCTGCCGGGGCCGCGGCCGCTGCTGCTCGTGGTGCCGCGCCATCCGCAGCGCTTCGACGAGGTGGCGGCGCTGGTGCCGCAGGCCGGCCTGACGGCGTGGCGCCGCAGCGCCTGGGGCCACGCCGGGTCCCCGGCGGCGGCAGCGCGCGACGTCGACGTCTGGCTCGGCGACTCGATCGGCGAGATGCCGCTGTACTACGCGCTGGCCGACGTGGCGCTGCTGGGCGGCAGCTTCGCGCCGCTGGGCGGGCAGAACCTGATCGAGGCCGCGGCCTGCGGCTGCCCGCTGCTGATGGGGCCGCACACCTACAACTTCGCGCAGGCCGCCGAGCTCGCCCTGGCGGCCGGCGCGGCCGAGCGCTGTGCCGACCTCGCGGCGGCCGTGCGGCGCGCGGTCGAGGTGGCCGCCGACCCGGCGCGCGCAGCCTGGTCGGCGCGCGCGCTGGCCTTCGCCGCCGAGCACCGCGGCGCCGCGGCCCGGATGGCCGCCGCGGTGCTGGCCGTGGCCGAGCGCCCGAAGGCCGAGCGCTAGAAGACCGAACGCCCTTGGGCGCGTTGAGCGGGCCAGCCCGGAGGGTCCGCGGCCCAAAGCCCGCTTCGGGCTCGCCTCAGGCGCGCAGCAGGTCCAGGCGCGGCAGGCCGGCGCTGTCCGGCAGCACGCGGCGGTCGATCACCGAGGGCGCGATCTGCAGGTGCTCGGCCAGCACGGTGCGCAGCGCCGAGCGCAGGTCGGTGGTGGTGCGCAGGTCGCGGCCCTGGTAGCGCTGGGCCGGGGCCAGGCCCGGCCAGTCGGCCAGCACGCGGCCGCCGCGCACGGCGCCGCCCAGGGCCAGCGCGACGCCGCCGCTGCCGTGGTCGGTGCCCTGGGTGCCGTTGATCGCCACGGTGCGGCCGAACTCCGTGGCCACGATGACGACCGTGCGCGACCAGGTGCCGCCGGCCTGCAGCCCGTCGCGCAGCGTGCCCAGCGCGGCGTCGAGCGTGCGCAGGCTGTTCGAGGTGGGGCCCTGCGGCGCGGCCTGGCCGACATGCGAATCCCAGCCCGTCATGTCCAGCACCGCCACCTGCGATTCGCGCTGCAGGAACTCGGCCGCCTTGGCCGCCAGCGCCGTCATCGCCCGGGCATGGCCGCCGGCGGCGTCGTTGGCGGCCATGCCCGGCATCTCGTGCAGGCCGCGGGCGCGCGCGAGGGCGCGCGAGAGATCGGGGTCGCCGCGGTACATCGCCTCGAGCCGCGCCACGAGGTCGTCCGAGGGGTCGGGCAGGAACGAGGGCGCCCAGGTGTCGACCTCGTGCGGGCCGCGCAGCACCAGCGGCACGGCGGTGTCCAGCGCCACGCCGCGCAGCGGCTGGGCGCCGGCGCCGGCCAGCGCGCGGCCGAGCCACCCGTCGTTGAGCTGGTAGGGCTTCGTGCCGCCGCTTTCCAGCACCTGCTGGCCGTCGAAGTGCGAGCGCTCGCGGTAGGCCTGGCCGGTGGCGTGCAGCACCGCCAGCTCGCCCTGGCCGTACATCGCGTGCAGCCGCGTCAGCAGCGGGTGCAGCGCGAAGGTGCCGTCCAGCGGCAGCGGGCCGCTGCCGAAGGCGTCGAAGCGGCCCAGGTCGCCGCGCGCCGCGGCGAAGGCCGGGTCGCCGACGGCAGGCACGGCCGTCAGGCCGTCCATGCCGCCGCGCAGGATCACGAAGACGAAGCGGGCGTCGCCGCTGCGCGGCCCGGGCGCGGCCAGGCTCAGGCGGGCCAGCGGCCCGAGCGGGGACAGCGCCGCGGCGGCGGCGAAGCGGGCAAGCACGTGGCGGCGCGAGGGCATGGCGGGTGGGCTCCGGGTCAGGGGGTGCAGGGCGGCGCGCGGCGGGCTCGGCGTTTCAGCGGCGCTGGAATTCTGGCGCCATCAGCAGCAGGGCCAGCGCCTGCGGGCCGTCGGCGGCGCGGTCGATCTGGCGCAGGGTCTCGGGCTGCAGGCGCGCGCCCAGGCCGGCCTGGGCCAGCAGGCGGGCATCGGTCTGGCGGCCGGCCAGGGCGGCGACGCGGTGCGCCCATTCGATGCGCTTCCACACCGCGTCGGGGCCGAGCCAGTCGGCCGCGGTGTCGGGCCAGCCCGCGGGCGAGGGCGCGGCCTGCACGCGCTGGCCCATGGTGCCGATGCCCAGGTCGGGCCGCGCCGCGATCGGCCGCGGGCCGCCGCCCAGCAGGCGCAGGCTGCTGACGGCGAATTCCTCGGGCGTCTTGAGCTTCGTGGGCTGCGGCTGCCAGGCCTCGGGCGAGGCCAGCAGGGTGCGGTAGACGGTGGGCAGGTCGCCCGCACTGGCCTGCCAGCTGGCCGCCAGCCGCGCCACCAGGGCCGGCGGCGGCTCGTCGGCCACGAAGTGCCGGGCGAGCTTCATGCAGACGAAATGCGCCGTCGAGCGGTGCGTGGCCAGCGCGTGCAGCACCTGGTCCAGCGCCTGCGGGCCCGCGCCGTAGCGCTGGCCGAGCACCGTCTGCTCGCCGGGCTCGTGCCAGGCCGGGTCGAAGCGGCCGTCGGCGTCCTGCAGCGTGCCGTCCTGCAACTCGCGCAGCGGCAGCCGCCAGCCGGTGAGCACGCGCGCGAAGGCGGTCACGTCGCGCTGGTCGTAGTCGCCCCAGCCGCCATAAGGCTGGCCGCCGCCGCTGGCGCCCAGGGTGTGCAGCTCCATCACCTCGCGTGCCAGGTTCTCGTTCAGGCCGCTCAGGCGGGGCGGGCCGTTGCCGCGCCGCTCGGCCGCCAGCGCCAGGCGCTGCACGACGCGCGAATCGGGGCCGGCGGAGTTGTCGTTGTCCAGGTAGCGCAGCATGGCGCCGTGGTGCACGGCGGCCTTCAGCAGGGTCTCGAACGAGCCGCCGATGTGGGGCCGGATGGCCTCGCGCTCGAACGCCCCGACCAGCCCTCGCGTGTTGCCCTTGGCCAGCGAGACCGTGAAGTGGTTGGCCCAGAACAGCGCCAGCCGCTCGTTGAAGGGCTGGGGGGTGGCCACGGCGGTGGCCAGCCGCGCGTGCAGGTCGGCCTGCACGATGTCGCGCAGGCGGTGCTCGGCCGGCAGGGGCTCGGGCCGGGCCGGCACGGCTGCGGCTTCGGACTGCGGCCCCTGCCGGCGCCGCTCGCGGCGCTCGCGCATCAGGTCGAACCAGACGCGCAGCGCGTCGGCGCCGCTGGCCAGGCCGGCGCCGACCTGCGGCGCCGCGGGGCCGATCTGGGCCGCCAGCCAGCCCCGCGGGTCGGGGCCGACGCGGGTGAGGTCGGCCTCGCCGAGGCCGAAGCGCTGGGCCGCGATCGCGGCGTCGAGGGTCGTGGCGGGGGTCGGGTCGGGCCTGTCCATGCCCCGCAGGATCGGCCCGCCGCGATGCCGCGGCGTGGCTGGCGGGTGAAGATTCTTTTAGGGCGCCAGCAGCCGGTTCACGGCCTGCAGGTCGCCGTCGTCCAGCGCGCCGGCGGCCTGGCGCAGCTTCAGGCCGCCCATCAGCACGTCGTAGCGTGCCTTGGCCAGGTCGCGCTCGGTGGTGTAGAGCTGGGCCTGGGCATTGAGCACGTCGACGTTGACGCGCACGCCCACCTTGTAGCCGAGCTGGGTCGCTTCCAGCGCCAGCTGCGACGAGGACTGGGCCGCCTCCAGCGCCTTGACCTGGGCCAGCCCCGACTGCAGGTTGTAGAAGGCCAGCTGCGTGCCCTGCTCGACGCCGCGGCGCGCGGCCTGCAGGTCGTCGCGCGCCTTCTCCTGCAGCGCGACGGTCTCGCGCACGCGGTTGTCGACCGCGCCGCCGCTGTACAGCGGCAGGTCCAGCTGCACGCCGATGCTGGTCTGCCGCGTCATGCCGCTGACCGTGCCGAAGCTCTGCAGGCCGCTGTTCTGGGTCGCGCCGGTGCTGCCTACCAGGCTCAGCGTGGGCAGGTGGCCGGCGCGCGCCTTGTCGGTCTCGAGCAAGGCCACGTCCAGCGCCGCCTGGGCCTTGCGGATGGCCGGGTGCTCGCTGTCGGCCAGCATCACCCAGGCCTGCACGTCGGCGGGCTGGGTGGCGGGCAGCACCACGGGCTGCCGCAGCGGGCGCGGCTGCACGCCGGTGCGGCCCACCAGCTGGTCGAGCGCGACCTGGCTGGTGCGCACGGTGTTCTCGGCCGCCAGCACCTGGGCCACGGCCAGGTCGTAGCGGGCCTGGGCCTCGCGCGTGTCGGTGATGGTGGCGGTGCCGACCTCGAAGTTGCGCTTGGCCGAGGCCAGCTGCTCGGTGATGGCGGCCTGGCTCGAGCGCGTCGTGGCCAGTGCGTCCTGCGCGGCCAGCAGGTTGAAGTAGGCCTGCGCGACGCGCACGATCAGGTCCTGACCGGCGCTTCGCAGGTCGTCCTGGGCCGCCTCCTGGTTCTTGCGCGCCTGCGCGATGCCGGCGTCGCTGGCGCGGTTGAACAGCGGCAGGCTGCCGTTGAGCGTGACGCCGACACTGTTGCGTCCGCCACCGCCCAGGCCCTGGGGCAGGGCGAACTGGTTGCGGCCGGCCGTGGCGCTCAGGCTGGCCGAGGGCCGCTTCAGCGCCAGCGCCTGCTCGGTGCGGTACTGCGCCGAGTCGGCCAGCGCACGCGCGGCCAGGTAGGTGGCGTCGTAGGCGCGGGCGGCCTCGTACAGCGACTGCAGGCTCTGCGCCGAGGCCAGGGCGGGCAGGCCGAGCGGCAGCGCGAGCGTGAGCGTGAGCGCGAGCCGCGCCAGGGTGCGGGGGACGGGCATGCGGAAGGTCCTCGGTGGTCGGTGGTCTCGTGGGGCCGGCTCGGGTGGTGCGGCATCGGCCTGGCGTCGGCCCGGGCGGTGCCGGGGGGCCGCGGCAAGGCCGCCGTTATAGACCGCGCCCCGGGCCGGCACAGCCCCCATGCGACGGCCTGCGCCTGGCCCCTGCCGCGGCGGCGGATTGCGGCGACGGGCTGCGAGGGCGACCGGCCGGCCGCTAGAAGCGGAAGCGGCTGGGCTCGGCGAAGCCCTCCAGCCGCGGTGCGACGGTGTCGAACAGGTCGGTGGAGGACCAGGCCGCCGCGGCCACGCGCGTGACCAGCCGCGCCCGCATCACGGGTTCGTCGCCGACGATGGCCACCAGCCGGCCGCCGACCTTGAGCTGCTCGAGCAGGTCGCGCGGCAGCTCGGCCACCGAGCCCGACAACACGATGGCATCGAAAGGCGCTTCGGCCGGCAGGCCGCGCGCGCCCTCGGCCGCCGTGACCTCCTGCACCTGCACGTTGAGCACGCCGTTGCGGCGCAGGCTCTCGCGCGCCATCCGCGCCAGCGCCGGCCGGCATTCGAGCGTGACCACCTGCTGCGCCCGGTGTGCCAGCAGCGCCGCCATGAAGCCCGAGCCGGTGCCGATCTCGAGCACCTTCTCGTGCCGCTGCACCTGCAGCTCCTGCAGCAGCCGGGCCTCGACCTTGGGCTCGAGCATGCAGGGGCCCGCGGGGTCGCCGGGCAGCAGCGGCACCTGGGTGTCGACGAAGGCCAGCGCGCGCATCGCCGGCGGCACGAAGTCCTCGCGCCGCAGCGTGGCCAGCAGCGTCAGCACGGTCTGGTCGAGCACCTCCCAGGGGCGGATCTGCTGCTCGATCATGTTGAAGCGGGCGAGTTCGGTGTCCATGCGCAGTCGGTGCGGGCGGGGGGTGGCTGGAGGCGGCGGGCCGGATTCTAGGCGGCGCTGGCTATCATCCGGCGCCCTCTCCCACCCCGCGCTGCGCGCCGGCACGCCCCATGGATTTCCTGCAAATCGCCGTCCTCGCCATCGTGCAGGGCCTGGCCGAACTGCTGCCCGTCTCGAGCTCGGCCCACGTCATCGTGGCCGAGAAGCTGATGGGCCTGGACCCCACCACCCCGCGCATGACGCTGCTGCTGGTGATGCTGCACACCGGCACCATGTTCGCCGTCATCGCCTACTTCTGGGCCGCCTGGCGCGAGGCCTACTTCGGCTCGGCCGCGGCCCTGCGCCGCCACGCCGCGATGCTGGCCCTGGCCACCGTGCTCACCGGCGTGGTCGGCCTGTCGCTGCAGGCCCTGATCAAGCGCTGGTTCTTCGCCGGCAGCGCCTCGTTCGAGATCGAGCACCTGTTCGGCAACGCGCGGCTGATGGCCGGCGCGCTGGCCGCCGCGGGCGTGCTGATCATCGCCTCGTCGCGCCTGCGGCCGCGCGGCGACGGCGAGCTCGGTCTGCGCAGCGCGGCCTGGATCGGCGCCGTGCAGGGCCTGTGCCTGCCTTTCCGCGGCTTCTCGCGCTCGGGCGCCACGATCTCCACCGCCATGGTGCTGGGCGTGGAGCAGCGGCGGGCCGAGGCCTTCAGCTTCGCCCTGGCCGTGGTGCTGACCCCGGCCGTCATCGCCAAGGAGGGCTGGCGCGTGATCCAGGCCCAGTCCCACGCCGCGGCGCCCGGCGGCGCGATGCACGGGCTGCTGCCGGCCCTGGCCCCGGGCCTGCTGGGCATGGTGCTCAGCTTCGCCGCCGGGCTGCTGGCGCTGCGCTGGCTGTCGCGCTGGCTGCAGGGCGGCCGCTGGTACCTCTTCGGCGCCTACTGCCTGCTGGCCGCGGGCGTGGTGCTGGCCGTCGGCTGAGCGCGGCGCCGGCCCTTCGCGGCCGATGCCGCGAAGGGCGGCCGATATCATCCGCGGCTGCGCAACTGCCCAGAGTAGAGGCCGGCCTTGGACCCGATCCTGCTTGCCAAGGCCGCCGTCATGGGCGTGGTCGAAGGCCTGACCGAATTCCTGCCCGTCTCCTCGACCGGCCACCTCATCCTCACCGGCTCGCTGATCGGCTTCGCCGACGCCAAGGCCAAGGTGTTCGACATCGCGATCCAGAGCGGCGCGATCCTGGCCGTGGTGATCGTCTACTGGCAGCGCCTGCGCGCCGCGGTGCTGGGCCTGGGCAGCGACCCCGCGGCGCGCCGCTTCGTGCTCAACATCGCGATCGGCTTCCTGCCGGCGGCGGTGCTGGGGGTGCTGGTCTACAAGTGGATCAAGCACTACCTGTTCAACGGCCCCTTCGTGGCGGCCACCTTCATCATCGGCGCGCTCGTCATCCTGTGGGCCGAGCGCCGCAGCCACCCGCCGGTGCGCGTGGCCAGCGTCGATGCGATGACGCCCTGGGACGCGCTGAAGGTCGGCTGCGTGCAGTGCCTGGGCATGCTGCCGGGCACCAGCCGCTCGGGCGCCACGATCATCGGCGGCATGCTGCTGGGCCTGTCGCGCCAGGCCGCCACCGACTTCAGCTTCTTCCTCGCCATCCCCACGCTCATCGGCGCCAGCGTCTACAGCCTGTACAAGGCCCGCGCCACGCTGAGCGGCGCCGACCTGCCGCTGTTCGGGGTGGGCTTCCTGGTGAGCTTCGTCTTCGCCTGGATCAGCGTGCGCTGGCTGCTGCGCTACGTGGCCACGCACAGCTTCGTGCCGTTCGCCTGGTACCGGATTGCCTTCGGGCTCGTGGTGCTGGCCACCTGGGTCACGGGCACGGTGCACTGGGTGGATTGAGGCCCGGCGCCGCGCTCGGCCGGCGCGTGCAGAGCAGGTCCCACACGCCGTGCCCCAGGCGCTGGCCGCGCTGCTCGAACTTCGTCAGCGGGCGCCAGGCCGGCCGCGGCGCGTAGCCCTCGCCGTCCGCTGCGGCCGCATTGACGAGGCCCGGCTCGGCCGCCAGCACGGCGCGCATCTGCTCGGCATAGGGCTGCCAGTCGGTGGCGCAGTGCAGGTAGCCGCCCGGCGCCAGGCGCGAGGCCAGCAGCGCCACGAACGGGCCCTGCACCAGGCGCCGCTTGTGGTGCCGCTTCTTGGGCCAGGGGTCGGGAAACCACAGGTGCACGCCAGCCAGCGAGCCCGGCCGCAGCGCCTGCGCCAGCACCTCGACCGCGTCGTGCTGCACCAGGCGCAGGTTGGTCAGGCCGCGCTCGCCGATCTGGCGCAGCAGCGCCCCCACGCCGGGGGCGTGCACCTCGATGCCGATGAAGTCGACGCCGGGCTGCGCGGCCGCCACCTGCGCCGTGGCGTCACCCATGCCGAAGCCGATCTCCAGCACCCGCGGCGCCCGCCGGCCGAAGGCTGCGTCGAGGTCCAGCGGCCGGCCCGCGAACGGCAGCACGAAGCGCGGCCCCAGCTCGGCCAGCGCCCGCTGCTGGCCGCTGCCCATGCGCCCGGCGCGCAGCACGTAGCTGCGGATGGGGGCGTGCGCGGGCTCAGCGGGCATGGTCGCGATTCTTGCCCAGGCCGCTCCGCGCCGCGCCGCGCCGCAGCTGTCTACGCCGGGCGCAGGCGGGCGAGCAGGGCCAGCGCGGCCGGGCCCGAGGAGGCCGGGTTCTGGCCCGTGATCAGCAGGCCGTCTTCCACCACGTGCGGCTGCCAGTCGGCCACCTTGGAGTACCTGCCCCCCTGCTCGAGCAGCATGTCCTGCACCAGGAACGGCACCACCCGGGTCAGCCCCGCGGCTTCTTCTTCGGTGTTGGTGAAGCCGGTCACGTTGCGGCCCTGCACCAGCGGCTGGCCGCCGGCCGTGCGGGCATGCCGCAGCACGCCGGGCGCGTGGCAGACGGCGGCCACGGGCTTGCGCGCGGCCACCATGGCATCGATGAGGGCGATCGAGGCCGGGTCGTCCACCAGGTCCCACAACGGGCCGTGGCCGCCGGGGTAGAACAGGGCGTCGAAGGCGTCGGCGCGCACCGTGGCCAGCTTCACCGTGGCGGCCAGCGCCGCCTGCGCGGCCGGGTCGGCCTTGAATCGGCGCGTGGCCTCGGTCTGCGACGCGGCGTCGTCGCTCTTGGGGTCCAGCGGCGGCTGGCCGCCCTGGGGCGAGGCCAGGGTGAGCGCGGCACCCGCGTCCTTGAACACGTAGTAGGGGGCGGCGAATTCCTCGAGCCAGAAGCCGGTCTTGCGCCCGGTCTCGCCGAGCCGGTCGTGGGAGGTGAGGACCATCAGGATGTTCATGGCAGTGCGCGGGGGCGAGGGTAGAGGCAGGCTGCACAGGGTGCGGCCGCGGGCCGGTGGCGGTCGGTGCGGCAGGTCACATGGCCGATGACCGGTGTCCGATGGCCGATCGACCGCGGCCGTGGCGCGCACAATGACCGCGAAGGCGGCCGCCGCGCCGAAAGCCCCGCATGCAATTCAAGGACTACTACGCCACCCTGGGCCTGCCGAGCAGCGCCACGCCCGAGGAGATCAAGCGCGCCTACCGCAAGCTGGCGCGCAAGTACCACCCCGACGTGAGCAAGGAGCCCGACGCCGAGGCGCGCTTCAAGGACGTGGCCGAGGCGCACGAGGCCCTGATCGACCCCGAGCGGCGCGCCGCCTACGACGCCATCGCGCAGCGGCATGCGCGCGGCCAGGCCTTCGAGCCGCCGCCGGGCTGGGATGCAGGCTTCGAATTCAGCGGTCGCGGCGACGCGGGCGGCGGTGGCGACTACAGCGACTTCTTCGAGACCCTGTTCGGCCGCGCCCGGGCCGGGGCGGCGGCGCGTCCGCGGCCGGGGGGCGACCACCACGCCAAGGTGCAGATCGAGTTGCGCGATGCCTACCTGGGCGCGCGGCGCACGATCGCGCTGCGCGTGCCGGTGATCGATGCCGCCGGCCGCGCCACGCTGCAGGAGCGGCAGCTCGAGGTGCAGATCCCGCCGGGCGTGCGGCCGGGCCAGCACCTGCGGCTGGCCGGCCAGGGGGCGGCGGGGCAGGGCGGCGCGGCGGCGGGCGACCTCTACCTCGAGCTGCAGTTCAGCCCGCACCCGGTCTTTCGCGTCGAGGGGCGCGATGTCTACTTCGAGCTGCCGGTGGCGCCCTGGGAGGCGGCGCTCGGCGCCAGCGTCACCGTGCCCACCCCGGCGGGCAGCGTGCAGCTGGCCGTTCCGCCGGCCTCGTCGCCCGGGCGCAAGCTGCGTCTGAAGGGCCGGGGCCTGCCCGGGCAGCCGCCGGGCGACCTGTACGCGGTGCTGGCCATCGCGCTGCCGCCGGCCGACGCGCCCGCGGCCGAGGCCGCCTACCGCGCGCTGGCCCAGGCCAGCGCGGGCTGGGACCCGCGCTCGGCGCTGGCGGGTTGACGCGTCATGGCGGCCGGCGGAGGTCACGCGGTGCAGGGCGTCGTCGTCGTCGAGGAGCAGGTGGTGTTCAGCTTCGACGCGCTGTGCCGCGCCCTGGGCGCCGGCGCCGACGAGGTGCAGGCCCTGGTGGCCGAGGGCCTGCTCGAGCCGGCCGGCCACGGCCCCGAGGACTGGCGCTTCGGCGGCACCGCGCTGGCCCGGGCCCGCACCGCGCTGCGGCTGGCGCGCGAGCTCGACCTGGGCCTGGCGGGTGCCGCGCTGGTGATGGACCTGCTGGCCGAGATCGAGGCCCTGCGCTCGCGGCTGCGGCCGGGCTGAACGGTCAGTCGAACTCGCGCGCCAGGGTGATGAAGGCCTGGCGCGGTGCGCCCGGGGCGGCCAGCGTGGTCTGCTGCACCGCATAGGCCTGGCCGCCGGCGCCGTTGGGGTGGCTGCCGAGCTGCTGCGTGCTCACCCTGCCGGCGCCGTCGTAGGGCGTGGCGCCCAGCGTGGCGGCGCTGGTGTAGCGGCGGTCGAGCAGGTTGTCGAGCTTGGCGGCCAGCGACCAGCCGGGGGCGAAGGCCCAGCGCAGGCGCAGGTCGACCACCGCGTAGCCGGCGCTGCGCCCGCTGCCCAGGAAGACGCGGCCGTCGGGCCGGTCCAGGCCGTTCTCGTTGCCGCGCGCCAGGCTGCCGCCCACGGCGCGCAGGTCGGCCCCGAGCGACCAGGCCGGCGCGGCCTGCCACTGCGCATGCAGCTTGAGGATCGCGCGCGGCAGCAGCGGCAGGCGGTCGCCGGGGTGGACCTGGATCACGCCGCCGGCCAGGCCGGGCGCGCCGGAGCGGGCCAGGTCGTTGCTGCTGTTGGCGCTGGCGGCCAACGTGAGGGCATCGCGGAAGGTGGCGTCGAGCAGGCTCAGGCTCAGGCCGGCCTCGAGCGTGCTGCGGCGCCAGCCCAGGCTGGCCTCCAGCCCCTGGCGCCGCGTGCGCCCGACGTTGCGGAAGTAGCCGCCGCCCGAGGCGCCGGCGGCGACGAAGACGATGTCGTCGCGGCTGTCGGCGCGGAAGGCGCCCAGGTGCCAGCGCAGCGCGCCGGCCCGGCCGCGCAGGCCGGCCTCGACCGTGTCCACGCGCACCGGCTGCAGCGGCGGGTCGCTGGCCATCGCGTTGGGCAGCCGGCAGGGGTCGGCGGGGTCGGCGCAGCCGAGCTCGGTGGCAGTGGGCGTGCGGCTGCCGCGGCTGGCCGAGGCGTAGGCGCCGAGGCCGGGCCGCAGCTCGGCCACGAGGCCCAGCGCCGGGTTGAAGCGAGCCCAGCGGTGGCTGCCGCTCAGGCTGCCGGTGCCGGGGGCCACGAGGCGGTCCTGCATCACCAGGCGGCTGTCGTTCCAGCGCCCGCCCAGGTTCAGGTGCCAGCCGGGCGCGAGCGTGAGGCGGTCGCTGGCGTAGAGGCTGGCGGTGCGCGTGCGGGCCGCCAGGTCGACGCGGGCATCGGGCGCGCCGCCGCTGCCGTCGGCCAAGGCCCCGCTGCCCAGCACGCCGTGGTCGGCCGTGAGCGAGCCGAACTCGCTGGCCTGCGTGTAGCCGATGCGCGAGGCCTCGAAGGCGGCGCCCAGGCTGGCGTGCTGGGCCAGGCCGGCCCAGGTGCCGGCCCGGCTCCACTGCAGGCCCGCGCCCCAGGTCTGCTGGCGCGTGCGGCTGTGGCTGAGCAGGCCGTCGCAGGCGAGGTCGGCGCCGACGCCCGCGGCGGCGGCCTGCGCGCAGCGCTCCTGCGGGAAGGGCACCGTGGCCGGCGACTCTTCCGTCGACCAGAGGTTCTGGTCGAGAGCGTCGCCGTTGACGTCGCCGTTGAGGCCGGCGCTGCGCAGCGCCCGCGCGTAGGTGTTGCCCGAGAGCGTGGCGCCGCCGCCCAGCGCCTGCGTGGCGGCGAGCTCGAGCAGGCTGGCGTGGTTGCGCGTCAGGTCGGGCTGGCTGAACACGCCGGCCCAGCGCCGGGCGAGGAAGCGCTGTTCCTGCAGCCCGTTGCCGCCGAGCGCGGTGTCGGCCTGCGCGAGCGACAGCTTGACCGTGCGGCGGCCATCGCGCCAGCCCAGCTTGGCGTAGAGCTGGCGCTGGCGGCTGGCCGAGAAGTCGCGCCAGCCGGCCTCGGCGAACGACTGGCCGGCGACGAACAGGTCCCAGCCGCCGCCCAGGTCGGCCCCGGCGTGGCCTTCCAGCACGCGGCGCGCGCCGCTGCCCAACTGCAGCGAGAGCTCGCCGCCGGGGCTGTCGCGGCCGTCGCGCGTTTCCAGGACCAGCGCGCCGCCCAGGGTGTTGAGGCCGAACAGCGGGTCCGAGCCCGGCAGCAGGCTGACGCGGGCCAGGGCGTCGCGCGGGATCAGGTCCCAGCTGACGACATCGCCGAAGGGCTGGTTCAGGCGCACGCCGTCGAGGTAGACCGACAGGCCCTGCGGCGTGCCCAGCAGCGGCGAGGCGGTGAAGCCGCGGAAGTTCAGGTCGGCCTGCAGCGGGTTGCCCTGCATCGCGTTGACGCTGACGCTGGAGAAGCGGCGCTCGAGCAGCTCGGAGGCGTCCAGCGCCTGGCTGTCGCGCAGCTCGGCCGCACCCGCCGACTGCACGAGGCCGGGGTAGTGCGACAGCGGCTGGTCGCTGCCCGGCAGCGGGGTGCGGCCGATGACCTCGACCTGCTGGTCGTCGTCGGCCGGGGGTGGCGCTGCGTTGGCCGATGCGGCTGGTGATGCCGTGGGTGATGCCGCAGGTGATGCCGCAGGTGTTGCAGCGGGTGATGCCGCCCGGGCCGCGGCAGCGGCGGCCAGGGCGGCCAGCAGCAGCAGCAGGCGGCGCCCGGCGCGGGGGCTCACCGGATGGCCACGCCCCAGGGCAGGTGGCCCACCGGCACGTCGGCGATGCGCACGCGGCGCTCGGTGTCGATCACCGACACCGCGTCGGAGCGCCCGCAGGCGACGTAGAGCTTCTTGCCGTCGGGCGTGATGGCCATGTTCCAGGGCCGCTGGCCCACCGGGATGGTGGCGACGAAGCGGCGGCTCGCGGCGTCGAGCACCGAGACGCTGGCGTCGCCGCCGTTGGAGACGTAGACCTCCTTGCCGCCGGGGGCCACCAGCACGCCGTTGCTGCGCAGCCCGGCCTTGACCTGGTCGATCACCTTGAAGCTGCGGGCGTCGATGACGAACAGCGTGCTCGCGGTCTCGGCCGCGACGTAGGCGATGCGGCTGTCGGGCGAGAAGCCGATGCCGCGCGGCCGCCCGCCCACCGGGATCTGCGCCACCTCGCGCCGCTGCGCGAAGTCGATCACGTCCACCGCGCCGCCTTCTTCGGCGCTGACGAACACGTAGCGGCCGTCGGGCGTGAACTCGGCATGCTCGGGGTTCTTGCCCCGCACCTGCACCGTGAAGGCCTTGGTGTTGCTGCGGGTGTCGACGAAGACCACGTCGTTGCTCTCCTCCACCGCGGCGGCCACCCAGCGCCCGTCGGCCGAGATGCCCACGCCCTCGGGCGATTCGCCCAGCGCCACCTGGCCCACCGGGCGGCGCTGCTCGAGGTCGACCAGGACCAGCGAGCTGTCGGGCTGGTCGCTGACGTAGGCGGTGCGGCCGTCCAGGCTGATCACGGTGCCGCGGGGCTTCTTGCCGGCGGGGATGGTGGCCACCACCTGGTCGGTGCCGGTGTCGATCACGCTCAGCGTGCCCGAGCCCTGGTTCGGCACGTAGGCCATGGGCGTGGCCGCGGCGGCACCGGCCGCCGCCGTGGCGGCAACCAGCGCGGCCAGGCCGGCGAGCAGGGCGCGGGCTGGCGCTGCGGGGCGCGACGGGCGGCTGGCGGTCATCGAAGGTCTCCTTGGGGTTCGGGGTCCGGGGGTTCGGGAAGCCGGTCGGGCCGGAAGGTCGCGGACGGCCGTCAGGGCGCGCGCGGCGGCAGCATGCGGTCGAACAGCCCATCGCGGTCGACGAGCCAGTGCTTGAGCGCCATCGCCACGTGGCCGGCCACCATCGCGGCCAGCACCCAGCCCAGGGTCTGGTGCAGGCCGTTGAAGAAGGCATAGGCCGAGCGCGAGGGCGGGGCCCAGGGCGGCAGCGCCTGGCCGAAGAAGCGCACGCCGTACTTGCTGAAGTTGGAGGCGACGTAGCCCGAAAGCGGCTGCAGCAGCATGGCCGCGTACAGCGCCCCATGGCCCAGCCGCGCCAGGGCCCGCTGGCGCGCCGGCACCCCCTGCGGCCAGGGCGGCGGTGGGTGCGCGAGCCGCCACAGCAGCCGGGCCACGATCAGTGCGCCCAGCACCAGCCCGAGCGACTTGTGCAGGTTGACGACGCCGGCGCGCGCCGGCGTGCCGCGCGCGGCGATGTCGTCCATGAACCAGCCGAACAGCGACTGCGCCGCCAGCGCCGCGGCGATGAACCAGTGCAGGGCGATCGAGACGCCGTCGTAGCGCCCCGGGTCGGCCTTCACGAGCCGAACTCCAGCGCCGCGGTCACGCCGGCCAGCCAGCTGCGGCCGGGGGCGGGCTCGAAGTAGCGGCCGTTGGCGTCGCCCACGATCACCGAGCCCACGTAGCGGGTGTCGAAGAGGTTGTCGATGCGGGCAAAGCCGTTCAGCCGCCAGGGCCCGCGCTGCAGCAGATAGCCGGCGCTGACGCTGGCCACCGCGAAGCCGGCGGCGGCGTCGCTGTTGGCGTCGTTGACGGCCACCCGGCTGAGCGCGCGCAGCTCGGCCCCGGCGTGCCAGCCGCGCTCGGGCTGCCAGGCCGCGGCGGCGTAGAACGAGGCCCGCGCCAGGCCGGGCAGCCGGTTGCCGGCGGCGATGGGCAGCGTGGGCGTGCTGCAGGGCGTGCCGGCGCAGGTGGTGAAGGCGCTGAGGTAGCGCGCGTCGAGCCAGGTGGCGGCGGCCTGCAGCCGCAGGTCGCCCAGCACCCGGTGCGACCAGCTCGCCTCCAGGCCCTGGCGCCGGGTGCTGCCGGCGTTCTGGAACGTGGCGCGGCCGCTCAGGTTGGTCAGCGTCACGATCTCGGCCTCGGTGCGGGCCTGGAACAGCGCGACGTCGGCACGGCCCCAGCCGCTGCCCCGGGTCTTGAGGCCGATCTCGGCGCTGCGGCTGGTGGCCGGCTGCAGGCCGAAGTTCAGGCCGGTCTGGCCGCCTGGGCGGTAGGCCAGCTCGTTGAGCGTCGGCGTCTCGAAGCCGCGGCCGGCGTTGGCATACAGGTGCACCGTGGGCGACAGCGCGACCATCAGCCCCACCACCGGCAGCGTGGCGGCGTAGGTGGCGCTGCCGCTGTCGTCGGGGTTGGTGCCGACGATGTAGTGGTCGCGCGACTCGAAGCGCACGCGGCTGCGCCGCACGCCGGCGTCCAGCGTCCAGGCCGGCGCGAAGCGCCAGCTGGCCTGCACGTAGGGGTCCAGGCTCGTGACGAGGTTGTTCTCGTCGCGTCGCAGCGCGCCCTGCACGCCCAGCGCGCTGCCGATGAAGTTCTGGTAGCCCCGGCGATGCTCGTTCAGCGTGTCCCAGGCCAGGCCGCCCACCAGGCTGTAGGCGCCCGAGCCCGGCGTCAGCGTCCAGCGCAGGTCGGCCCCGCTGTACTGCCGCGCCAGCGAGATCACGCCGCCGGGGTTGAGCGGGCTGGCCTGCGGGCCCACCGGGATCGACTGGAACTGCTCGATCCGGCGCTGGCCGCCGTAGACCAGCAGCCGCAGCGCGTTGGCCGCGTCCAGGCGCTGCTCGACGATGGCGCCGCCCTGCGTCTGGCCCACGCTCTTGCGCGTGTCGAAGGCCAGCGCCGCGGGGTCGACGCCGCGCGGGTCGGCCTGCATCTGCGCCCGCGTCAGGCCCATCGGGTCCTGCGCCGAGGGCAGGCTCAGGCGGTTGCCGATCAGCGTGATCTGCGTGCCGTGGCCCAGCGCCAGCGTGGCCTTGACGTTGCCCACGCTGCGCTCGGCCGCGCTGTGCGCGCGCCAGCCCTGGGTGTGGAAGCGGCTGGTGCTGGCGACGTAGCCGAAGGCACCGTCGGCGCCACTCACCTTGGCGCCCAGGCGCCAGGCCCCGAAGCTGCCGCCGTTGGCGGCCAGCGAGAGGGTCGGCGGCCCGTGGCCGTCTTCGGTGAAGACCTGGATCACCCCGCCGGCCGAATTGCCGTACAGGGCCGAGTAGGGGCCGCGCAGCACCTCGATGCGCGCCGCCGAGCCGAGGTCGACGTTGGAGATCTGACCCTGCCCGTCGGGCAGCGTGGCCGGGATCTCGTCCACGTACAGCCGCACGCCGCGGATGCCGAAGGTCGAGCGCGCGCCGAAGCCGCGCACCGAGATCTGCAGGTCCTGGGCGTAGTTCTGGCGGTCGCGCGCCAGCAGGCCGGGCACCCCGGCGAGCGACTCGGACAGGTTGACCAGCGCCTGCGAGGCCCGCCCGGGGTCGAGCGCCACGCGGTCGATCGCCGCCGGCACGTCGTAGGCGGGCGTGCCGATGCGCGTGGCCGTCACCACCACCGGCGGCGAGGGCGGGGCCACCATCTGCGCAGCCGCCGGCAGCGCCGCCAGCGTCGCCCACGCCGCCAGCATCGCAGGCGCCGTGCGCACGGTGGCGGCGGGCAGGGCCGCCAGGCGCCCGCACGCATGGGCACGCCCGGCGCGGCAGCGCGCCGGCAGCCTGGACTTCATCGAACGTCTCCTGTCTTTTGGCCGCCCGGTGGGCACCGGGCTGGGCATTGGGCGCCGACCATAGCGGCCTTTGCGCCGGCCTCGGCACTAGGGATGACCCGCTGCGCCGAGGCCCCAGGCGCTGCCGCCCGGGCCGGCCGCCGCCGCTGTGCCGAAACGGAACAAGCCCGCGGCCAGCGGCCGAGGCGAACGCTAGAATCCAGGCCCTGCGCGGGTGTAGTTCAATGGCAGAACGGCAGCTTCCCAAGCTTCATACGAGGGTTCGATTCCCTTCACCCGCTCCAGGTCTCGCGCCGCCGATGGGGTCGCGCTGAAGGCCTCGCGCAGATCGGCCGATCGGCTCGGCGCCAGCAGCGATCAGCGGATGAACCGCTCGACGTAGCCCGCCCCAGCCCCACCGCCTGCCGTGCCGTTCCGCGACGCGGCCTCGGCCCTCGCGGTCACATCCCCGTGCCCGACCGGGCGGCCCCGCTCGTCGATGACGGTGGAAAGCGCCGGTGGCGTGGAACCGCGTCGGCCTCTCGCTCGCGCCTGCGGGCACGACCTGCGACAGCACCCGGTCGGCGATCGCCAAGCGCGGCCTCGGCGTCGCGAAGCCGGCGAGTCCGGGCCGGTGGGTGCGAGCGGTCGGTGCGGGTGGTTGGCGCGGTCGGTGGAGCGGGCGGTTGAGCAGGACATCGGGCCTCCTGCAAGGCCGGACGAGGGGATGGTGGTGCCGCGGGCGTCGGGCATGATCCCGGCATGACGACCGCCGCGCCGACCGTGCTGCTGGCCGAGCCCGATGCCGCGCTGCAGGCGCGTCTGGTCGCGGCCGGCCTGGAGGTGGCCGTCGCGCCGCCCGGGGCCGGCGCCCCAGCCGAGGCCGACGAGTCGGCGGTGCTGCTGCTGCGGGCC
>JAGWMW010000239.1 GCA_028871575.1 Burkholderiales bacterium | reverse complement strand
CACCGGGGCCGGCGCCTGGGGCCGGGCCGCGGGGGTGGCGGCCTCGGGCCGGGCCGGCTCGGGTGGCTTCGCCGCTTGCGGCGGCGGCGTCGGGCGGTCCAGCAGCAGCCGGGCCATCGGCGGCGGCAGCGGCTGGGCCTGCAGGCGCTCGATCTTCGGCCGCGGCAGCCAGGGCAGCACCAGCGCCAGCGCCAGCGCCACGCCCAGCGTGGCGCGCAGGATGCGCCGGAAGCGCCGCTCGTCGGCGGCGGCCACCGACCAGGGCAGCACCGGCTGGCGGAACGAGATCGCAGAGTTCATGGCCAGAACGCTCATCCGCGTTCTCCTGATGCCAGCGGACGACCCCCCCGGGGGGTAGCGAGCGCCAGCGAGCTTGGGGGCTTCATGCACCCGCCGCGGAACCGGCTTTGCCGGGCTGCTGGCGGACGGCCCCCCCGGGGGGTAGCGAGCGCGAGCGAGCTTGGGGGCTTCATGTCACGCATCGAGCTTCTTGCGCACCGCGAACGACACGTCGCTGAACCCGGCCCGGGCGCAGGTGCTCATCACCTTGCGCAGCAGCCGGTAGGGCAGCGCCTTGTCGGCCATGATCGTGACGGCCTGGCCCGCGCTGGCGATCCGGGCCGCCGTCTCGGCCTGCACCGGCTGGCGGGCGGCCAGCGCCTGGAGCCCGTCCGCGAGCCCCGGCACGGCGTCATCGGGGCTGGCCAGCAGGTCCTGCACCCGCGCCACCGGGCGGCCGTCGAGCAGCACCTCGGTGGCCGTGACCACCAGCAGCACGGTCTGGCGCGGCGCCTGGTCGGCCAGCGAGGCCGGCAGGTCCACCGCCTTCGGGCTGACCAGGGTCTCCACGCCGGTGGCGCTGGACAGCAGGAAGAAGATCAGGATCGTGAACACGTCGATCAGCGAGACGAGGTTCATGTCCAGCGCGGTCTTGTTGCGGGCGCGGCGCTCGGCGCGCTTTTGCAGGGCAGACAGGGCAGCCATCAGCGGCCTCCCGCAGGGCGTGCGCCGGCAGGGGCGCGCAGCGGCGCATCGCCGATCGAGAGATCGGGGAACAGCGGCGTGCGGATCAGTGCCGGCCCCTGCGCCACCACGCTGCCGCGCACCGCGTCCATGACCTGCACCAGCTCGTCGTAGGGCGTGTCGGGCTCGGCCAGCACCGAGGCCTGCGTCTTGTCGGGAAACTTCTGCTTGATCTGCGCGATCAGCGTGCGCAGGGCCTGCACGGCCTGGCCTGCCGGCGCGCCGGCGGCCTGGCGCGGGATGCGCTCGATCAGCCCGCCGATGCGGTCGCCGACCTCGATCGCGTCGCGCCGGATCACGACCTCGAGCTGCAGGTCGTTGCCCTTGAGCGGCGCCGGCGATGCGGCGGCCGGCGGCAGGTTCAGGTCGATCACGGCCAGCCGCGTGAACACGGCCGTGGCCAGCAGGAAGGGCACCAGCACCACGATCAGGTTGATGAAGGCGGTGATCTCGAGATGCGCCGCCTCCTTGCGCAGGCGCCTTCTCATGTGAGCCCCTCGGCCGTCGCGTACACCGGCCGATCCCCCGAGGGGATGCGGGCCGGCTTGGGAGCGGCCCGGCGCTCGGCCCGCGAGGGCCACAGGGTGTGACCGTGCTTCATGATGCCCGCGCGTCCTTCACCGCCGCCTCGCCGCCCAGGCGGCCGACGAGGTTGAGGAAGGTGATCTTGGCGGCTTCCAGGCTGTCGACGATCTCCGAGGCGCGGGCCTGCAGGAAGGCGTGGATCAGCAGGAAGGGGATCGCCACCATCAGCGCGAAGGCGGTGTTGTTCATCGCCACCGAGATGCTGGCCGACAGCAGCGCCGCCTTCTCGGCCGGGTTGACCTGGGCCACCGCGGTGAAGCCCTCGATCAGGCCGATGATGGTGCCCAGCAGGCCGACCAGGGTGATGGTGTTGGCGAAGGTGGCGATGTAGTGCGTGCGCTTTTCCAGCCGCGGCACGATCTCCATCATCCCTTCCTCCATCGCGTGGTCGATGTCCTCGCGCCGGCGGGCGCTTTGCATCCGCGCCAGGCCGTTGGCCACGAGCTTGCCCACGGCCGAGTCCGAGGCCGCCACCAGGGCGGCCACGTCCTTGAAGCGGCCGCCCTGCAGCAGCGGCAGCACCTTCTCCCAGAGCCGCCGGTTCTCGCTGCGGGCGCGGCCCAGGAAGATGAAGCGCTCGACCGCGATGGCCAGGCCGATCGACATCATCGTGAGGCTCGGGATCAGGAACAGGCCGCAGTCCTGGAAGAACTTGAGCACGGTGTGGAAGGCATTCATCGCGGGGCTCCGGGTGGGGCGGTTGGGCCGGGGAGGGCCGGGGAGGCGGGGGAGGCGGGGGAGGCGGGGGAGGCGGGGGAGGAAAGGGTGGCGGCGGCCCGGGCCTGGGCGCCGTAGGCGAGCTCGCGCCGGAACACGTCGCGCTCCAGCGGCGCCAGCGCCTCGTCGAGCACGCTGTGCACGGGACGGCCATCGAGCACGCCCGGCAGCGGCTGCTTCCAGGGCACGATGTAGAGCACCTTGGGCAGCTCGCTGTTGCCGATGATGTTGGTGCGGTCGATGGCGGCGCGGTCCTGCGCCGCGGCGACCGCGGCCAGGGCCAGGCCCAGGCCGCCGATGAGGCCGAGGTGGCCGAGGTGGCCGAGCTGGCGTCTCATGGCATCTCCTTGCGGTCGGCGGCCGCCTGAGCGGGTTGAGCCGGTTGAGCCGGCTGCGGCGCCTGGGCCGCCTGGGCCGTCTGGCCCGCCTGGGTCTCGGGGGCCGGCTTGCGGGCCTTGATCTCGGCCAGCCACTTGCCCAGCAGCGGCGCGTCCGGCGGCGACAGCGCGGCGCACTGCTCGTACAAGGCCTGGGCCCGGGCGCGGTCGCCCAGGTACAGGTCGGCCAGGATCGCCAGGTCGAGCCGGGGTGCGAGCGCGCCCGGGTCGGCCGCGATGGCCGCCTCGTAGGCCTGGCGCGCGGGCTCGAACTGCCCTTGCCGGCGCAGCGCGATGCCGAGCTGGTTGAGCAGCGCGGCCCGGTGCGGGTCGGGCGAGGGCGCGCGGGGCAGCGCGTCCAGCGCCGCCTGCAGCGCGGCAGCCTCGGCCGGCAGCGCCGCATCGGCGCGCTCGACCTTGCCCCAGCGCACCGGCTTCAGCCGCGCCAGCGCGGCCAGGCTCTGCTGCACCCAGGGGTCGTACAGGCCTTCGCGCGTGCGCCGCGCATTGGTCTCGTACAGCGCGATCGCCTTCTCCTCGAACGGGAAGGCCTGTTCGTCGAGCATCGCGTCGTACTGCGCCCGCTCGGCCGGCGAGAGCCTGGGCCGCGCCGAGTCGAGCAGCGCGCGGCCGAAGTCCTGGTACAGCGCGCCGGTGCGGAAGGTGGCCTCGGTCGTGACCTCGGCGATGCCCGGCTCGGCGGCTGCGGCGTAGGCCTGCAGCGCGGCCTCGAGCCTGGCCTTCTTCAGCTTCAGCTGCCGCGCCAGCGGCTCGACCAGCCGCACCTGCTCGTAGGCCAGGCGCAGCGGCTCGGCCAGCGCCAGCGTGGCCCGGCCGCCCAGCGTGCGGGTGCGCGGGGTGCGCGCGTCGCCGGCGGCGGCATCGGAGTGCTGCACGGCGCGCAGCCAGTCCGCCGCCTCGCGCGGCTGGCCGTTGCGCTGCGCCAGCTGCGCCAGCCGCCAGCGCGCCTCGACCGCGGGCTCCAGCGGCTGCGGCCAGCGCTGCACATAGCGCTGGGCGGCCTGGATCGCCTGCACCAGCAGGGCCGAGCGCGGCGCCGCGTCGGCGGCCGCCTTGGCGTCGAGCTCGGCCGCCTGCCATTGCGCGCTGCGCGCCAGCGCGGGGTCGGTGGCCGCCGCGGCCACGCGGTCGAACTCGCGCGCGGCGGCGCTGTCGCGGCCGAGCTCCATGTCGGCCAGCGCCAGCTTGGGCGCCACCTCGGCCTGCAGCGGGTGGCCGGGGAAGTCGCGCCGGAAGGCCTCCAGCGCCCCGGCCGCGCCGGCCCAGTCCTTCAATCCCACCAGCGCTGCGGCGGCATCGAAGCGGGCGCTGGCGCGCACGCCGGCCGTGGCCGCCACCGGGCCGAGCGCGGCCACGCGATCGAAGTGGCCGACGGCCGCGCGCAGGTCGCCGCGCTCGCGCGCCTGCTCGCCCTGCCGGTAGATGGCCGCGGCCTGCCGCTGCTGCAGCCCCGTGCGCACGGTGGCCAGGTCAGTGGCGCCGGCCGGCAGCAGCGCCAGCGCCTGGCCGTAGGCGGCCTCGGCCTGGGCAAAGTCGCCGCCGTCGAAGGCCTGGTCGGCAACCACCGTCCAGGCCCGGCGCCGCGGCTCGGGCGCCGGTGCCGGCTCGGCCGCCAGGGCCGCCAGCGCCTGGCGCGCCACC
>JAGWMW010000238.1 GCA_028871575.1 Burkholderiales bacterium | reverse complement strand
CCGGGCCCGGGCCCGAAGCCGCGTCGCCCGGCGCCGGCGGGTGGTCGATGCGGGCGATCAGCTCGCCCAGGGCGTCGCGCGCCGAGGCGTCGTCGGCGCTGCTGGGTCCGCCCGAGTGCTCGCGCAGCAGCGCCAGCAGCGGGTCGGGCGGCTCGGTCGGGAACAGGTCGAACAGCAGCCGCCAGCGGTAGCTGGCCACCGGGGCCAGCGCCAGCTGCTGCGGCCGCACCGGCTGCTTGAGGTCGAACACCAGGCGCACCACGTGCGGCTGGTACTGGCCCACGCGCACGCCGGCGATGTACGGGTCGTCGGGCTGCACCTTGCCCACCAGCTCGCGCAGCTCGGGGCTGAGCTGCAGGCCGTCGATGTCCACCACCAGCCGGTAGGGGGCCTCGGTGAGCAGCTGGCTGGCCTGCAGCGGCTGGTCGGACTCGATCGTCACGCGCGTGTAGTCGCGTGCCGGCCAGATGCGCACCGCGACGATGGCTGCCCCCCAGGCGATCCGCGGGCCGGCCAGCAGCAGCGCCAGCCCGCCGGCGCCGCCCAGCCGCGACAGCCGCCGCAGGGCCCGACGTCGCGGCGGCGCCATCGTCATCGCAGCAGGGCCTGACCGCGCGGGCTCAGGGCCTGGGCCTGCACCTCGCGCAGCGTGTCGGGCTCGCCCGGCGCGGCCGTGCCGGGCTCGATGTGCAGCCGCAGGTCGGGCGGGGGCAGCTGGCCGGCCGCATGCTCGGGCCATTCGGCCAGCTTCAGGCCCGGGGCCGCGAACAGGTCGCGCAGGCCGGCATCGGCCCACTCGCGCGGGTCGGCGAAGCGGTAGAAATCGAAGTGCGAGATGGCCAGCCCCGGCAGCGCATGCGGCTCGAGCACCGCATAGCTGGGGCTCTTGATGCGCCCGGCCACGCCCAGGGCGCGCAGCAGGTGGCGCACGAAGGTGGTCTTGCCCGCACCCAGCGGCCCGCTCACCTCGATGTAGCTGTCGCCCAGCTCGGGCTGGCGCCGGATGGCCCGGGCCAGGCCGTCGGCGAAGGCGGCGCAGGCCGCCTCGTCGGGCCAGCGCAGCGGGCGGCTTCCTAGAATCGGCGCATGCATGGGCAATCGGTGGGCGGACTGCGGATGGACCCCGGCGCCATCGTCGCGCCACTGCGGCAGTGGGCCCGTGAGCTGGGATTCTCACAGATCGGCATCGCCGACATCGACCTCGCCGCGGCCGAGCCCGGCCTGCAGGCCTGGCTGGCGGCGGGCTTCCACGGCGCGATGGGCTACATGGCGGCGCACGGGCTGAAGCGGGCCCGGCCGGCCGAGCTGGTGCCGGGCACGCTGCGCGTGATCAGCGCCCGCATGGACTACCTCCCACGCACGGCCCCCGCCGGCTGGAGCGACGAAGAGGCGCGCGCGCTGCGCGAGCCGCAGCGCGGCGTGGTCTCGGTCTACGCCCGCGGCCGCGACTACCACAAGGTGCTGCGCGCGCGGCTGCAGGCGCTGGCCGATCGGCTGGCCGCCGCGGTGGGGCCTCTCGGGCATCGCGTGTTCACCGACTCGGCGCCGGTGCTCGAGGTGGAGCTCGCCACCCGCGCCGGCCTGGGCTGGCGCGGCAAGCACACGCTGGCGCTGTCGCGCGAGGCGGGCTCGATGTTCTTCCTGGGCGAGATCTACGTCGACCTCGCGCTGCCGGTGGACGCCCCCGCCGCCGCGCACTGCGGCAGCTGCAGCGCCTGCATCGCGGCCTGCCCCACCCAGGCCATCGTCGCGCCCTACCGGCTGGACGCGCGGCGCTGCATCAGCTACCTCACGATCGAGCACCCGGGCCCGATCGATCCGGCCCTGCGGCCCCTGATCGGCAATCGCATCTACGGCTGCGACGACTGCCAGCTCGCCTGCCCCTGGAACAAGTACGCGCAGCGCAGCCCGTTGCCGGATTTCGACCCGCGCCCGGGCCTGGACGGCGCGGGCCTGCTGGCGCTGTGGGCCTGGGACGAGGCCGAGTTCCTGCGCCGCACCGAAGGCAGCGCGATCCGCCGCATCGGCCATGCGCGCTGGCGCCGCAACCTCGCGGTGGCGCTGGGCAACGCCTGGCGCGAGACCGGCGATCCGCCCATCGGTCAGGCGCTGGCGGCCGCCCTCGACGCGCCGGGCAGCGCGGCCGACCCGATGCTGCAGGAGCACCTGGCCTGGGCCCTGGCGCAGCGGGCGCCGGCCTGACGGGGTCGACGGCAGCCGGAGCACACTCGGCGCACTGTCGAGGGGCCGGCCGGGGTGCGGTCCCGGCCCCTGTCGGCGTCGTCGCACGCCAGCGCGTTGTATGCCCATGATGAATTTGCTGCCTGCCCCGCCTCGCCCCTGCGCCCCGGCGCGCCGCCGTTGGCTCGGCCGTGCCCTGGCGGGCACGCTGGCCCTGGCACTGGGCGCGCCCGCCGTGCACGCCGACGACGGCATCGTCACCGTGGCCGGCCAGCCTTTCGTGCGCCGACTGGCCCTGGCCGGCAGCGAGCTGCAGCTCAACGGCACCGGCGTGCGTGGCTGGTTCAAGGCCTATGCCGCCGGCCTGTACCTGGTGCAGCCCAGCAGCGACCCGGCTCGCGTGGCCGAGCAGCCGGGCCCCAAGCGGCTGCAGCTGCGGATGCGCTTCGACCTGCCGGCCAGCGCCTTCGCCAGCGCCTTCCGCACCGGCGTCGAGCGCAACGTCGCGCCCGACGAGGCCGCTCGGCTGGCGCCCCGCATCGCCGACTTCGAAGCCCGCGTGCGGGCGCTGGGCACGGTGCACGACGGCGACGTCATCGACCTCGACCTGATCCCCGGCCAGGGCCTGCGCTTCAGCGTCAACGGCCGGGCCCAGGGCGAGCCGATCGCGGGCGAGGATTTCTACGCCGCGCTGCTGCTGGCCTTCGTCGGCGCCAAGCCCTACGACGAGAAGCTCAAGGCCGGCCTGCTGGGCGGCCGGGCTTGAGCCCGGCCCCGACGCCGGGCCGTCGCGGGCGCCCCGGGGTTGGCGACGCAGCCGGCGATGCCGCCCAGGCGGCGATCGACCGCTTCATCGACGCGCTGTGGATCGAGGACGGCCTGGCGCCACTGACGCTGGCCGCCTACCGGCGCGACCTCGGCCTGTACGCCGCCTGGCTGCAGGCCCAGGCAGGCAAGCGCCTGGACGACACCACCGAAGCCGACCTGCGGGCCTTTGCCGCGGCGCGCCACGCCGCCACCCGCGCCACCACCGCCAACCGGCGCCTGACGGTGTTCAGGCGCTACTTCCGCTGGGCCCTGCGCGAGGGCATCGTCGACGCCGACCCGACGCTGCGGCTGCTGGCCGCGCGCCAGCCCATGCGCGTGCCGCGCACGCTGAGCGAGGCCCAGGTCGAGGCCCTGCTCGGCGCGCCCGACACCGGCACGCCGCTGGGCCTGCGCGACCGCACGATGATCGAGCTGATGTACGCCAGCGGCCTGCGCGTGAGCGAGCTGGTGCAGCTGCCGGGCGTGAGCCTGAGCCTGAACGAAGGCGTGGTGCGGGTGCGCGGCAAGGGCCAGCGCGAGCGGCTGGTGCCCTTCGGGGCCGAGGCCCACGCCTGGCTCGGCCGCTACCTGGCCGAGGCCAGGGGCGCCCTGCTGGCCGGCAAGACCAGCGACGCCCTGTTCGTCACGCGTCGCGGCAGCGGCATGACGCGGCAGATGTTCTGGCGCCTGCTCAAGCGCCACGCGCTGGCCGCGGGCATCACCGCGCCGCTGTCGCCGCACACGCTGCGCCACGCCTTCGCGACCCACCTGCTGAACCACGGCGCCGACCTGCGCGCGGTGCAGATGCTGCTGGGCCATGCCGACATCGGCACAACCACGATCTACACCCACGTCGCGCGAGAGCGGCTGCGGCTGCTGCACGCGCAGCACCATCCGCGAGGGTAGCCAGCCCCCAAGCTCGCTGCGCTCGCGGCCGCCGGGCTTGCAAGCCCGGCGGCGTTCGCCAGCCACTCGCGAGCGCGCAGGCGCTCGCTCGGCGCTGGTTCACCCCCCCAAGGGGGGCGCGTTCCGGACCGGGGGACCCGGATCCGGAACTTCGGCCCCCAAGCTCGCTGCGCTCGCGGCCCCCCAAGGGGGCGCGTTCCGGACCGGGGGATCCGGATCCGGAACTTCGGCTCCCCGGCTCGCTCGGCTCGAGGCGGCCGCCACGCCACAATCGCGCCGCCATGGACCACAGCTTCGTTTCCGCCTTCGTCCTGCTGCTGCTGGTGCTCGACCCGCTGGGCAGCCTGCCGATCTTCGTCTCGGTGCTGGGCGCGGTGGCGCCCGAGCGGCGGCGCGCGGTGGCGCTGCGCGAGCTGGCCATCGCGTTTGCGGTGCTGGTGGCCTTCATGGTGGGCGGGCAGGGCTTCCTGAGCCTGATGCGGCTGTCCGAGCGCTCGCTCGAGGTCGCCGGCGGCGTGATCCTGCTGATCATCGCG
>JAGWMW010000028.1 GCA_028871575.1 Burkholderiales bacterium | reverse complement strand
CGCCTGCTGCGCGCTCACGCCCGTCGGCGCCACGCGGCGATAGCGGCCCTCGCCGTCGAGCAGCCAGGCGTCGCGGCGGTCGTGCAGGCAGGGCACCAGGCCCTCGTCGATGATGCGCTGGCGCAGCGCCGGGTCGCGGATCGGCCAGGCCACCTCGACGCGGCGGAACATGTTGCGGTTCATCCAGTCGGCGCTGCTGAGGTAGAGCACCTCGTCGCCCTCGCCCGCGCCCCAGCGGAAGTAGGCGATGCGCGAGTGCTCGAGGAAGCGCCCGACCACCGAGCGCACGCGGATGTTGTCGGTGTGCCCGGGCACGCCGGGCGGCAGCATGCAGGCGCCGCGCACGATGAGGTCGATCTGCGCGCCGGCCTGGCCGGCCTCGATCAGGGCCTGCATCAGCGGCGGGTCGGTCAGGGCGTTGATCTTGGCCACGACGCGCGCCGGCTGGCCCCGGCGCGCCGCGGCCGCCACCTGCGCGATATGCCGCAGCAGCCGCGCATGCAGCTGCAGCGGCGCCGTCAGCAGGTGGCGCGGCGGCCGCGCCCGGGTCTGGCTGGCGAGCTGCAGGAACACCGCGTCGGCGTCGGCGGTGAGGCCGGGATCGGCGGTGAGCATGCCCATGTCGGTGTACTGGCGCGCCGTGCGCGGGTTGTAGTTGCCGGTGGACAGGTGCAGGTAGCGGCGCAGCCGCGCGCCCTCGCGCCGCGTCACCAGCAGCAGCTTGGCGTGCGTCTTCAGCCCCACGATGCCGTAGACGACCTGGGCGCCCACGGCCTCCAGCCGCTCGGCCCAGTTGATGTTGGCCTCCTCGTCGAAGCGGGCCTTCAGCTCGACCACCGCCAGCACCTCCTTGCCGCGGCGCGCCGCCTCGATCAGCAGGTCCATCAGCACGCTCTGCGCACCGGTGCGGTAGATGGTCTGGCGGATGGCGAGCACGTCGGGGTCCTCGACCGCCTCGCGCAGGAACTGCACCACCGGCTCGAAGCTTTCGTAAGGGTGGTGCAGCAGCAGGTCGCGCTCGCGGATCTGGTCCAGCATCGGCCGCCCGCGCGCCAGCCGCGGCGCCGGCCACATCGGCTCGAAGGGTGCGAAGCGCAGCGCCGGGGCCTCGGCCTGGTCGATGAGCTGGTTCAGGCGCACCAGGTTCACCGGCCCGTTGACCCGGTACAGCGCCACCGCCGGCAGGCCGAACTGCTCGAGCAGGAAGTCCGACAACGCCTCGGGGCAGGTGCTGGTGACCTCGAGCCGGATGGCCTGCCCGAAGTGGCGCGTGGTCAGGCCGCTGCGCAGGGCCTGGCGCAGGTTGGTGACGTCGTCGCCGTCGACCTCGAGGTCGGAGTCGCGGGTGACGCGGAACTGCGAGAAGGTGTCCACCGCCCGCCCCGGGAACAGCTCGGCCAGGTGGGCCCGGATCACGCTGGTCAGCAGCACGAAGCCCTGCCGCGAGCCGCACAGTTCGGCCGGCAGCCGGATGACGCGCGGCAGCACCCGCGGCACCTTGACGATGGCGATCTGGTTGGCGCGCCCGAAGGCGTCGCGCCCGCCCAGCCGGGCGATGAAGTTCAGCGACTTGTTGGCCACCAGCGGGAACGGGTGGCTCGGGTCCAGGCTCACGGGCACCAGCAGCGGCCGCACCTGGGTCTCGAAGAAGCGCTGCACCCAGCCGCGCTGCGCCGCATTGCGCTCGGCGTGGTTCAGCACCACGATGCCCTGGCGCTGCAGGGCCGGCATCACGGCGTCGTTGAAGGCGGCGTACTGCTCGTCGATGAGCTCGTGCGCGGCGCCGGCCACCGCAGCCAGGTCGTGCCGGGTCACGCCCGAGCCGGGCAGCCGCGTGGCCTCGATGATGTCGGCCACCCGCACCTCGAAGAACTCGTCGAGGTTGGAGCTGACGATGGTGATGTAGCGCAGCCGCTCGAGCAGCGGCACGTCCTCGCGCAGGGCCTGCGCCAGCACCCGGCGGTTGAACTGCAGGATCGAACGCTCCCGGTTCAGCAGGCGCAGCGGCTCGGCGGCCGCAGGGGCGGGAGCGGGTTGGGCGGACATCCCGTCTAGTGTAGGGAGGCGCCGCGTCAATGCGGTGACACCGAGGCAATAACGGGCGGCGCACCGTCCGCCCGGTCATACCGAGATCACTCCGCGATCACACCGCCAGCAGGTGCTGCCGGTAGTGTCTCAGACCGCCAGCAGGTGCTGCCGGTAATGCCTCAGACCGACAGCAGGTGCTGCCGGTAATGCCTCAGACCGACAGCAGGTGCTGCCGGTAATGCCTCAGACCGACAGCAGGTGCTGCCGGTAGTGCAGCAGCTCGTCGATCGACTCATGGATGTCGGCCAGCGCGGTGTGCGCCTGCGCCTTCTTGAAGCCCTCCAGCGCCGCCGGCTTCCAGCGCCGCGCCAGCTCCTTCAGGGTGCTGACGTCGAGGTTGCGGTAGTGGAAATAGGCTTCCAGCGCCGGCATGCCCTGGGCCAGGAAGCGGCGGTCCTGGCAGATGCTGTTGCCGCACATCGGGCTCTTGCCCTTGGGCACGTAGCGCTGCAGGAAGGCGATGGTCGCGCGCTCGGCCTCGGCCTCGTCGACGCGCGAGGCGCGCACGCGCTCGGTCAGGCCGCTCTTGCCGTGGGTGCCGCGGTTCCAGGCGTCCATGCCCTCGAGCACGGCATCGCTCTGGTGCACCGCGAACACCGGGCCCTCGACGCGCCGCGTGATCTGCGGGTCGGTGACGACGACCGCGATCTCGATGATGCGGTCGCGCTCGGGCAGCAGGCCCGTCATCTCGAGGTCGATCCAGATCAGGTTGTGCTCGCTCGGGGCGAGCGCGGGCGCGGCAACGTCGGTCATGAGGCCAGGTCGGGGTGGGAGGCAGGCATTCTCGCCCAAGCCTAAACTCGCGCCCATGCAGAGCTCGACCGTGACCGGCGCCTTCGCCGCCGCCCTGATGCTGTCGCTGGCCGTCAAGCTGTGGCTGGCCACGCGGCAGATGCGGCACGTGGCGGCGCACCGCGACCGTGTGCCGGCCGCCTTCGCCGCCAGCGTCACGCCGCAGGCGCACCGCAAGGCCGCCGAGTACACGCTGGCCAAGGGCCGGTTCGGCCTGCTGGCCACCGCGTTCGGCAGCGCGGTGCTGCTGGGCTGGACGCTGCTGGGCGGGCTCGATGCGCTCAACCTCGGCCTGCGCGACTGGCTGCTGCCGCGCTACGGCGCGATGGCCTACCAGCTCGCGCTGCTGACGGCCTTCGCCCTCATCGGCGGGCTGCTGGAGCTGCCTCTCGAGTGGTACGGCACCTTCCGCGTCGAGCAGCGCCACGGCTTCAACCGGATGAGCCTGCGCCTGTGGCTGGCCGACCTGCTCAAGGGCACGCTGCTGGGAGCCCTGATCGGGCTGCCGCTGGCCGCGCTGATCCTGTGGATCATGGCCATCTCGGGCGGGCTGTGGTGGCTCTGGGCCTGGGGCGCCTGGGTCGGCTTCAACCTCGTGCTGCTGGTGCTGTACCCGGGCCTGATCGCGCCGCTGTTCAACAAGTTCGAGCCCCTGGCCGACCCGGCGCTGAAGGCCCGGGTGCAGGCCCTGATGCAGCGCTGCGGCTTCGCCGCCAAGGGCCTGTTCGTGATGGACGGCAGCCGCCGCTCGGCGCACGCCAACGCCTACTTCACCGGCCTGGGCGCGGCCAAGCGCGTGGTTTTCTTCGACACGCTGCTGCAGCGCCTGTCGGCCGGCGAGGTCGAGGCCGTGCTGGCGCACGAGCTCGGCCACTTCAAGCACCGGCACGTGATCCAGCGCATGGTCGGCCTGTTCGGCCTCAGCCTGGCCGGGCTGGCCCTGCTGGGCTGGCTGGCCGCAAGCCCGGCCTTCTACGCCGGCCTGGGCGTGGCGCCGAACCTGGCCGCGCCCAACGACGCGCTGGCACTGCTGCTGTTCATGCTGGCCCTGCCGCCGTTCGTCTTCTTCGTCTCGCCGCTGGCGGCGCATCTCTCGCGCCGGCACGAATTCCAGGCCGACGCCTATGCCTGCCGGCAGGCCGACGGCCGCGCCCTGGCCAGCGCCCTGCTCAAGCTGCACGAGGACAACGCGGCCACGCTCACGCCCGACCCGCTGTACGTGCGCTTCTACTATTCGCATCCGCCGGCCTCGGAGCGACTGGCCGCGCTGCCCGCGCCATGAGCCCTGTCCGGCCGTCCGTGGGGGATCGCACCGCAGGGCGACGCTCGGAGATTGCCCAGTGAACGCGCTCACCGGCCTTCACTGCACCCCGCTCGAGGGCCGGCCGCCGATGACGGCCGACGAGATCGCGGCCCGGCTCGCGCAGGTCCCGGGCTGGGCGCTGGTGCAGGGCGCGATCCAGAAGCACTACGGGTTTTCCGACTACCACCGCACGATGGCCTTCGTGAACGCCCTGGCCTGGATCGCCCACGCCGAGGACCACCACCCCGACCTGCAGGTGTCCTATGGGGGCTGCACCGTGCGCTTCAGCACCCACTCGGTAGGCGGCCTCTCGATCAACGACTTCATCTGCGCCGCCAAGGTGGACGCGCTGCTGCCTTGAGCGCCGGCCTGGTGGTGGCCGCGCACGGCCGCCACGTGATGGTCGAGACGCCCGAGGGCCGGCGCGTGCTGTGCCATCTGCGCGGCAAGAAGAACGAGCTGGTGGTGGGCGACCATGTGCGCTGGCAGGGCAGCGGCGACGAAGGCGTGGTCGAGCAGGTCGAGCCGCGGCGCAACCTGCTGTTCAGGCAGGACGCCTGGCGCACCAAGTCCTTCGCCGCCAACCTCGACCAGTTGCTGATGCTGGTGGCCGGCGAGCCGGTGTTCGGCGAGTCGCAGCTCGCGCGGGCGCTGATCGCGGCGCAGGCCGCCGGCATTCCGGCGCTGATCGGCCTGAACAAGACCGACCTGCCCTCGGCCGCCGCGGCGCGCGAGCGGCTGCGCCCCTACGGCGCAATGGGCCTGGAGATCGTCGAGCTGGCCCTGAAGAAGTCGCCGGCCGCCGCCCGCGAGCGGCTGCTGCCGCGGCTGGCCGGGCGCACGACGCTGGTGCTGGGCGCCAGCGGCATGGGCAAGAGCACGCTGATCAACCTGCTGGTGCCGCAGGCCGAGGCGCAGGTGGGCGAGATCTCGCAGGCCCTGGGCACCGGCCGCCACACCACGAGCGCCACCACCTGGTACTGGCTCGACGCCGAGCGCCGCGGCGCGCTGATCGATTCGCCGGGCTTCCAGGAATTCGGCCTGCGCCAGATCGCGCCCGAGCGGCTCGCGACCCTGATGCCCGACTTCGCCGCGGCGCTGGGCGACTGCCGCTTCCACAACTGCACCCACCGCCACGAGCCGGGCTGCGGCGTGCGCGCCGCCATGGCGCGCGGCGAGATCAGCGCCAGCCGGGTGCGGATCTACGAAGAGCTGTTCGGCGAGCTCTCGCAGAAGCAGTGGTGAGGCCGGGGCCCCGGCTCACCCCAGCACATTGGCCAGGGTCAGCAGCGCCACCAGCAGCATCCACAGCATCACCGAGCGCCAGACCAGGCCGACCACGCTCTGCAGATGCCCCTGCTGCGGCGGGGCGCCGGCGGTGTAGCCCTGGGCATCGGCGGCGCCGGCTTCGATGCCGGCGCTGAAGGTCTTGGAGCGGTCGGGCGTGACGCCGGGCGCGGCGGCCCCGCCGAGCTGCACCCCCACCGCGCCGGCCGCCGCGGCCAGGATGATGCCTTCGTTGGGGTGCAGCCAGAGCCCGGCGTCGCGGCGCCAGCTTCCGATGGCGTCCTCGAAGTTGCCGACGAAGGCGAAGCCGAACGCCGTCATCCGCGCCGGCAGGTGGTCGATGAGGCCGAACAGCCGCCGCGACAGGGCCAGCAGCGCGTCGTTGGCCGGGGCGTCGATGGCCATCTGCCGGTAGCCCCAGTAGCGGGTGCAGAACTCGGCCATGCGATAGAACACCGCGCCCATCGGCCCCAGGCCGGCGGCCGAGAACAGCACGAACCAGAAGAACACGCCGAACACATGCCGGTGCGCGGCCAGCAGCGCATGCTCGATGACATGGCGCAGCACCTCGGTGCGGGGCAGCTCGCTCGCGTCGAGATGCCGCCACTCGGCCAGCAGCCGGCGCGCCTCGCCTTCGTCGGTGCGATCGAGGGCGTCGCGGATGTCGGTGAAGTAGTGGCTGAACTGGCGGAAGCCCAGCGTGAGGTACAGCAGCGCCACGTCGAAAGCCATGCCCAGCAGCAGGCTGTAGTGGGCCGCGACGAGGTAGATCGCCGCCACTGCCAGGGCCGGCGCCACCACCGCCACGCACCACACCACCCAGGTGTGGCGTGGCTTGCCGGCGTCGAAGTTTCGGCCCGTCCAGCGCACCCAGCCCATCAGCGCCTCGTGCACCCAGTTGTCGCGCGGCAGGGGCTTGAGCTGTTCGAGCAGCAGCGCCAGCAAGACAGCGAAGAAGCTCATCGCCGACGATGATAGAGGCTCAGCCTGCGAGGAAGCGGTAGAGGTTGCGCAGCATGGCGGCTGTCGCGCCCCAGATGAAGTACTCGCGCGGCGAGCCGTCGGCGGCCGTGCCGTGCCAGGGCATCGAGAGGAACTGCCGCTGCCCTCCCTCGTGCACGAAGACATGCCGGCGATGGTGCGCCGGGTCCATCAGGAAGCTGAACGGCACCTCGAAAGCCTCGGCCACCTCGTGGCGGTCGATGGCCAGCGCGACCGGACCCGGCGGCAGGCTCACCAGTCCGACGACGGGGGTGACGACGAAGCCCGTGACGGAGGTGTAGGCAGGCAGCTGGCCGAGCAGCTCGACGCGATCGCGCGCCAGCCCGACTTCCTCCTCGGCCTCGCGCAGCGCGGTGCCGGCGGCGCCTTCGTCCTGCGGCTCGGCGCGGCCGCCGGGAAAGCTGATCTGGCCGGCGTGGTCGCGCAGTTCGGCGGCGCGCCGCGTCAGCAGCACCTGCAGGCCGCCCGGCCTTGACACCAGCGGCACGAGCACGGCGGCGGCAGACCGGCCGCGCAGGCCAGCGGGCCCGCCGTCGCCCAGATGCTCGGGCTGCCAGGGGGGGTCGTGGGCCGCCCGCGCGAAGCGCAGCCGCAACGACTCGGGTGTGAGAGCCCCGGCAAGGATCGCAGGCAGGTGCGCGTCCGTGCCGGTCACCGGCACGGCTCGCGGGTCGGGGATGCGCGGCGGCGCCGCGGCGGGGCCTCGGCTCAGGCCAGCTTTTCCTTGATCCGCGCCGACTTGCCGCTGCGCTTGCGCAGGTAGTACAGCTTGGCGCGACGCACGTCGCCCCGGCGCTTGACCTCGACGCTGGCGATCAGCGGGCTGTAGGTCTGGAACGTGCGCTCCACGCCTTCGCCGCTGGAGACCTTGCGCACGATGAAGCTGCTGTTGAGGCCGCGGTTGCGCTTGGCGATGACGACGCCCTCGTAGGCCTGCACGCGCTTGCGCGTGCCTTCGACCACGTTGACGTTGACGATGACGGTGTCGCCGGGGGCGAACGCGGGAATGCTGCGGTTGAGACGCGCGATCTCTTCCTGCTCGAGGGTGGCGATCAGATCCAAGGGGTTCTCCGTGCGATCTTGCGGCGGGCGGTTTTGTCGTGCTCGGCCCGGATGGACCGTGCTTGCTTGCTGGCATGGCACGCAGGCCATGCATGCGCATGCGAGCCCGGCAGAGGATCGAAAAGCCTACGATTGTAGCCCGAGCCGGTGCAGGAACTGCTCGTCCCGTCGGTCCAGGCGGCCAGCAGCACGGGCCGCGTCGATCAGCTCGGGCCGGCGGCGGGCCGTCAGGGCCAGCGCCTGCTCGCGCCGCCAGCGCGCGATTTCGCCGTGGTGGCCCGACAGCAGCACCGGCGGCACGTCCCGCTCGGCACCGTCGATCGCGATCCGCTCGGGCCGGCTGTAGTGCGGCCCCTCGAGCAGGCCGTCGGCGAAGCTGTCCTGCTCGTGCGAAGGCGCATGCAGCACCCCGGGCTTCAGGCGCGCCACGGCGTCGAGCAGGGCCAGCGCGGGCAGCTCGCCGCCGGAGAGCACGAAGTCGCCCAGGCTGAGCTCGAGCGTGACGCGGGCGTCGATCACGCGCTGGTCGACGCCTTCGTAGCGCCCGCACAGCAGCACCGCGCCCGGGCCGGCCGCGAAGTCCTCGACGAGGCCCTGGTCCAGGCGTCGGCCGGTGGGGGTGAAGTGCACCACGCTCGCCGCCGCGCCGCGATCGGCCGCGATGGCGTCGAGCGCGCGCAGCAAAGGCTCGGCCAGCAGCACCATGCCCGGGCCGCCGCCATAGGGCCGGTCGTCGACCCGATGGTAGGCATCGTCGGCGAAGTCGCGCAGCGGCCACAGGCGCACGTCCACGGCGGGCGAGGCGCCCCCGTCCGCCACGACGCGCTCGAAGGCCCGCCGCGTGATGCCCAGGCTCAGGTGCGGCGCGAAGAGTTCTGGAAACAGCGTGAGGACATCGAAGCGCATGCGTCAGGCGTCGTCGGCGTCCCAGTCGGCCCGGATGCGGCGCGCGGCCAGGTCCACGCCGTCGATGTAGGCGGCCACGAAGGGAATCAGCCGCTCGGGCACGGGCGGGGCCGTGTCGGCCGGCTGCACCCGCAGCACGCAATGGGGACCGGTCTCGACCAGGCCCACCACCGTGCCCAGGCTGCGGTCCGCGCGGTTGACGACCTGCAGCCCGATCAGGTCGACCCAGTAGAACTCGTCGCTGGCCGGGGTGGGGAAGCTGGCCCGGGACACGAAGACGCTCGCCCCCTTGAGCGCCTCGGCCGCGTCGCGGTCGCTCAGGTCCTGCACCAGGGCCACGACGGCGTCGCCCTGGGTTCGCGCCGTCTGCACCTTCAGCAGGGCCGGCAGCGCCGCCGCCGAGAGGCCCGGCCGCGAAGGCTCCGGCGGGCGCAGGAACCAGCGCTTGGACGAGAACAGCGCCTGCGGATCGGCCGCGAAGGGCCGGACCTTGATGCCGCCCTTCACGCCCCAGGCGCCGAGCACCCTCGCCACCTCGACCGCATCGTCGGGAAACGCGGGCGCGTCGGCCGGCGTCGGCAGGGCGTGGGCGGCGGCCGGCTCCACGGCAGCGCCGTTCAGGCCGCCTTCTTGGCCTGCTCGACCAGGCGTGCCACGGTGGGCGAGAGCTGGGCGCCCATGCCGGCCCAATGCGTCACGCGGTCCAGCGCGACGCGCAGCGGCTGCTCGGCGCCCGAGGCGACCGGGTTGTAGAAGCCCAGCCGCTCGATGAAGCGGCCGTCGCGGCGCTCGCGCGCGTCGGCGACGACGATGTTGTAGAAGGGGCGCTTCTTGGCGCCGCCACGGGCGAGTCGGATCACGACCATGTGCAGATTCCTAGGTACGGGAGGCGTTGCGCCTGCCACGGGAGACACACCGGGCGGACCACGCAGGTGGCAGCCAGGACCACCCCGACCGCCGCGGCCGGCGCCGTAGATACGCCACGGCATCCATACCGCGACCAGCGCCGAAAACCGCGCATTATAAACTGCCGCGCTTCCGGTCCGACGTTCCAAGCCCCGATGCCGACTGTGCTGCCCGCCCGATCGAAAGCCCTGGCGGCCTGGCTGGCAGTCGCTCTGGGCTGGCTGGGGGTCCACCGCTTCTACCTGCGCGGCCCCGGCGACCGCCTGGGCTGGCTCTTCCCGCTGCCGAGCCTGCTCGGGCTGTGGGGCCTGTGGCGGGTGCGCGAGCTGGGCCAGGACGATCGCCTGGCCTGGCTGCTGGTGCCGATGCTGGGCCTGACGGTGACGGTGGCGATGCTGAGCGCGATCGTCTACGCCCTCACCCCCGACGAACGCTGGGACGAACGCTGGCGCGCCGGCGCCGCGCAGCCCACGCGCACCGGCTGGGGCGCCGTCGGCGCGGCGGTGGTGGCCCTGCTGCTGGGCGGCGGCGTGCTGATGGCCACGCTGGCCTACGGCGGCACCCGCCTGTTCGAATGGCAGACGAACGCCAGCGCCGATTAGCGGCCCGGCCTTGCGATCGCGTTGGCGGCGTCGGGCAGCCGCTCGATGCGCTGCCCGGCCACGGCCGGCTGCAGAGCAGCCAGCGGCCCGAGCCGCGGATGCACCAGCCCCGGCGCCAGCGCCAGCAGAGGCAGCAGCACGAAGGCGCGCTGGGCCAGGCGCGGATGCGGCACCACGAGCTCAGGCGTCTCGATCACCTGCTGGCCCCACAGCAGCAAGTCCAGGTCGAGCGTGCGCGGGGCGTGGCGGTAGGGGCGCTCGCGGCCCTGCGCCTGCTCGATCGCCTGCAGGGCATGCAGCAGGGCCGGCGGCGACAGCGAGGTCTCGAGCTCGGCCACGGCATTGAGGAAGTCAGGCCCTGCGGCGTCGACGGGCGCGCTGCGGTAGACCGGCGAGACCTTCAGCAGTTGCGTCTGCGGCAAGGCGGCCAGGGCGGCGCGGGCCCGCTGCAGGCTCGCGTGCGCATCGCCCAGGTTGGACCCCAGGCCGACGAACACGCGCTCGGGTTTCACGCCGATTCGGGCGCGACGCCCTCGGCGCCGGGGGGCGACTCGATCGGGGCTCCCTCGGCGGCCTCGGCAGCCTCGGGCTCGTCGTCGCGCAGGCGGCGCGGGCGGGCCGCCTGGCTGGCCTTCACGTCCTGAAGCAGCGCCTCGCGCTCGTCTTCGCTGCCGAGATGGAAGTCTTCCCACCAGTCGGCCAGTTCGGCGGCCACTTCGCCGCTGTCGGCCCGCAGGCGCAGGAAGTCGTAGCCGGCGCGGAAGCGCGGCTGGGCGATGAGCGCGGCCGCGGCGCTGGGCGTGCGGCGCTCGAAGCGCGGCTGCATCAGCCAGATCTCGCGCATGTCGGCCGCGAGCTTGCCGCGGCCCGAGATGTCGCCGATGCGGGCGTCGAACACCGCGTCCACCGCCTGCTGCAGCGCCGGGAAGGGCGGCTCGCCGGCCTCGCGCAGCGCGCTCCAGCGCTCCTGCACGTCGTGCCAGAGCATGCAGGCCAGCATGTAGCTCGGCACCACCGAGCGGCCCTCGGCGACGCGGCGGTCGGTGTCTTCCAGCGCGGCCCGCACGAAGCGCTCGCGGGCCGGGTTCGGCACCGCCGGGGCCAGCGCGGCATCGAGCACCGGGAACACGCCCAGGCCGCCGCCGATGAGGCCGTGCCGGCGCAGCTGCTCGATGCTGGCCAGCGCGTGCCCGGTCTGCAGCAGCTTGACCATCTCGTCGAACAGGCGCGAGATCGGCACGTTGGGCAGCAGCGCCGACATGGCGCGGATCGGCCGCCCGGTGGCCGGCTCGATGGCGAAGCCGAGCTTGGCGGCGAAGCGGGCGATGCGGATGATGCGCACCGGGTCCTCGCGGTAACGCGTCTCGGGGTCGCCGATCATGCGCAGCACGCGGGCGCGCACGTCGGCCAGGCCGCCGTGGTAGTCGACCAGCGTCTGCGTCACCGGGTCGTAGTACATCGCGTTGATCGTGAAGTCGCGCCGTGCCGCGTCCTCGATCTGCGGGCCCCAGACGTTGTCGCGCAGCACGCGGCCGCTGGCGTCGACGACGTGGGTCTTGTCGGCGATGTCGCGGCGCGAGGTCTTCTCGTTGCCGGCCACCTGCTCGGCCGCGGCCGCATCGAGGTAGGCGCGGAAGGTGCTCACCTCGATCGTCTCGTGCTCGCGGCCGCGGCCGAAGACCACGTGCACGAGCCGGAAGCGGCGACCGATGATGAAGGCGCGCCGGAACAGCGCCTTGACCTGCTCGGGCGTGGCATCGGTGGCGACGTCGAAATCCTTCGGCCGCAGGCCCACCAGCAGGTCGCGCACCGCGCCGCCGACGACGTAGGCGGTGTGGCCGGCCTCCTGCAGGGTCCGGACCACGCGCACCGCATTGGCGTCGAGCAGGCCGGGGTCGATGCGGTGCTCGGTGGCGGGCACTTCGACGCGGGCGCCGAGCGGGATCGCGGGTTCGGCCTCGGCCTCGGGCGGGGCGCCCTTGCCCAGCAGGCGCTTGATGAGCTTCTTGATCATGAGAACAGGTTCAGGACGGGCCAGCCGCGCGCTTGCGCGATGCGCGCCAGCGCCGGGCCGGGGTTGGTGGCCACCGCGCGGCTGACGCACTCGAGCAGCGGCAGGTCGTTGATGGAATCGCTGTAGAACGTGCTGCAGGCGAAGTCGGCGAGCGCCCTGCCCTGCCCCTGCAGCCACTGCTGCACGCGCACGATCTTGCCCTCGCGGAAGGCCGGCACGCCCCGGATCGCGCCGGTGACGCGGCCTTGGCCGTCGCGCTCGAGCTCGGTCGCGATCAGCACCTCGACGCCCAGCAGCGTCGCGATCGGGCGCGTCACGAACTCGTTGGTCGCGGTGACGATGGCCAGCAGGTCGCCTGCGCGGCGGTGGCGCTCGACCAGGGCCACCGCGGCGGGCGGCAGCATCGGGCGCACGACCTGCTCGACGAATTCCGCACGGGCCTGCGACTGCTCGGCGGCGCTGCGGCTGCGCCACGGCGCGGTGGCAAACGCGACGTAGGCCGCCATGTCGAGCCGGCCGGCCAGGTAGTCTTCGTAGAACGCGTCGTTGCGGCGGCGGAACCCCTCGGCGTCGGCCCAGCCGCGCTCGACCAGGAACTCGCCGAAGGCGTGGTCGGAGTCCTTCGGGATCAGCGTGCCGTCGAGGTCGAAGAGCGCGAGATTCATGCCGGCGACACCTCGCCGCGTCCGCAGCGGGCGCCGGCCGGGCCCGAGGCCTGCGCGTCCTCGGCCAGCATCTGGCGCAGCAGCGGCAGGGTGATGCGCCGCGCCTGCGCGAGGCCATAGTGGTCGAGCCGGTCGAGCAGGCGCATCAGGTGGCCCAGGTCGCGCTCGAAGTGCGTGAGCAGGTGGTTCATCACCTCGTCGGAGAGGAACAGGCCGCGCCGGTCGGCCTCGCGCCGCAGCACGGCGCGGGCCTCGGCATCGGCCAGCGGCTGCAGGCCGAACACATGGCCCCAGGCCAGGCGCGTGCGCAGGTCGTCGCGCAGCGGCAGGTCCACCGGCGGCAGCCGCCCGGCCGCGGCCACCTGCAGGCCCAGCGTACCGGCCTCGACGAACAGCGTGAAGGCGGCGTGCTGGCCGGCGGCATCGAGCGCCTCGCAGCGGTCGATCACCACCAGCGACCAGCCCGGCCGTGCGGACCAGGGCAGGGCGTCGCCCGCATCGAACCAGCCCACGCCCTCGCCCCGCTGCTGGACCCGGGCCGCCAACGCGCGCAGCAGATGGCTCTTGCCGCTGCCGGCCGGGCCCCACAGGTACAGCGGCGCGCCCGGCCCGGCCAGGCCCTGCAGATGGGCCAGCGCCGCGGCATTCGGCCCGGGCAGGAAGTTGTCGAAGCGCGGCTGAGGCTCGGGGCCGATAGCCAGCGGGATCTGCTTCATCGCGGATCGCCGCCGCGGCGCCAGGCCGCCAGCTCGCGCCGCAGCGCGGGGGCGTCGCCGGCGTCGGGGCGCTCGCGCAGGTAGATGGCCAACTCGTCGGCGGCCAGCGCATGGCGGCCCAGCTGGAACAGCGCCAGGGCATGGTCGCGCCGCTCTTCCCAGTCGCCCGGCAGCAGGATCACGAGCCGGCGCTGCACCTGGGCCAGGCGCGGCCAGTCGCGCGCGCTGCGATGGATTTCCTTCAGGTTGCGCAGCAGCCGCGCCAGCGTGTCACGCGGCGTCGCCGCCTGCAAGTACAGGCCCAGCGGCACCGTTTCGCCAGCGGCGGCGTCGGCCAGGCCCTGGCGAAAGGGCAGCAAGCGCTCTTCGAGGTCTTCGCGCGCCAGCGAGCGGCCGCTGAAGGGGTCGATCACGACCTCGCCCCGGGGCAGGTGCAGCTTGACCAGGAAATGCCCCGGGAAGGCCACCCCATGCGCCCGCAGCCCGACCTGCGTGGCCAGCTCCACGTAGAGCAGCGCCAACGTCAGCGGGATGCCGCGCCGCGAGCGCAGCACCGCGGGCAGCGCGCTGTTGGCGCGGTCGTAGTAGTTGTTGACGTTGCCGCTGAAGCCCAGCTCGTGGAAGAAGTAGGTGTTGAGCAGCCGCAGGCGCTGCAGCGGCGCGGCATCGGCCGGCAGGCGGCGCTTCAGGCGCAGCGCCAGCGCGTCGATCTGCGCCAGCACGCCCTGCACGTCGAGCGCGGCATCGTCGTCCTGCGCCACCGCGACGGCCGCCTCGAGCAGCGCGAACTGCGCGTCGTCGGCCACCAGCGACGCGAAGTAGTCGAGGGCGGAGGGCGCGTCGAATTGCAGGGGGCCGGCCATCGACATCAGTGTAGGTCAGCCCCGGCGCACGAAGTCGCGCGGCCGCAGGCCGCAGGCGGCCAACACGCCGAAGTACAGCAGCGCCACCCCGAGCAGCACCCCGGCCAGCAGGGCGACGCGCTCGCCGGGGTGGGCGCGCAGGCCCAGCCAGTCGATGCCGTGCGCGGCCCAGGCCAGCCCGGCGCCCAGCGCCGCATTGGCCAGCAGCAGCCGCGCTCCGAAGGCGGCCCAGCCCGGCGCCGGGCGGTAGGTGCCGCGCCGCAGCAGCCCGCGCAGCAGCAGCCCGGCATTGGCCAGCGCCGCCAGCCCGATCGACAGGGCCAGACCGGCATGACCGAGCCAGGGCACGAGCGCCAGGTTCATCAGCTGGGTGGCCACCAGCACGCCGATGGCGATGCGCACCGGCGTGCGCGTGTCCTGGCGCGCGAAGAAGGCCGGCGCCAGCACCTTGATCGCGACCAGGCCCAGCAACCCCACGCCGTAGCCGCGCAGCGCGGCGGCGGTCATGGCCACGTCGGCGGCCGTGAAGCGGCCGTAGTGGAACAGCACGGCCACCAGGCCCGTGGGCAGCAGCAGCAGGGCCAGCGCACAGGGCAGCGCGCTCACCATCACCGAGCGCAGGCCCCAGTCGAGCATGTCGGAATAGCCCTGCGCGTCATCGCGCGCCTGCGCCCCGGCCAGCTGCGGCAGCAGCACCACACCCAAGGCCACGCCCAGCAGCGAGGTCGGGAACTCCATCAGCCGGTCGGCATAGCTCAGCCACGAGACGGCACCGACGGCCACGTGCGAGGCGATCTGGGTGTTGATGACCAGCGAGAGCTGCGCCACCGACACCCCCAGCAGCGCCGGCGCCATGCGGTGCAGGATGCGGCGCACCCCCGGGTGGTGCCAGGCACGGCGGATCGAGGCCGGCGACAGGCCGATGCGGGGCAGGCAGCCCACCGCGCGCAGCGCCGGCACCTGCACCAGCGCCTGCAGCAGGCCGCCCAGCATCACGCCCAGGGCCAGCGCGTAGATCGGCTGCACGCCGCGCCGCGCCAGGTGCGGCGCCAGCCAGAGCGTGGCGCCGATGAGGCAGAGGTTGAGCAGCACCGGCGTCAGTGCCGGCACGGCGAAGCGTTTCCAGGTGTTGAGGATGCCGGCCGCCAGCGCCACCATCGACATGAAGCCGATGTAGGGGAACATCCAGCGCGTCATCACCACCGCCTCGTCCAGCCGGGCCAGGCCCGAGCCCATCGCCCACACCAGCACCGGCGCCGCGACGACCCCGGCCACGCAGGTGGCCAGCAGCACCCAGGCCAGCAGCGTGGCCACGGCATCGACCAGGCGAGACGTCGCCGCATCGCCCTCGCTTTCGCGGGTGGCAGCCAGCAGCGGCACGAAGGCCTGCGAGAACGCGCCTTCGGCGAACAGGCGCCGGAACAGGTTGGGTATGCGGAACGCGACGTTGAAGGCGTCGGTGGCGCCGCTGGCGCCGAACACCGCGGCCACGAGCTGCTCGCGCACCAGCCCGGCAATGCGGGACAACAAGGTCAGCAGGGAGACGGTGGAAGCGGCCTTGAGCAGGTTCACGGGCGGCTGCGATTATAGGCAGCGGCTCCGCAGCGGCCGGGTCGCCGGCGCGTGCGTGCTATACTCGACGGTCTTTGTTCAGCCCGACTTCAAACGCCCCCACAGCATGGCCACTTCGTCCAAAGCCAAGAAGAAAACCGTCCGCCTGGCCTCGGGTCGCAAGCGCGCCCGCCAGGACGTGAAGCTCAATGCCGGCAACACCGCCCTGCGCTCGCATTTCCGCACCGTCGTCAAGAACGTGCAGAAGGCGGTGGCCGGTGGCGACAAGGCCAAGGCCGGCGAAGTGTTCAAGTCGGCCCAAAGCGTGATCGACTCGATCGCCGACAAGGGTGTGTTCCACAAGAACAAGGCGGCGCGCCTGAAGAGCCGCCTGGCCGCCAAGGTCAAGGCGCTGGCGCTGTCGGCCTGACCCGACTTGCCCTATCGAAGAAGGGGCCCGCAGCGCGGGCCCCTTCTTCTTTGCCCCGCCTCAATCCGACGCGCCGACCTCGGCCACCTGCAGCCCGTTGTCGCGCGCGAAGTTCATCACGAAGTCCCAGGCCATCGGCTCGATGCCGCGCAGCGCCTCGCTGACCCGCACGCACTTCACGCCGTCGACGACCTGCGGCACGCAGTAGGGTGAATAACCGATGTAGGCCGCGATGCCCCCGGCTCCGCCCCCAGGGCGGAAGCTGGCCATCGCGCCGGCCAGCCGCTCGGCCCAGTCGCTGGGGCGGAAGGTGCGGCCCTCGTGGGTGAGGCCGCGGATGTGGAATTGGCGGGCGGGCAATGGCGTGACGGGCTTCGGTGCGGGCGACGACCACCGATTGTGCCTGTGGGCGGCGCTCCATTGTTGCGATGCAACATCCGGGCCCGCGCCGGGCCGCCCTCGCCGGCCCGGCCTTTAGAATCGGCGATGCCGGACCGTGACCTGGAAGTCGCCGCCCGGCTTTTCTTTCTGCCCCGGTCTGTTCGCCCATCCGCTGGAGCCCTGATGAACGCACCCGAGCCCGCCGTCACCCCGTCCCAGCGGCCGATGCCGCACGTGATGAACACCTACGGCCGGCTCCCGATCGCCTTGTCGCACGGCCGCGGCTGCTGGCTGTGGGATACGCAGGGCCGGCGCTACCTCGATGGCCTGGGCGGGATCGCCGTCAACACGCTGGGCCATGCCCACCCGAAGCTGGTGCCGGCACTGCAGGCACAGATCGGCCGGCTGATCCACAGCTCCAACTACTACGAGGTGCCGCTGCAGGAGCAGCTGGCGGCCAAGTTGTGTGAGCTCTCGGGCCTGGACGCGGCGTTCTTCTGCAACTCGGGCCTGGAAGCCAACGAGGCGGCGTTGAAGATCGCGCGCAAGTACGGCCACGACCGCGGCATCGAGCGGCCCGAGATCGTCGTCTACGAGCGGGCCTTCCATGGCCGCTCGCTGGCCACCCTGTCGGCCACCGCCAACCCCAAGATCCAGGCCGGCTTCGGACCCTTGGTCGAGGGCTTCGTGCGCGTGCCGCTGAACGACCTCGGCGCCGTCGAGGCGGTGGCACGGGAACGGCCGAACGTGGTCGCCGTGTTCCTGGAGACGATCCAGGGCGAGGGCGGCATCAACCCCGCGCGCTGGGAGTACCTGCAGGGCCTGCGCCGCCTCTGCGACGCCCGGGGCTGGCTGTTGATGCTCGACGAGGTGCAGTGCGGCATCGGGCGCACCGGCCGCTGGTTTGCCCACCAGTGGGCCGGCATCCGGCCCGACGTGATGCCGCTGGCCAAGGGCCTGGGCTCGGGCGTGCCGATCGGCGCCGTCGTCGTCGGCCCGAAGGCGGTCGACGTGCTCGGCCCGGGCAACCACGGCACCACCTTCGGCGGGAACCCGCTGGCCATGCGCGCTGGCGTCGAGACGCTGCGCATCATGGAAGAAGAAGGCCTGCTGGCCAACGCCGCCACGGTCGGCGCCGCGCTGCGCGGCGGCTTGGAGCGCGAGCTGGCGGGCGTGGCCGGGGTGAACGAGATTCGCGGCGCCGGGCTGATGATCGGCGTCGAGCTCGATCGCCCCTGCGGCCTGCTGCTGGGCCGCGCGGCCGAAGCGGGGCTGATGATCAGCGTCACCGCCGAGCGCGTGATCCGCATCGTGCCGCCCCTGATCCTGTCGCTGGACGAGGCGGCGCAGATCGTCGCCATCCTGGCGCCGCTGGTGAAGGCCTTCCTGGCCGAGCCGGGACCATGAAGCCGGGCCCGACGCTGATCCGCCACTACCTGCAGTTCAAGGACCTGCGGGCCGAGGAATACGCCTACCTCTTCGAGCGCACCCGCATCATCAAGACGCGCTTCAAGAACTACGAGCGCTACCAGCCCCTGGTCGACCGCACGCTGGCGATGATCTTCGAGAAGGCCAGCACGCGCACCCGCGTCAGCTTCGAGGCCGGCATGTACCAGATGGGCGGCTCGGTGGTGCACCTGACCACCGGCGACAGCCAGCTCGGCCGCGCCGAGCCGGCCGAGGACAGCGCGCGCGTCATCAGCCGCATGGTCGACCTGGTGATGATCCGCACCTACGAGCAGGCCATGCTCGAGCGCTTCGCCGCGCATTCGCGCGTGCCCGTGATCAACGGCCTGACCAACGAGTACCACCCCTGCCAGATCCTGGCCGACCTGTACACCTACATCGAGCACCGGGGCGACATCCGGGGCAAGGTGGTGGCCTGGGTCGGCGACGGCAACAACATGGCCAACACCTGGCTGCAGGCGGCCGAGACGCTGGGCTTCACGGTGCATGTCAGCACACCCGGCGGCTACGAGGTCGACCCGCAGGTGGCCGGCGTCCACGACCGCGGCTGCTACAAGGTCTTCGACCACCCGCTGCAGGCCTGCGAAGGCGCGCACCTGGTCACCACCGACGTCTGGACCAGCATGGGCTACGAGGCCGAGAACGAGGAGCGCCGCAAGGCCTTCGTCGACTGGTGCGTGGACGAGGCCATGATGGCCGTGGCCCGGCCCGATGCGCTGTTCATGCACTGCCTGCCCGCGCACCGCGGCGAGGAGGTCGAGGCCGAGGTGATCGACGGCCCGCAGAGCGTGGTCTGGGACGAAGCCGAGAACCGCATGCACGTGCAGAAGGCGCTGATGGAGTACCTGCTGCTCGGGCGCATCGGGTGAGCGAAGCCGCCGGCGCCGGCGCGCTGCGCCGCGTGCCGCGCGGCGTCTGGCTGCTGGGCTGCGTCAGCCTGCTGATGGACGCGTCCTCCGAGATGATCCATGCGCTGCTGCCGATGTTCCTCGTCACCGCGCTGGGCGCCAGCGTCGAGTTCGTGGGCCTGCTCGAAGGCGCGGCCGAGGCCACGACCCTGGTGGTCAAGATGTTCTCGGGGGCGCTCAGCGATGCGCTGGGTCGGCGCAAGGGCCTGGCCGTGTTCGGCTACGGCCTGGCCGCGCTGACCAAGCCGCTGTTCGCACTCGCCCCGGGCGTGGGCCTGGTGGTCGGTGCGCGGCTGCTCGACCGCGTCGGCAAGGGCATCCGCGGCGCGCCACGCGATGCGCTGGTGGCCGACCTGACGCCGCGCCACCTGCGCGGTGCCGCCTTCGGCTTGCGCCAGTCGCTGGACACCATCGGCGCGGTGCTGGGGCCGCTGGCGGCCGTGGCGCTGATGCTTGCCTGGCAGGACGACTTCCGTGCCGTCTTCTGGGTCGCCACGGTGCCGGCGCTGCTGGCGGTGGCCCTGCTCGCCTTCGGCCTGCGCGAGCCGGCGCCGGCCGCGCCGGCCGACCGGCTGCGCAATCCCGTCAGCCGCGCCGCGATCGCCCGCCTCGGCCCCGCGTTCTGGGGCGTGGTGGCCTTCGGCGCCGCCTTCACGCTGGCCCGCTTCAGCGAGGCCTTCCTGGTGCTGCGCGCCCAGCAAAGCGGCGTGCCGATCGCCTGGGTGCCGGCGGTGATGGTGGCGATGAACCTGGTCTACGCCGCCAGCGCCTACCCCTTCGGCCGGCTGGCCGACCGGCTGCCGCCGCGGCGGCTGCTGGCGGTCTCGCTGCTGGTGCTGATCGCCGCCGACGCCCTGCTGGCGATGACGCCCAGCCACGCCAGCCTGCTGCTCGGCGTGGCCCTGTGGGGCCTGCACATGGGCATGAGCCAGGGCCTGCTGGCGGCGATGGTGGCCAATGCCGCGCCCGCCGAGCTGCGCGGCACGGCCTACGGGCTGTTCAACCTCGCCAGCGGCCTGTGCCTGATCGTGGCCAGCACGCTGGCCGGCTGGCTCTGGGACCGCTACGGTGCGCCGGCCCCCTTCCAGGCCGGCGCCGCCTTCAGCGTGCTCGCGCTGGGGCTGCTGGCCTGGCGTCGGCGTTGACCGCGCCGGCGCGTCATCCCGGGTACAGCGCGATCGCGGCGGCCAGCCGGGCGCGCAGCGCCTGCACCAGCGCCGGCGGCTCGATCACCTGCACCTGCTCGCCCTGGCGCAGCAGGTCCATCACGAGCTCGGTGTCGTCGACGTAGGGCAGGCGCATCTCGTAGTGGCCGTCGTCCAGCCAGCGGCCCTGCTGCTCGGGGTGCCATTCCTCGCGGCTCGCCCAGGGCGCGGCCTGGGGCGCGAAACGCAGCACCGCCCAGCGGCGCGTGCCGCCGGCATAGATGCCGTAGCCGGCGTCCATCTCGGCTTCGACCTGCGTCATCGCGATCTCGCGCGCGCGCTGCTCGAGCCGCGTGGCCGCCTCGATCGCGTCCAGCGCAAAGCGGCGCAGCGCCATCGCGCGGTGGCACCAGGCGTCCAGGTACCAGGTGTTGCGGTAGTGGACCAGCCGCTGCGGGGAGATCTCGCGCTCGCCGGCCTCGCCGCGGCCGCGCGTGTAGTAGCGCAGGTGCAGGCGCTGGCGCGCCAGCAGCGCCGCCGTCACGCGCTCGAAAAAGCGGGTGGGCACGGGCCGGCGCAGCGCGGTGACGATCTTCACCCGCTTCATCACCCGCTCGGCGGCCTGCGCACCCTCGCCGCTGCCCAGCAGCTGGCGGATGCGGTCGAGCAGCGGCTGCAGGTGGCGGCTGAGCAGGCCGTCGCTGTCCAGCCCGGCCAGCAGCTGCTGCGCCATCAGCAGCGAGTAGAGCTCGGCCTCGTCGAACCACAGCCCGGGCAGCTCGTGGCGCGGGCCGACCGCCGTCTTGCCGAAGCGATAACCATTGACTTGCGCGTCGTACTCGATGGGCGCGCCCAGGCGGCTGCGCAGGTACTCGAGGTCGCGCTTGAGCGTGGCCGGCGAGACCTCCAGCTCGTCCTGCAATTCGCGAAAGCTCACGGCCCCCCGTGAGCGGATCAGGGTCTCGATGCGGTACAGCCGCGCCGTCTGGCCTGCCATCGCCGCTGCCGCGCCGGCCGCGCTCAGGCCAGACCGACGATGCGGCCCTGCGCGTCCAGGTCCATGCGCTCGGCCGCCGGCACCTTGGGCAGGCCGGGCATGGTCATCACGTCGCCGCAGATCATCACGATGAACTCGGCCCCCGCGGCCAGCCGCACCTCCCGCACATCGACCACGTGGCCCTCGGGCGCCCCGCGCAGCGCGGGGTCGGTGGAGAAGCTGTACTGGGTCTTGGCCACGCAGATCGGCAGGTGGCCCCAGCCCGCCTGCTGCAGGCGGTCGATCTGCGCCTTCACTGCCGCGCTGGCCGAGATGCCGGCGGCGCCGTAGGTGCGCGTGGCCAGCTGGTGCAGCTTGTCCCACAGGCTGTCGGCGTCGTCGTAGGCGTAGCGCAGGCGGGAGGGCTGCCCGCACAGCCGCACCACCTCGTGCGCCAGCGAGACCGCGCCGCGACCGCCCTCGGCCCAGTGGCGCGCCGTGTGCACCGCCACGCCGAGCGCGCCGATGCGCTGGCGCAGCAGGGCGTGCTCGGCCTCGGTGTCGCTGGCGAAGTGGTTGAGGGCCACCACGCAGGGCAGGCCGAAGACCTCGCGCAGGTTGTGCAGGTGGCGCTCGAGATTGACCAGGCCCCGGCCCAGGGCTTCCAGGTTCTCGTGCGCCAGGCCCGGCAGCTCGACCCCGCCGTGGTACTTCAGCGCCCGCACCGTGGCCACCACCACCGCCGCCGCCGGCGCCAGGCCGGCCTTGCGGCACTTGATGTCGATGAACTTCTCGGCCCCCAGGTCGGCGCCGAAGCCGGCCTCGGTGACCACGTAGTCGGCCAGGCGCAGCGCAGTGCGCGTGGCCAGCACCGAGTTGCAGCCGTGCGCGATGTTGGCAAAGGGCCCGCCGTGCAGCAGCGCCGGGTTGTTCTCCAGCGTCTGCACCAGGTTCGGCGCCAGCGCGTCGCGCAGCAGCACGGCCATCGCGCCCTCGGCCCGCAGGTCGCTCGCGCGCACCGGCCGGCGTTCCCGCGTCTCGGCCACCACGATGCGGCCCAGGCGCTCCTTCAGGTCGGCCAGCGAGGTCGACAGGCACAGGATCGCCATCACCTCGGAGGCGACGACGATGTCGAAGCCGTCCTCGCGCGGGTAGCCGTTGGCCGGCCCGCCCAGGCCGGCCGTGATCTGTCGCAGCGCGCGGTCGTTCATGTCCATCACGCGGCGCCAGCTCACGCGGCGCGGGTCGATGTCCAGCGCATTGCCGTGGTGGATGTGGTTGTCGAGCAGGGCCGCCAGCAGGTTGTTGGCCAGCCCGATGGCGTGGAAGTCGCCGGTGAAGTGCAGGTTGATGTCGTCCATCGGCACCACCTGCGCCCTGCCGCCGCCGGTGGCCCCGCCCTTCAGGCCGAACACCGGGCCGAGCGAGGGCTCGCGCAGCGCGATCACGGCCTTCTTGCCGATGTGGTTCAGCGCGTCGCCCAGGCCCACCGTGGTGGTGGTCTTGCCCTCGCCGGCAGGGGTGGGGCTGATCGCCGTCACCAACACCAGCCGGCCCTCGGGGCCGCCGGCCAGCGAATCGACGAAAGGCAACGTGAGCTTGGCCTTGTGGTGGCCGTAAGGCACCAGATGCTCGTCGGCGATGCCCAGCCGGTCGCGCGCCAGCTCGCTGATCCGGCGCAACGGCGCCGCGCGGGCAATCTCGATGTCGGTCAGGGGCACAGCACTCTCCGAGCTCGACCACGAAACGGCACCGGGCCCGCCGGGCCCGCGGAGGGCCCTGCAAGTTGCCTTGTGGGATCAGCTGGCGGAGTCGGAGGGATTCGAACCCTCGATGCAGGTTTTGCCCACATACTCCCTTAGCAGGGGAGCACCTTCGGCCACTCGGTCACGACTCCGGCGAAGTGCCGCGATTCTAGCGGCTGCCGCAGGGCGCGCCTTCGGCCGTGGCAGGCGCTACTCGGCGGCCACCGCCCCCGCATCCAGGTCGAAGGCCTTGTGCAGGGCGCGCACCGCCAGCTCCATGTACTTCTCGTCGATCACGACGCTGGTCTTGATCTCGCTGGTGGTGATCATCTGGATGTTGATGCCCTCTTCGGAGAGCGTGCGGAACATCGTGCTGGCCACGCCCACGTGGCTGCGCATGCCGATGCCCACGATCGAGACCTTGCAGATCTTGGCGTCGCCGATCACGCGCGCGGCGCCGGTGGCCGGCAGCACCTGGCTCTCGAGCACGCCCATCGCGCGCTGGTAGTCGTTGCGGTGGACGGTGAAAGAGAAGTCGGTGCGGCCGTCGTGCGCGACGTTCTGGATGATGACGTCGATGTCGATGTTGGCCGCCGCCACCGGCCCGATGATCTGGTGCGCGATGCCCGGCCGGTCGGGCACGCCGATGACGCTGATCTTGGCTTCGTCGCGGTTGAACGCGATGCCCGAGACGACCGCTTGTTCCATTTTCTCGTCTTCCTCGAAGGTGATCAGGGTGCCCGACTGCGCTTCGGCCTCGATCGGGATGTCCCAGGGCGTGAAGCTGCTGAGCACGCGCGTGGGCACGCGGTACTTGCCGGCGAATTCGACCGAACGGATCTGCAGCACCTTGCTGCCCAGGCTGGCCATCTCGAGCATCTCCTCGAAGCTGATGCTGGCCAGGCGCCGGGCCTCGGGCACGATGCGCGGGTCGGTGGTGTAGACGCCGTCGACGTCGGTGTAGATCAGGCACTCGTCGGCCTTCAGCGCCGCCGCCACGGCCACGGCCGAGGTGTCGCTGCCGCCACGGCCCAGCGTCGTCACATGGCCCTGCGCGTCGACGCCCTGGAAGCCGGTGATGACCACGACCTTGCCCGCGGCGAGCTCGGCCCGGATTCGGACGTCGTCGATGCGCGCGATGCGCGCCTTGGTGTAGGCCGAGTCGGTCTGCACCGGCACCTGCCAGCCGCCGAAACTGACGGCCGGCAACCCTTGGGCCTGCAGCGCCAGCGCCAGCAGCCCGACCGAGACCTGCTCGCCGGTGGCGGCCACGGCGTCGAGTTCGCGCAGCGCTTCGGGCGCGCTCGGGCTGGGCATCAGCTCCTTGGCCAGCCCGAGCAGGCGGTTGGTCTCGCCCGACATCGCCGAGGGCACGACCACCAACTGGTGGCCGGCCCGCACCCATTTGGCCACCCGCTGCGCGACGCTGCGGATGCGCTCGGTCGAGCCCATCGAGGTGCCGCCGTACTTGTGAACGATCAAGGCCATGGCTGGGGGCCGGCCCGGGGCACGGCGGTTCGCATCGAGGAAGCGTCGGGCGCCCGATGGACGGCCGCGCGAAAGCGCAAGATTTTAGCCGCCGCCCCGGTCGGGGACCCACCTCAGCAGCAGCTGCGGCGCGCCGGGCTCGGCCCGCGCCCCGGCATCGATGCCCAGGCCCGGCGCGAACACCAGGGCGCCCTGGGCGTCGAACAGCAGCGGCCCGTCGCGCTCCCATGCCGGCACGCCCAGGGCCTGGAACTGCTTCTTCAGGCTGCGCGCGCAGGCTCCGGGGGCCGACCGGAAGCGCTCGCCGCCCAGGCGCTCGCGCGGGTGCAACGGGTGCAGGCG
>JAGWMW010000027.1 GCA_028871575.1 Burkholderiales bacterium | reverse complement strand
GCCGCACCCGGGCCCCGCAGGCCGGGCCGCAAGGCCGGCCGCCCGGCCGCGCGCGGCGGCTACCATCGCAGCCGTCTTCACTGCGGCTGCCCATGCGTCCCCTGCGAGAGTTCGGCGTCCTGCTGCTGGCCCGGCTGCGGCCTTCGGAATGGCAGCGGGTGCTGTTCTCGGCCGCCGTGGTGGGCATCGGCGGTGCGCTGGCCACGATCGGCTTTCGCGAGCTGCTCTCGGCCGCCGAGCGCCTCATGTTCCACCGCACCGACGGCCTGGTGATGATCGCCGCCGGCCTGCCCTGGTGGCAGCGGCTGTTCTCGCCCGCGCTCGGCGGCATCGTCGCCGGGCTGCTGCTGAGCCAGGCGCGCCGCCTGGCCGAACGCCGCAGCGGCAGCGACTACATGGAGGCCATCGCCCTGGGCAACGGCGACCTGCCGGTGCGGGTGTCGCTGCTGCGCGCGCTGTCCTCGGCGGCCACCGTCAGCACCGGCGGGGCGATCGGCCGCGAGGGGCCGATGGTGCAGCTGGCGGCGCTGACCGGCTCGCTGATCGGCCGCTGGCGCCGCGCGCCGGTGCCGCGGCGGCGGCTGCTGGTGGCCTGCGGCGCCGCCGCCGGCGTGGCCACGGCCTACCACGCGCCGATCGCCAGTGCGCTGTTCGTGGCCGAGATCGTGCTGCACTCGCTGGCGCTGGAGACCATCGGCCCGCTGCTGGTGGCCGCCGTGGCGGCGCATCTGGTGGCGGTGGCGCTGACGCCGGCCGAGCCGCTGTACCGGCTCACCACCTTCGTCGGCCCCGACGGCACGGCCACGCTGCTGCTGGCCTCGATCGGCATCGTCGCCGGCCTGGCCGCGCCGGTGTTCCTCTGGGTGCTCGACCGCGGCCACGCGCTGTTCAGGCGCTGGCCGGCGCCGCTGTGGCAGCGCCTGGGCGCGGGCGGGCTGGCCGTGGGCGCGCTGTCGCTGGCCAGCCCCGGCGTCTGGGGCAACGGCTACAGCGTGATCGCGCAGATCCTGCAGGGCGGCTGGGTCTGGCAGGCGCTGGCGCTGGTGCTGGTGCTGAAGGTGGTGGCGGTGGCGGCCACCACCGGCTCGGGCGCGGTGGGCGGGGTGTTCACGCCCACGCTCTTCGTGGGCGCGGCGGCCGGGGCGCTGTGCGCCACCGCGCTGCATGCGCTGTGGCCCGGCGCCCCCGGCGCGGCCGCGCTGGCGGCGGTGGGCATGGGGGCCTTCCTGGCCGCCTGCACGCACGCGCCGCTGATGTCGGTGCTGATGATCTTCGAGATGACCGAGAACTACGGCGTCGTCGTGCCCTCGATGCTGGCCTGCGTGCTGGCCTACTCGATCTCGCGCACGCTGCGCCGCGACTCGATCTACTCCGAGGCCGCCGGCAGCGCCCTGCCCACCCCGGTGCTGACGCTGGCGTCCGACTTCCTGCACCCGCAATGCCCCACCGTGCGCACCGACGCCACGCTGGCCGAGCTGGAGGCGATGTTCCTGCGCTACCGCTGGCAGCATGTGTACGTGGTCGGCCCCGACCAGCAGTTCCTGGGCGCGATCCCGCTGTACGACGTGGCCGCGCTGCGCCACGACGCGGGGCAGGCCGAGCGGCCCTGGCCCGGCCGGCTGCTGCGGGCCGACTACCCGCGCGTGCGCAGCGACACGCCGGTGTGGCAGGTGCTGGAAGCCTTCAGCCAGCACAGCGGCGAGCGACTGCCGGTGCTGGATGCCGAAGGCCGCCTGACCGGCCACGTCACCAAGAGCGACCTGGTGCTGATGTTCCGCGAGAAGCTCACGGGGGCTTGAGCGCCCCCAGGACCGGGCTGCCCCCGGCCCGCCCCCCGTGGGGGGTCAAGCAAAGTGGCACAGCCACGTTTGCTTGAGATCTCTCGGCCCCTGGACCCGGCGGCCCGCAAGTTCGAGTTGGCCCGGGCCCGGGGCGCTTATCGGACCATCGCCCGCGGCGCGCGGGGCCTACGCTGCCCGAGTGCCGCCCATGCTCGCCGCGCCCACCCCGCTCGCCCCGACCGTCGCGCCGCCCCCGGCCGACGAGGCCGACCCTGCGCTGGCCTGGGCCGGGCTCGCGCTGGCGCACGAGGACGGCGAGCGCTGGGCCGAGGCGGCCGCCTGCTACGAAGCCGCGCTGGCGCTGGCGCCTCGGCGGCCGGCCCTCTGGCTCAACCTGGCCGGCGTGCTGGCGCGGCTGGCGCGCTTTGCCGAGGCCGAGGCGCACTACCGGGCGGCCCTGGCGCTGCAGCCGCGATCGGCCCCGGCCTGGTCGAACCTGGCCGCGCTGCTCACCGGCCTGCACCGCGACGACGAAGCCCTGGCCTGCGGCCTGCAGGCGCTGCAGCTCGACCCCGGCCACGCCGCCGCCCGCTTCAACCTGGCCCTGCCGCTGCTGCGCCAGGGGCGCTGGGCCGAAGGGCTGCCCTGCCTGGAGGCGCGGCCCGGCCTGGCCGCGATGGCCTCGCAGCTGCCCCTGCCGCGCTGGGACGGCGGGCCGCTGGCGGGGCGCTCGCTGCTGCTGGTCAGCGACGCCGGCCATGGCGACCTGATCCAGATGGCCCGCTATGCGCCGCTGCTGCGCCGGCGCGGCGCCGCCCGCCTGGTGCTGGCCGCGCCGGTGGCGCTGCAGCGGCTGCTGGCGCGCGGGCCGGCGTTCGACGCCGTGCTCGACCTCGCCCCCGCGCTGGCCCAGGGCTGCGGGCTGTGGGCCCCGACGCTGAGCCTGCCCCACCTCTGCGGCACCCGCGTCGACACGGTGCCACCGCCGCTGCCGACCCTGGGCCCCGATGCGGCACGCGCGGCGCACTGGCGGGCCTGGCTCGATGCGCACTGCGCACAGGGGCAGCGGCGCATCGGCCTGGTCTGGCGCGGCGACCCGCGGCACCAGAACGACGCCCACCGCTCGCTGCCGAGCCTGGCCGCGCTGGCGCCGCTGGCGGCGCTGCCGGGCCTGTGCTGGATCAGCCTGCAGCGCGGGGCCGGCGAGGACGAGCCGCGCCAGCCCGGCGCCGCACTGCCGGTGCAGGCGCTGCCGGCACCGCTGAGCGACTTCGACGACACCGCCGCCCTGGTGGCCGGCCTGGACGGGGTGGTCGGCGTCGACACCGCCACCGTGCACCTGGCCGCCTCGCTGGGCCGGCCCACCGGGGTGCTGCTGCCGCGGCACCTGACCGACTGGCGCTGGCTGCAGGGGCGCAGCGACACGCCCTGGTACCCGGGCGTGATGCGCCTGTTCAGGCAGACGCGGCCGGGCGACTGGGCCGGCCCGGTGCAGGCCCTGGCCGACGCCCTGGGGCAGGCCCTGGCCGACGCCCTGGGGCAGGGCCTGGCCGGCGCCCTGGGGCCGGGGCGGCTCAGTCCCGGTGCAGCACCTTGGGCACCGGGTTCGGCCGCAGCCTGAAGGCCTCGGGGAAGCTGGCGCCCAGCAGCGGGCGCAGGTACTGGCGGAAGGCGTCGGTCACGTCGGTGCCGCTGGCGGCGATGTAGGCGTCTTCCATCGTGCGCGTCTTGCCGGCCACCGCCTCCAGCGCCAGCAGCGGGTAGTCCACCGCATAGTCGCCGCAGCGCTGGATGGCCACCGAGCCGCTGCGGTCGCCCCACAGCGCGTACTGCACGGCCCGCTCGCCCACCTCGCGCGCCTCGCGCTGGTCGACCTCGCTCACGCAGCCCAGGAAGCTGCGCTGCAGGTAGCCGAAGGTGTCGCCGCGCACGCGCTTGATGCCCAGCCGGTGCTTGATCGCCTCGCACAGCAGGTCGGCCAGCGCGCCGCTGCCGCTGAGCTGCACGTTGCCGTGGGCGTCGCGCTCGAGCTCGGGGCCGAGGCTGGCCAGGACGGGCTTGCCCGCGGCGTCGTGGATGCCCTCGCTGACCGCGACCACGCAGCGGCCCAGGCGCTCGTGCACCGCCTTCACGTCGGCCAGGAAGGCCTCGATCGAGAAGTCGCGCTCGGGCAGGTAGATCAGGTGCGGGCCGTCGTCGGGGTGCTTGCGGCCCGCCGCCGCGGCCGCCGTCAGGAAGCCGGCATGGCGGCCCATCACCACGCCCACGTACACCCCGGGCAGGGCCGCGTTGTCCAGGCTGGCGCCGGCGAAGGCCTGGGCCACGAAGCGCGCCGCCGAGGGGAAGCCCGGCGTGTGGTCGTTCAGCACCAGGTCGTTGTCGATGGTCTTGGGGATGTGAATGCAGCGCAGCGGGTAGCCGGCGCGGGCGGCCTCCTCGGCCACGATGCGCACGGTGTCGCTGGAATCGTTGCCGCCGATGTTGAAGAAATGCTCGATCTCGTGCGCCGCCAGCACCTTGAACATCTCGCGGCAGTAAGCGAGGTCGGGCTTGTCGCGCGTGCTGCCCAGCGCCGCCGCCGGCGTGGCGGCCACGCCCTCGAGGTTGGCGCGCGTCTCCTGCGTGAGGTCGACGAAGTCCTCGCCGACGATGCCGCGCACGCCGTGGCGCGCGCCGTAGACGCGGCGGATGCCGGCATGGCGCCGCGCCTCGAGCACGACGCCGACCAGGCTCTGGTTGATCACCGCGGTGGGGCCGCCACCCTGGGCGACGAGGATCTTGCCGGATGCCATGGGGGCTGCTCCTGGGACGGGGGATGCCGATGCTAGCCGGCGCGGCGCAGCCGCCGCCACAGCCAGCCCGCGGCCAGCGCCGCGGCCAGCACCAGCAGCAGCCAGCCCTCGGCATGGTGGATGTCGCCGACCAGGGCCTGCGCCGCACGGCCGAACCACCAGCCGGCCGCGCCCACCAGGCCGGCCCACAACACCGCGCCGAGCGCGTTGAAGGCGGCGAAGCGCCAGGCCGGCAGCGGCGTCATGCCGATGATCACCGGCCCGGCCGCGCGCAGGCCGTAGGCAAAGCGCACGAACACGATGACCCAGGCATGCCAGCGCAGCAGCAGCCGCTCCACGCGCTCGACCTGCGCCGCCGCCGCCGGCCAGCGCGCCAGCACCGCCGGCCCGTGGCGGCGGCCGAGCCAGAAGAAGATCTGGTCGCCGGCAAAGCCGGCACTGGCCGCGACGGCCAGCACCGGCCAGGGCTCGAGCAGGCCGCGGTGCACGGCGAAGCCCGCCAGCAGCAGCATCGTCTCGCCTTCGAGCAGGCAGCCCAGGGCCAGCACCCAGTAGCCATGGGTGGCGATCAGGTGGTCCAGCGTCGTCATGCGACGGCCGGGCCCGGGGCCTCGGGCGCCGGGGGTGCCGGGGGTGCCGTGGGGGCGGGCGGCGGCGCCCGCAGCGGCAGCAGGCAGGCGAAGGCCAAGCCGCACATCGCCGCCGACAGCCACACCGCCTGCACGCCCCAGCGGGCCAGCGCCAGCCCGAACAGCCACGGCGCCAGGCTGCCCACGAGCCGTGCCGGCAGCCCGAGCCAGCCCTGGCGCGCGCCGTAGCCGGCGCTGCCGAACAGCGCCAGCGGCAGCGTGCCGCGCACGATGGTCAGCAGCCCGTTGCCGGCCCCGTGCAGCAGCGCGAAGGGCAGCGCCCCCGCCCCGCCCAGCACCAGCAGCACCACCGCCGCCAGCGGGTGGGTGAGCGTGGCCACGCGGGCCGAGACCAGCGGCGAGCGCCGGCGCAGGACGCCGAACTCGAGCAGCCGCGCCGCGACCTGCGCCGGCCCGATCAGCGCCCCCGCCAGCAGCGCCACCGACACCGAGGCGCCGCCGGCGTGCAGCAGCCCCGGCAGGTGGGCCGCCATCGCGGTGCTGACGAAGCCCAGCATCGTGAACAGCAGCGCCAGCAGCGGGCCGGTGGCCGGCGGCGGCGGCGGGGGGTCGGCCGGCGCGGACTGGGCGATGTCGCCCACGCCCTGTACGGCGCCCTGCGCCCCGCCCGGCACTGCCGCCGGCACGGCGATCGCAACGGCTGCGGCCCGCTGGCGCGGCAGCCGCGCATTCAGCGGCAGCGCCAGCACCAGGTGCAGGCCGGCCCAGGCCGCGCAGGCGCCGCGCCAGCCCAGGTGCTCGAGGAACAGCGTCGTCAGCGGCCAGCCCACGGTGCTGGCGAAACCGGCGATGAGCGTGATGCCGGTGATCGCCTGTCGCGATTCGCGGCCGTACAGCCGCACCAGCGCGGCGAAGGCGGCGTCGTACAAGCCTGCGCCCATGGCCAGGCCCATCAGGCCCCAGGCCAGGGCCAGGCCCGCCAGCGAATGCGCCAGCGCCATCAGCGCCAGCCCGGCGGCGAACAGCCCGTTGGACGCCATCAGCACCGGCCGGCCGCCGTGGCGGTCGATGAGCCGGCCCGCCAGCGGACCGGCCAGCGCCGAGACCAGCAGCGCGCCCGAGAACAGCGCGAACAGCGTGGGCGGCGCAAAGCCGATCTCGCGCGCGATCGGCCGCGCCAGGATCGCCGGCAGGTAGTAGGACGAGGCCCAGGCCAGCGTCTGGGCGCAGCCCAGCGCGAGCACCGCACCGCGGGCGGCGGGGACGGCAGAGGGTATTTCGGCGGGCCGCGGCGAGGGGCGGGTCATCGGCGTCGGGCGGGCGGGGTGCAGGCCGCGAGGCTAAGCGATGCGCCGGCAGCCACCGTCAAACGAATGTCATCCAACGTCACTAATCTTCACTCTTATATTTTTTCATGTCACGTCAGGAGAACTCATGTCCGATCCTCGCAACCCCTGGTCTCCTGTCTCGCGCCGCCAGGCGCTGCGCTTGGTCGCGGGCGCTCCGCTGCTGCCGCTGGCCGCGCCGCTGGCAGCCGCCGCACACGGCCTGGGTGAGTTTGAGCCGGGTGAACCAGGCTCGTCGGTGCGCTACCGCTTCGGTGGCATGGCGGCACCGGACCTCACCCACCCGGCCGACATGGCACGCACCTACGTGGCCTCCACCCTGACGCGTCAGGCCGGGCGGGGCCGGCCCCAGACCTGGCGCCTGGGCTACGAAACGTTCTTCCTCACGGGACAAGCCGTCAGCGACGGACAGGGCGGCACGGTGCTGGCCGGCGCCTGCCTCAACATCGACGGCGTGCCCATCGTCGACCCGAGCGACCCCCAGCAGCGCCCCTTCTTCAGCGACTGCCCCGACGGCATGTCGCTGCTGGCGCTGCCGGGCGCCCGTTCGCAGCGCCCGCACTGCCATCGCGTGTTTGCCGTCGTGCAGTTCGAATACGTCTCGCGCAACCGCGCCGGTGCCTCGATGTACGGCCGCCTGCCCTCGTCGATCGCCGTGCTGGCGCTCGACCAGGACCGCCGCAGCGGCCGCCTGACGCTGGCCGGCTATCGCGCCGTGGACACGCGGGCCGCGCGCGGGCTGTGGATCACCTGCGGCGCCAGCCTCTCGCCCTGGAACACGCACCTGTCGAGCGAGGAGTACGAGCCCGACGCCACCAGCATTGCCGCCAACACCCAGTTCCGGGCCTTCAGCCGCAACCTCTTCGGCGACCCCGACGCCGCCAACCCCTACCACTACGGCCATGTGCCCGAGGTCACGGTGCACCCCGATGGAACCGGCACGGTGCGCAAGCACTATTGCCTGGGCCGCATCTCCCACGAGCTGGTGCAGGTGTGCCCGGACCGCCGCACGGTGCTGATGGGCGACGACGCCACGAACGGCGGCGCCTTCCTGTTCGTCGCCGACCGGCCGGCCGATCTCTCCAGCGGCACGCTCTACGTGGCGCAGTGGACACAGACCTCGGGCCAGGGGCCCGGCGCCGGGCGGCTGCGCTGGATCGAGCTGGGCCACGCCAGCAGCGCCGAGATCGAGGCCCTGGCCTCGTCGCTGAAGGCCGCCGACATCCTGGACGTGGCGCGCACCGACCCGCAGGACCCGAGCTACACCCGCATTCCCTACGGCGGCACGACCCAGTGGGTGCGGCTCAAGCCGGGCATGGAGCGGGCCGCGGCCTTCCTCGAGACCCACCGCTACGCCGCGCTGATGGGCGGCACGCTGGGCTTCACGAAATGGGAAGGCACGACGCTGAACGCGCGCGACAAGGTGGCCTACGTGGCCATGAGCTACATCTACAAGTCGATGACCGACGGCAGCACCGCGATCCAGGTGCAGGGCCCGGTGGCCGGCGCGGTGTACGCGCTCGAATTGCGCGGCGGCCAGACCACGCTGCAGGGCCGCCCCATCGACAGCGACTGGGTGCCCGTGGCGATGGCCGCGCCGCCGGCGCTGGTGGGCGAGGACCTGCTCGTGCCCGACGCGCTGGGCAACCGGGCCCACGCCGACCGGATTGCCAACCCCGACAACCTGAAGTACTCCGAGCGCATGCGGACCCTCTTCATCGGCGAGGACAGCGGCGCCCATGTGAACAACTTCCTCTGGGCCTACAACGTCGACACCCGGCAACTCACGCGCATCCTGTCGACGCCGGCCGGTGCTGAATCCACCGGCCTGCATGCGGTGGACGAGCTCAACGGCTTCAGCTACATCACCAGCAACTTCCAGCACCCGGGCGACTGGGAGTCGCCGCTGCACGACATCGTGCGGCCGACCCTGGACCCGCTGGTGCGCGCCACCTACGACGACCGCCGCAGCGCGGCCGTGGGCTACCTGACGCTCGCGGGGCGCCTGGATGACGATGCAGAAGCCTCGGACGGCGCGCAGGGCGGCCCGGGCCGGCACGAAGAGCGGGACCAAGCCCGGCGCGACCGCAGCTGACTTTGCGCAGCCCGGGCGAGGCGGCCGCCGCGCCGGCGGCGCCGCCGGCTCGGTCATCAGCCCTGGAGCGCCCGCAGCACCTCGTAGCAGGCGCCCATCGTGTGGTAGTCGGTCTTGCCGGGCGGGCTCTTCTCGTCGCTGAGCTTGCGGTTGTCGGGGCCCAGGATCCGGAACCAGGCGCCGTGCCGGTGGTCGACGAAGTGGGCCCAGCTGTAGGCCCACAGCCGCTCGTACTCGCCCCAGTAGCTCGCCTGGCCCGTGCGCTGCGCGAGCAGGGCCGCGGCCGCCAGGCTCTCGGCCTGGACCCAGAAGTACTTGTCGGCGTCGCAGACGGCCCCGTCGGGGCCGAAGCCGTAGTGCAGCCCGCCGTGCACCGGGTCCCAGGCCCGCGCCAGCGCGGCGTCGAACAGGGCCTGCGACTTCGGCAGCAGCCAGGCCGAGTCGCCCGCCAGGTGTTCGCGGTGCCGCTCGAGGATCAGCAGCAGCTTGGCCCATTCGGTGAGGTGGCCGGGCTGGTAGCCCCAGGGCCGGAAGAGGTTGGCCGGGTCGGCCTTGTTGTAGTCCCAGTCGACCGACCAATCGGCCCGGTAGTGCTCCCACACCAGGCCGCCGGCCAGCGCCGCCTGGCGCACGGTGACGTGGCGCGCGAGCGTCTCGGCGCGGTGCAGGTAGCGCTGCTCGCCGGTGGCCTCGAAGGCGGCGATCAGGGCCTCGCACAGGTGCATGTTGGCGTTCTGGCCGCGGTACGGGGACCGCACGCCCCAGTCGGCGCTGGCCTCGTCGGCGTACAGGCCGTGCTGCGGCTCCCAGAAGCGGGCCTCGGCCAGCTCGAACACCTCGGTCAGCTGAGGCCCGGCCTCGTCCAGGCCGGCCATCAGTGCGTGGGCACAGGCCAGCATCACGAAGGCCAGGCCGTAGGCGTGGTTGGTGCCGTCGAGCACGGTGGCCCGGCCCTGCTCCCAGCGCAGCAGCCAGGCGTAGCCGCCGGTGGCCGGATCGCGGTGCGCCTGGCGCAGGAACCGCAGGCCGTGGCGCGCGGCCGCGCGGTCCTCGGGCCGTCCGAAGTGGCGCCAGGCCATCGCGCAGTTGAAGACGAAGCGGGTGCTGCTGACGAGGTGGCGGGTCGCGCGGTCCCAGACCCGGCCGTCGTCCTTGTAGCAGTGGTAGAAGCCGCCGCTGTCGTCGATGCAGCGCGGGTGGTAGAAGGCCATCGTGTGCCGGACATGGTCCAGCAAGAAGGCGCGGTCACGGAAATCGGGGTGCTTCATCCTGGTTCCTCGAAAGGCTTGAGGGAGCGGCGGCGGCCCTGCGCGGCGGGTGGGCGGGCCCTCGATGCCGGCCAGCCATTGGACCAATCACGCCAGCGCGACCTCGGACGGCGGCACGCCGCACAGGGCGGCCAGCGCCTCGACCACCAGCGCGTGGTCGTCGCGCTGCGGCAGGCCCGAGACCGTGACCGCGCCCAGGCAGGTGCCACCGGGGGTGACCAGCGGAAAGCTGCCGCCGTGGCTGGCGTAGTCGCGGGTGGGCAGGCCGAGCTTGGCTTCGAGCGTGCTGCCCTCCAGCGCCAGCGAGCGCCCGATGCCGTAGGAGCTGCGCGCCATCAGCTCCACCGTGTTGCGCTTGCGCCGGGCCCAGTCGGCGTTGGCCGGCGAGGTGCCGGCCATGGCGCAGAAGAACGCCGTCTGGCCCGCCAGCCGCACCTCGATCGCCAGCGCGGCGCCGCGGCCTTGCGCCAGCGCCCGCAGCCGCGTGCCCAGCGCCCAGGCGGCGTCGGCGTCGAAGACCGGCAGGCGCAGGCGGGCCTCCTGCTGCGCGATGCGGGCGATGTCCTGCTCGAGATCCATGGTCGCTCCCCCGGGGCATGGTCGTGGCGTGCGGCTGCGGCGTCGACGGCGCGCCGATCTCGCGCCGATCTCGCGTCGATCTAGCGTCGATCTAGCGTCGATCTAGCGCTTGCACCGCTTGCACGGCCCGCAAGGCTAAGCGATGCTGGGCCCGCCGCGACCCCAACCACCCCAGCAGCCGCCATGACGCCCATCACCATCGCCACGCGCCCCATCGCCGGCCAGCGCCCCGGCACCTCGGGCCTGCGCAAGAAGGTCACCGTCTTCCAGCAGGCGCATTACCTGGAGAACTTCGTCCAGGCGGTGTTCGATGCCCTGCCCGGCTGCGCCGGCCAGACCCTGGTGGTGGGCGGCGACGGGCGCTACCACAACGACGCCGCGATCCAGACCATCCTGCGCATGGCCGCGGCCAACGGCTTCGCGCGGGCGCTGGTGGGCCGCGGCGGCATCCTCTCGACCCCGGCCGCCAGCGCCGTCATCCGGGGCCGCGGCGCCTTCGGCGGACTGATCCTGTCGGCCAGCCACAACCCGGGCGGGCCCGAGGGCGACTTCGGCATCAAGTACAACGCCGGCAACGGCGGACCGGCGCCCGAGAAGCTGACCGAGCGCATCTACGAGTGCACGCTGGCCCTCGAGCGCTACCTGACGCTGGACACGCCCGCGATCGATCTCGACCGCCTGGGCCCGCAGGCGCTGGGCGCGATGGCGGTCGAGGTGATCGACCCGGTGGCCGAGCACGCGGCGCTGATGGCGCGGCTGTTCGACTTCGCGGCCATCCGCGCGCTGCTGGCGCGGCCCGGATTCCGCATGCGCTTCGACGCCATGCATGCGGTGACCGGTCCCTACGCGACGGCGATCTTCGGCGGGCTGCTGGGTGCGAGCGCCGGCAGCGTGGTCAACGCGACCCCGCTGCCCGACTTCGGCGGCGGCCACCCCGACCCCAACCCGACCTATGCGGCCGAGCTGGTGGATGCGATGTTTGCCGCCGACGCGCCCGACTTCGGCGCCGCCAGCGACGGCGACGGCGACCGCAACATGATCGTCGGCCGCCGCTTCATCGTCACCCCCAGCGACAGCCTGGCGGTGCTGGTCGCCAATGCCCATCTCGTGCCCGGCTATGCGGGCGGGCTGAAGGGCGTGGCGCGCTCGATGCCCACCAGCGCGGCCGTCGACCGCGTGGCGCAGGCGCTGGGCATCGAGTGCTACGAGACGCCCACCGGCTGGAAGTTCTTCGGCAACCTGCTCGATGCCGGCCGCATCACGATCTGCGGCGAGGAAAGCGCCGGCACCGGCAGCGACCACGTGCGCGAGAAGGACGGGCTGTGGGCGGTGCTGTTCTGGCTCAACGTGATCGCCGCGCGCGGCGAATCGGTGGAGGCCATCGTGCGCAGCCACTGGGCGCGCTACGGCCGCCATGTCTACTCGCGCCACGACTACGAGGACGTCGACGCCGGGGTCGCGCGCGAGCTGATGGACGCCCTGGCCGCGCGGCTGCCCGGCCTGCCCGGCCGGGCGCTGGCCGGCAGCACCGTGGCCCACGCCGACGACTTCGCCTACACGGACCCGGTGGATGGCTCGGTCAGCACCGGCCAGGGCCTGCGCATCCGCCTGGCCGATGGCTCGCGCCTGGTGTTCCGCCTGTCCGGCACCGGCACCGAAGGTGCGACCCTGCGGCTGTACCTCGAGCGCTTCGAGCCCGACCCCGCGCGCCACGACAGGCCCACGCAGCAGGCGCTGGCCCCGCTGATCGCCGCCGCCGACGAGCTGGCCGGCATCACGGCGCGCACCGGGCGCACGCGGCCAAGCGTGGTGACCTGAAGCCGCGGCCGCCAGTTGCCGGTCCGGGAGCATGGACAATGCCCGCTCGGCCGCACCGGCCGTGTGGACGGTGATCGCCCGCCGGGACGCCCCATGAACGAACCGCTGCACGACCCGCTCGCCGCCCCCGTGCCGGGGGCGAGCACCGAGGTCCGCACCACCACCTGCTACATGTGCGCCTGCCGCTGCGGCATCCGCGTGCACCTGCGCAACGGCCAGGTGCGCTACATCGAGGGCAACCCCGAGCACCCGCTGAACCGGGGCGTGATCTGCGCCAAGGGCTCGTCGGGGATCATGAAGCAGTACTCGCCGGCGCGCCTGACGTCGCCGCTCAAGCGCAAGCCCGGCACCGAGCGCGGCGCCGGCGAGTTCGTCGAGATCGGCTGGGACGAGGCCTACGCCACGCTGGAGGCGCGGCTGCGCCACCTGCGCGCCACCGACCCCAAGAAGTTCGCCCTCTTCACCGGGCGCGACCAGATGCAGGCGCTGACGGGCCTGTTCGCGCGCCAGTTCGGCACCCCGAACTACGCCGCGCACGGCGGCTTCTGCTCGGTGAACATGGCCGCCGGCATGATCTACACGATCGGCGGCAGCTTCTGGGAATTCGGCGGCCCCGACCTGGACCGCGCCCGGCTCTTCGTGATGATCGGCACCGCCGAGGACCACCACAGCAACCCGATGAAGGTGGCGCTGAGCAAGTTCAAGCGCCAGGGCGGCCGCTTCATCGCGATCAACCCGATCCGCACCGGCTATGCCGCCATCGCCGACGAATGGGTGCCGATCAAGCCCGGCACCGACGGCGCGCTGCTGCTGGCGCTGATCCGCGAGGTCATCGCGCAGGGGCTGTACGACCGCGATTTCCTGGCCCGCTACACCAATGCCGGCCAGCTCGTGAACCAGGACGAGGCCAGCGACGAGTTCGGGCTCATGCTGCGCAACGACGAGGGCGACCCCGTCAATCCGCTGCGCCCGCACAACTTCTACTGGTGGGACCGCCTCGGCGGCCGGGCCGTGGCCGACCACACCGAAGGCGCCGACCCGGCGCTGCTGGGCCGCTACGCGCTGCCCGACGGCCGGCCCGCGGTGCCGGCCTTCCAGCTGCTGCAGGATCGCGTGCAGCCCTGCACGCCCGAGTGGGCCGAGAGCCTCACCGGCATCCCGGCGGCGACGATCCGGCGCCTGGCCCACGAGATGGGCATCACCGCGCGCGACCAGAAGATCGAGCTGCCGATCGCCTGGACCGACTGCTGGGGCCGCCGGCACGACACCGTCACCGGCAACCCGGTGGCCTTCCACGCGATGCGCGGCCTGGCCGCGCACAGCAACGGCTTCCAGACCGTCCGCTCGCTGGCCATCCTGATGAGCCTGCTGGGCACGATCGACCGGCCGGGCGGCTTCCGCCACAAGGCGCCCTACCCGCGCGCGGTGCCGCCCAACGCGCGCCCGCCCAAGGGGCCCGAGGCGGTGCAGCCCGACACGCCGCTGGCCGGCGCGCCGCTGGGCTGGCCCGAGGGCCCGGACGACCTGTTCGTCGACGCCGCCGGCGAGCCGGTGCGCATCGACAAGGGCTTCTCGTGGGAGCACCCGCTGAGCGCGCACGGGCTGATGCACAACGTCATCACCAACGCCTGGCGCGGCGACCCGTACCGCATCGACACGCTGCTGATCTTCATGGCCAACATGGCCTGGAACTCGACGATGAACACGTCCGAGGTCCGCCGGATGCTCAACGACCGGGGCGAGGACGGCGAGTACAAGATCCCCTTCCTCGTCGTCTGCGATGCCTTCCACAGCGAGACGGCGGCCTACGCCGACCTGCTGCTGCCCGACACCACCTACCTCGAGCGGCACGACTGCATGTCGCTGCTGGACCGGCCGATCAGCGAGTTCGACGGCCCGGCCGATTCGGTGCGCATCCCCGTGGTGCCGCCCACCGGCCAGTGCAAGCCGTTCCAGGAGGTGCTGGTCGAGCTCGCCGGTCGGCTGGGCCTGCCGGCCTTCGTGCACGACAGCGGCGAGCGCCGGGGCCAGCGCAAGTACCGCGACTACCCCGACTTCATCGTCAACCACGAGACCGCGCCGGGCTCGGGCATCGGCTTCCTGGCCGGCTGGCGCGGCAAGGACGGCGACAAGGCCCTGCGCGGCGAGCCCAACCCGAACCAGTGGGCGATGTACGAGAAGAACAACTGCGTCTACCACCACCCGATGCCGGCCTCGATCCAGTACATGCGCAACTGGAACCAGGGCTACATGGACTGGGCGCAGCAGATGGGGCTGCGGCGCGACCGCGACCCGATCGTGATCCACCTCTATTCCGAATTCCTGCAGCGCTTCCGCCTGGCCGCGCAGGGCAGGCATCCCGGCAAGCAGCCGCCCGAGCGGCTGCGCGAGCGCGTGGCGACCTACTTCGACCCGCTGCCCTTCTACTACGCGCCGCTGGAGGCGCAGGCCACCGACACGGCCCGCTTTCCGCTCAACGCGGTGACGCAGCGGCCGATGGCGATGTACCACTCCTGGGACTCGCAGAACGCCTGGCTGCGCCAGATCCACAGCCACAACTACCTGTTCGTCGCCACCGCCACCGCCCGGGCCGCGGGCATCGCCGACGGCGGCTGGATGTGGGTCGAGTCGCCCTGGGGCAAGGTGCGCTGCCTGTGCCGCCATTCGGAGGCGGTCGAGCCCGGCACGGTCTGGACCTGGAACGCGATCGGCAAGGCGGCCGGGGCCTGGCGGCTGGACGCCGGCGCCAACGAGTCGCAGCGCGGCTTCCTGCTCAACCACCTGATCAGCGAGGAGCTGCCGGGCGTGGGCGGCGCGGCCCCGCAGTCCAACTCCGACCCCGTCACCGGCCAGGCCGCCTGGTACGACGTGCGGGTGCGCATCTACCCGGCGCAGCCCGGCGAGCCGGCCGAGAGCTGGCCGCAGTTCCAGGCCCTGGGCGACGTGCCGGGCATGCCGCCGAAGCCGGCGCGGCGCCTGGGCTGGATGGCCGGGCTCATGAAGGTGAAGGCATGACCCAGTTGGCGTTGGTGATCGACCTCAACGTCTGCGTCGGCTGCCACGCCTGCGTGACGAGCTGCAAGCAGTGGAACACCTCCGGCTCGGCGGGGCCGCTGACCGACGACGACCCCTACGCGGCCGATCCCAACGGCACCTTCTTCAACCGCGTCCAGACCTTCGAGGTGGGCGAGTACCCGAACACGCAGACGGTGCACTTCCCCAAGAGCTGCCTGCACTGCGAGGATCCGCCCTGCGTGCCGGTGTGCCCCACCGGCGCCAGCTACAAGCGCAAGGAGGACGGCATCGTCCTCGTCGACTACGACAAGTGCATCGGCTGCAAGTACTGCAGCTGGGCCTGCCCCTACGGCGCGCGCGAGCTCGACGAGGGGCGCAAGGTGATGACCAAGTGCACGCTGTGCGTGGACCGCGTCACCGACCCGGCGCTGCCCGAGGCCGAGCGCAAGCCCGCCTGCGTGCTGGCCTGCCCGACCAGCGCGCGGCTGTTCGGCGACATCCACGACCCGGCCTCGGCGGTGTCCATCGCCATCGCCGAGCGCGCCGGGTACGCGCTGATGCCCGAATGGGGCACACGGCCGGCCAACCACTACCTGCCGCGCCGCCGCACCTCGATGACGCTCCACCCTGAAGACCTGCAGCGCGCGGACAACCCGCTGAAGGTCGACGGCCGGCGGCCCGACGGCGACGCGCCCCGCGAGCCGGGGCGCGAGGACCACGCCACCTGACCCGCCCCTGCCCGCGACGCCATGAATCCCGCTTTCTCGGTCGTGTTCCTGACCACCCTCATCGGCGCCGGCCAGGGCCTGTTCCTGGCGCTGTACGCGGCCGAGCTGGCAGGCTACGGGGCCGCGGCGGCCGGCGCCGGTGCGAACCTGAACCTGGCCGGCGGCGCGGCGCTCGCGCTGGTGCTCTGCGGCCTGGGCCTGCTGGCCTCGTTCTTCCACCTCGGGCACCCCGAGCGCGCCTGGCGCGCGGCGGCGATGTGGCGCACCTCGTGGCTGTCGCGCGAGGTGATCGCGCTGCCGGCCTTCATGGCCGCGCTCGCGGCCTGGGGCCTGGCGCACGGCCTGGGCTGGGGCGGCACGGCCTGGCTGGGCGCGCTCGCCGCGCTGCTGTGCCTGGGGCTGTTCGCCTGCACCGGCATGGTCTACGCCTCGATCCGCTTCCTGCAGGAATGGGCCAGCCCGCTGACCCTGCTCAACCACCTGCTGCTGGGCGCGGCCTCGGGCACGACGCTGGCCGCGGCGCTGGCCGCCTGGCGGGCGCCGGCCCTGGCCCGGCCCGCCACCGGCGCCGCCCTGGTGCTGACGCTGCTGGCGGCGGCCTCGCGCACGGCCTCGCTGGCGCGCAATGCCCGGCTGAAGCCGAAGTCGACCCTGCAGAGCGCGATCGGCATCCGCCACCCGCGCATCGTCCAGCGTGCGCAGGGCTTCATGGGCGGCTCGTTCAACACGCGCGAGTTCTTCCACGGGCGCAGCCCGGCGCTGATGCGGGCGGTGAAGTGGACCTTCCTGTGCGCCGCCTTCGCGCTGCCGGCGCTGATGCTGGCGGCCGGCCTGCGCGGGGCCGCCACCGCCTGGCTGCCGCTGGCCTTCGCGGTGCAGTCGGCGGGGCTGCTGGCCGAGCGCTGGTTCTTCCTGGCCCAGGCCAACCACCCGCAGAACCTGTACTACCAGGCGATCAGCTGAAGGCAGCCCGCGCCGCGGGCCGCGCTACGGCGCTGCTCAGCCCGGCAGCGGCACCGCCGCGTACTCGCCGCGCAGCCCACGCCACACGGTCTCGGCCGTGAGCGGCATCTGCAGCCGCTCGGCGGCGCGGCCCTGGCCGGCCCGGGCCAGCGCGTCGACCACGGCGTTGACCACCGCCGGCGTGGCGCCGATGGTGCCGAGCTCGCCCACGCCCTTGGCGCCGAGCCCGTTCGTCAGGCAGGGGATGCTCTGGTCGAACGCGGTCTTGAAGCCGCGGAAGACGTCGGCGTGCGGCAGCGCGTAGTCCATGAAGCTGGCGCTGAGCAGCTGGCCCTGGTCGTCGTAGGCCACGCGCTCGCACAGCGCCTGGCCGATGCCCTGCACCGCGCCGCCTTCCACCTGGGCCTGCACGATCATCGGGTTGACGATGCGGCCGATGTCGTTGACCGAGGCGTAGGCCACGATCTCGACATGGCCGGTGGCGGGGTCGACCTCGACCTCGCACACATGGCAGGCGTTGGGCCAGCTCGCGTTGCCGGCCTTGGCGCCGCCCTCGGCCAGGATCACGCCGCCGCCCTGGCGCGCGGCCAGCTCGAACAGCCCGATGCCGAGGTCGGTGCCGGCGACGCTGAAGCGTCCGGCCGCGTACTCGATGTCGGCCGCCGGCGCCTCCAGCGCCTCGGCCGCCAGGTCTCGCGCCTTGGCCACTGCGTTGCCCGAGGCCACGTGCACGGCCGCGCCGCCCGTGAACAGCGAGCGGCTGCCGGCGCTGCCGAAGCCGTTGGCGCGGTCGGTGTCGCCCTGCAGGATGCGGATGCGCTCGATCGAGACGCCGAACACGTCCACCGCCAGCTGCGCGTAGCTGGTGGCGATGCCCTGCCCCATCGGCATCGTGGCCGAGGTGAGCTCGACGTAGCCGTCGGCCGTGATCCGCACCTGCACCTGCTCTTCGAGCGCGTTGCCGCCGGTCCACTCGAGGAAGGTCGCGATGCCGCGGCCGCGCAGCCGGCCCCGCGCCTCGGAGGCCGCGCGCCGCGACGCGAAGCCGGCCCAGTCGCCCAGGGCCAGGCCCTGGTCGAGGATGCGCTCGAAGCGGCCGCTGTCGTAGACCTGGCCCATCGGGTTCTTGTAGGGCATCTGCTCGGGCCGGATCATGTTGCGGCGGCGCAGCTCGGCGCCGTCCAGCCCCATCTCGCGCGCCGCGGCATCCAGCAGCCGCTCGATCAGGTAGATGGCCTCCGGCCGGCCGGCGCCGCGGTAGGCCCCGGTGGGCGCGGTGTTGGTGACCACGGCCGACAGGCGCAGGTCGATGGTGGGGATGTCGTAGATGCTGGTGCTGACCCAGGGCCCGATCAGCAGCTGGATCGCGATGCCCGCGCCGCCCGGGTAGGCGCCGACGTTGGCCCAGGAGCGCACGCGCAGCGCCTTCACGCGGCCGGCCTCGTCCAGCGCCAGCTCGGCCCGGCTGACCACGTCGCGGCCGTGCGACGAGGCGAGGAAGTCGTCCAGCCGCTCGGCCTGCCACTTCACGGGCCGCTTCAGCTGCAGCGCGGCAAAGGCCACCGCCACGTCCTCGGGGTAGATGCCGGTCTTCATGCCGAAGCCACCACCCACATCGCCCACCACCACGCGCACGTTGGCCTCGGTGCGGCCGGGCAGCGTGGCGGCCAGGCCGGCGCGCACGCCGGTGGGCATCTGGCTGGACATCCGCAGCGTCAGCCGCTCGCCGTCCAGCCAGGCCAGGACCGAGCGCGGCTCCATCGGGCTGGCCGCCAGGCGCTGATTGACGATCTCCAGCGCCACCTTGTGGCGCGCCTGCGCGAACGCGGCGGCCGCCGCCGCCGCGTCGCCGTGCGCCATCTCGGCCACCACGTTGCCGGGCGCGCCGGCCCACAGCTCGACCGCCCCCGGGGCCAGGGCCGCGGCCGCGTCGGCCACCGCCGGCAGGGGGTCGATGTCGACCTGCACCGCGTCGGCGGCCGCCCGCGCGGCCGCGCGGCTGTCGGCCACCACCAGCGCCACCGCGTCGCCGACGAAGGCCACCCGGTCCAGCGCCAGCGCAGGCTTGGGCGGGGGGCTCATCGGCTGGCCGTCCGCGCGCTTGAAGCCGGCCGCCGCGGGCAGGGGCTTGACGCCCGCCGCCGCCAGGTCGGCGCCGGTGTACACCGCCACCACGCCGGGCAGGGCGCGCGCGGCCGCGGCGTCGATGGCCGTGATGCGGCCATGCGCCTGGGTCGAGCGCACGAAGCGCGCGTACAGCTGGCCGGCCGGCGCCACGTCGTCGGTGAAGCGGCCCTGGCCCTGCACCAGCGCCGGGTCCTCGACCCGGCGCACGGCCTTGCCGCTGCCGAAGCGGGCGGCGAAATCCAGATCGGGCGCGTTCATGCAGCCTCCCGGGCGAGCGTTTCCGCGGCCTGCTGCACCGCGGCGACGATGTTGACGTAACCGGTGCAGCGGCAGAGGTTGCCCTCCAGCGCGTGCACGATCTCCTGCTCGGTCGGGCGGGGCTTGTCCTGCAGCAGGCAGGCCGCGCTCATCAGCATGCCCGGGGTGCAGAAGCCGCACTGCAGGCCGTGGCAGTCGATGAAGGCCTGCTGCAGCGGGTGCAGGGCGCCGTCCGCCCGGCCCGCCAGGCCGGCCAGGCCCTCGACCGTGGTGACCTGGCGGCCCTGGGCCTGCAGGGCCAGCACGCTGCAGCTCTTGACGGCCTGGCCGTCGAGCAGCACGGTGCAGGCGCCGCACTGCGCGGTGTCGCAGCCGACATGGGTGCCGGTGAGCGCCAGCGGGCCGCGCAGCAGCTCCACCAGCAGGGTGGCGGGTTCGGCCTCGGTGGCGGTGGCGCGGCCGTTGAGCGTGAAGTCGAGTCGGGTCATGGGCTGCCGTCGGGTGTGTCGAACAGGTGTGGGGGGACTGCGGATGCGGCGCGGAGCCGGTTTCAGAGGGCGCAGCTGCGAAAGCCGCAGAACATCGTATCGCGAGCCGGCGGCGCGAAGCGCCGGGCCGTGACTTGGCCCCACCGCCGCCGGGTCGCGAACGAGGCGCCGCGCAGCACGCCGTGGGTGCCGGCGGGCGGCACGGGGTCGAGCGAGCCGGGCGGCGCCGCCCCCGCGCCGGGCCAGGCGCGCGCGCTGCCCAGCACCCACTCGAACACGTCGCCGCGCACGAAGCCCAGGCCCGCGCCGGCGCGCGCGGCCCGCTCCCACTCGGCCTCGGTGGGCAGGCGCCGGCCGGCCCAGCGGCACCAGGCCTCGGCCTCGTGGCGGCTGAGATGCACGGCCGCCTGGCCCGCGGGCGCACGCCGCAGCGAGGCGCGCTGGCCCACGCCGCGCTGAACCACCACGCCGCCCTGCAGCTGCTCGACCCGGCCCGGTGCGCGCCGGCCCTGGGCCCGGGCCCAGGCCCAGCCCGGCTCGCTCCAGAGCTCGCGCCGGTCGTAGCCGCCGTCGGCCGCGAACTCGGCCACCTGGCCCCAGTTCACCGCCTGGGCGTCGATCTCGAATTCGGGCACCGCCACTTCGTGCGCCCAGCGCTCGTTATGCGGCACCAGGCCGACCCGGCCCGGCTCGCCGGGCTCGGCCCCCAAACGCAGGCGCTGCGCCGGCATCCAGATCGGCGAGCGCACCGCCCGCGCCGGCGGCCCGTCGGGCCCCAAGCGCTCGGCCAGCGCCTCGCCCAGCCGGTCTTCGTGCAGCAGGCTGGCGCGGTAGAAGTGCAGCGCGGCGTCGTCGGCCCTGGCCGGCTGGCCGGCGAGCAGCTCCAGCGTGATCTCGAGCGTCTGCGCCAGGTAGCCGCGCAGGGCCTCGGGCTCAGGGGGCGGGCCGGCTTCGTCGGTCCAGGCCTCGATGCGCGGCTCGATGCCGGCCAGCCGCGGCGCGCCCGGGTCGCAGGCCTCGCCGCGCTGGCGCTGCACGTGGCACGCGATCCAGCGCTCCTGCCAGGCGCCGGCCCGTGCCGCCAGGCGCAGCGCGGCCGGCGCCTCGTCCTGCGCCAGCAGATGCAGCAGCCGGTTGCGGCTGTCGATCAGCGCCAGCGACAGCAGTTCGGGCCCGGCGTGGCGGATCGAGGGCGGGTCGTCCAGCGGCGGCACGCGCGGCGCGGCGGCCGCGCCGGGGCCTGCGCTACGACCCGACCAGCCCGTTGCGGATGGCATAGACGGTGAGCTCGGAGTTGTTGGCCAGCTGCAGCTTCTCCAGCACCCGGGCGCGGTACACCGACACCGTCTTCGGGCTCAGCATCAGCTCCTCGGCGATGTCGGCCAGGCGCTTGCCCGAGGCGATCATCACCAGCGTCTGCATCTCGCGGTCGCTCAGCTTGCTGTGCGCGCTCTCGCTGGCCGGCGCGGTCAGGCTCTCGACCAGCATCTGCGCGATCTCGGGCGTGACGTACTTGCGCCCCTGCGCCACCGTGCGCACCGCCTGCACCAAGAGCTGCGGGTCGCCGCCCTTGTTGACGTAGCCGTAGGCGCCGGCCCTCAGGGCCCGGATCGCGTACTGGTCCTCGGGGTACATGCTCACCACCAGCACCTTGACCGGGGAGCCCTCGTCCTTGAGCGCATGCAGCGCATCCAGACCGCTGCGCCCGGGCAAGTTGATGTCCAGCACCAGCACGTCGCAGGCGCTGGCGCGCCCGGGCTCGGCCAGCCGCGCCCGCATCAGGCTGCGCAGCTCGCCGTAGTCGCCGGCCTCGCCGACGACGCGGATGTCGGCCGCGTCGGACAGGGTGTCGCGGATGCCGCGCCGGATCAGCGCGTGGTCGTCGCAGAGGATGACTTCGATCGGGCTCATCCTGGCCTCACAGCACCGACCAGGCCGAGTTCTCGGCCTCGTCGGGGTCGCTCGGGTCGGGCGGGGGCGGCGCCGCGCCCTGCAGCGGCACCGACAGGATCAGCGTGGTGCCGGCGGCGCCGCTGCTGAGGTCGATCCAGCCGCCCACGGTCGTGGCGCGCTCGTGCAGGCCGCGGATGCCGAAGCTGCGCGCCTTGGCCAGGTCGGCCTGCGACAGCCCGCGGCCGTCGTCGCTGATCTCCAGCGACAGCACGCCGCCGCTGAGCGTGAGGTCGACCACCACGCGGCCGGCTTGCGCGTGCTTGCCCACGTTGGTCAGCGCCTCCTGCGCCGTGCGGTAGGCCACCAGGGCCACGCCCGGGGGCAGCCCCACCGCCTCGCGCTGGAAGCCGCCGCCGGTGCGCAGCTCGCAGGCGATGCCGGTGCGCTTCTCGAAGCGCAGCGTCATCCACTGCAGCGCCGCCACCAGGCCCTGCTCGAGGATGGCCGGGCGCAGGTTCTGCATGATGCGCTGGCTGGCCTCGATCGCGTTCGTCACCGTCTCCAGCGCCGCCAGCGCGCGCTGGTGCACGGCCGGGCTTTCGGCGTGGCGGCGGATCCAGTCGAGGTCGAATTTCAGCGCCGTGAGCGAGCCGCCCACGTCGTCGTGGATCTCGCGCGCGATCGCATGGCGCTCGGCCTCCACGCTGGTCTGCAGGTGCTGCGCCAGCTCCGACAGGCGCCGGCGCGAGACCTGCAGCTCGCGGTCGGCGGCCAGCCGCGCGCGCTGGGTGCGGGCGGCGTCGATGGCGTGCTCGACCGCCGGCGCCAGCCGCGCCAGGTTGTTCTTCAGCAGGTAGTCGGCCGCCCCGTTGCGCATCGCCTCGACCGCCGTGTCCTCGCCGATCTGGCCCGAGACGAGCACGAACGGCAGGGGCGGCGCGGAGGGCTGGGCCGCGGCCCGCGCGCGCAGCAGCTGCAGCGCCTGCAGGCCGGTGAAGCCGGGCAGGTGGTAGTCGGAGAGCACCAGGTCCCAGCGCTGCTCGAGCGCGGCCTCGAACTCGGCACGGGTTTCGATGCGGCGCGCCGCGACCTGCAACCCGCTGCGCCGCAGCTGGGCCAGCACCAGCGCATGGTCGGGCTCCGAATCCTCGAGGTGCAGCAGCCGCACCGGGGCCGCGGCGGCGGGCCGGGAGGTGCTGGCGGCAGGGCCGTTCATGGCGCCCAGTATCGCAAAGCGCGGTCGGGCGGTCGCATCGGCGCGCCGGCCACGGATTGCGCCGGCGCCGGCCTGCATCTTTTGCTCAATGTCGGCCGGGGTGCTGCCGAAATCCCCTCCAGGACCGACGCCGACCCCGGGCGCCGCCGACCCCGCCAACCCGACACCCGCCCATGCTCGCCCAGGACGCTTCCGACCTGTCCCTGCCCGACGCGGCCGCCTGCGCGGCCCGGCTGGACCTGCCGGTCGCGGTCGAGCTGCAGGACCACCTGATGGTCGCCGGCAACGACCTCGAGCGCCTGCAGCGGCTGCTGGACGACGCGAGCCAGGCGCTGATGGCGCACTTCCGTCAAGCCGACGAGCAGCTCGGCGGCTCGAGCCCGGCGCAGGCCCGCCAGGCCATCGCCGGCGCCATCACGGCGCTGCAGTTCCAGGACATGGCCAGCCAGCTCATCAGCCACACCGCGCGGCGGCTGCGCAGCTGCGCCGACCGCATCGCCCGCGACGCCATGGGCGACGACGACGAGGACGGCCAGGCCCTGGTCGAAGACGCGCCGCTGCGCCCGAACCCCGTGACCCAGGACGAGATGGACGCCGGCTCGATCGAGCTGTTCTAGGCCCCGCCCGTCCTGCCCCGTCCTGCCCCTCTCGCACGCCTTGCCCCGGAGAAGACCCCCATGCACTCGATCCTCGCCGTAGACGACAGCGCCTCGATGCGCCAGATGGTGAGCTTCACCCTGAAGAACGCCGGCTTCAACGTGGTCGAGGCCGTGGACGGCCAGGACGCCTGGGACAAGGCCAACAGCCGCGACTTCAACCTCGTGCTGACCGACCAGAACATGCCGCGCATGGACGGCATCAGCCTGACGCGGCGGCTGCGCGAGAACCCGAAGTTCAAGACCACGCCGATCCTGATCCTGACCACCGAGAGCAGCGACCAGATGAAGCAGGCCGGCCGCGCTGCCGGCGCCACCGGCTGGCTGGTCAAGCCCTTCGACCCGGCCAAGCTGGTCGAGGTGATCGGCAAGGTCATCCGCTGACGCCCCGCAAGCACCCCGAACGAGAAGCAGGAGACCCGCCATGGGTGAAAGCGCCAACGAGGGCCGCAGCGCGGCCGCTGGCATCGACCTCAGCCAGTTCTACCAGGTGTTCTTCGAGGAGGCGGGCGAGAACCTCGAGTCGATGGAGCAGATGCTGCTGGCGCTGGACCCGGCGGCCGCCGACGACGAGGCGCTGAACGCGATCTTCCGCTGCGCCCACTCGGTCAAGGGCGGCGCGGCGACCTTCGGCTTTGCCGACGTGGCCGAGCTCACGCACCAGATGGAGACGCTGCTGGACAAGCTGCGCCGCCACGAGCTGGCGCCCACCGCGGCGATGGTCGACGTGCTGCTGGCCGCCGGCGACGCGCTCAAGGGCCAGCTCGCCCACCACCAGGGCCAGGCCGGCGAGCCCGCCGGCACGGCCGGCCTGGTGGCCTCGATCCGGGCCCTGGCCGAGGGCGGCATGGGCGCCGCGGCGGCCCGGCCGGCGGCGCCGGCCGCACCCGTGGCAACCGCCGCACCCGCACCCGCACCCGCACTCGATGCCGCCGCGCCGGCGGGCGTGCGTGCGCTCGAGCTCACGGTGGGGCCGCTGGCCGACCCGGCCCAGGCCGACCAGCTGGTGGCGCTGTTCCACGAGATCGCCGGCCTGGGCACGATCGAGCCGCTGGACGCCGGCCGCGCTGCCGACGGCATGCGCCGCTTCAAGGTGCTGACCACCACCGCCGACGACGAGCTGATCGATCTCTTCGGCTTCCACGTCGCGCGCGAGCAGGTGCGCCTGGCCCCGCTCTCGCCGGGCTACGGCTTCCATCCCGGCGCCCCCGGCGCCCCCGAGCCCGCCGCGGCCGACGCCGACCCGGGCTGGGGCTTCTTCGACCAGGCTCCGGGCGCCCCCGGCAGCGACGCCGCCGCGGCGCAGGCCGGGCCGGCCGTTGACGCCGATGCCGCCGCGGACCCGCCGCCGCTGCCGGCCGCCGCGCCCGCCGAGTCCGCCTC
>JAGWMW010000026.1 GCA_028871575.1 Burkholderiales bacterium | reverse complement strand
CCGCGCAGCAGCAGCAGCGCCGCCGCCAGCGCGAGCGCGAACGCGGCGCTGGCTGCGCCCAGCCCGGCCAGCGCCGGCAGCACGCTGGCCACCAGCACGCCCAGCAGCGACAGGCCTTCGCGCCACGAGGCGATGCGGGCGCGCTGCGCCTCGTCGCCGCCCAGGCGCGCGCCCCAGGCCTGGTGCAGCACCGACAGCACGCTGTAGCTGAGGTAGGTCACCGCCAGCAGCAGCGCGCACCAGGCCAGCAGCGCGGTCTCGCCGCGCACCGGCGGGAAGAACAGGCCTCGGAAGCCGGCCGCGCAGACGGCCGCGGCCAGCGCGGCGCGGGCCACCACCTGCGCCGTGGGGCGGCGGAACCACGCATCGACGACGCGGCCGATCCAGGGGTCGGCCACCGCATCGAGCAGCCGCGCGCCCAGCAGCAGCGCGCCCAGCGTGGCCAGCGGGATGCCGAAGGCCGTGGCGTAGTGCTCGGGCAGCACCACGTACAGCGGCAGCGCGACGAAGGCCAGCGGCAGGCCCAGTGCGCCGTAGCGCACGCCCTGCGACCAGCCGCCGCGCCAGGCCGCCGTCACGGCGCGGCGCCGCCCAGCAGCGACTGGCGCAGCCCGGGCTCGGAGGTCTGCGGCGCGAGCCAGATGCCGAAGAACCGGCGCGCGAAGGCCGGGTCGTCGACCTCGCCGGCCACCCGCCCGTCGACGTAGAAGCGGGCGCCGCGTCCGGGCAGGTTCAGCCCGGTGATGCGATCGCCTTCCTTCACGTCGGGGATCAGGCGGCGCAGGTCGGCCAGCCAGCGGGCGGCATCGGCCGGCGCGATCGGGCCCTGGCGCCGCATCTCGCTCAGCGAGCGCTCGGCGATCTTCTCGCCCTGCAGGCTGCGCGCGTAGCGCAGCTCCAGCGCGAAGGGCAGCGCGGCCCAGTCCTCGCCCACCGGCTGCGCCGACGTCCACAGCCGCGCGTCGTAGACCAGGAAGCCGAAGTAGCGCAGGCTGCCCTGGCCCTGCAGGCGGGCCCCGGGCAGGGCCTGGGCCACCTCGGGCGGCAGGGCCGGGGCCTGGGCCCGCGCGAGTCGCGCCGCCGCCGGGGCTGCCAGCGCCGCGGCCAGGCCGAGCAGGCGGCGGCGGTTCATGCCGGCCGGCGCAGCGTGAACTGCACGACGTCGGTGCTGCCGGTGTCGAACGCGGCCTCGCAATACGCGAGGTAGAACTCCCAGATGCGCATGAAGCGGGTGTCGAAGCCGAGCCGGCGCAGCGGCCCGTCCTGGCTCAGGAAACGGGCGCGCCAGCGGCGCAGCGTCTCGGCGTAGTCGGCGCCGAAGGCGGACTCGCGCTCCAGCACCAGCCCGGCGCGGTCGACCTCGGCGCGGAAGGCGCTGCGGCTGGGCAGCAGGCCGCCGGGAAAGATGTACTGCTGGATGAAGTCCGACGATCGCAGGTAGCGCGCAAAGAGATCGTCGCGGATCGTGATCGACTGGATGCAGGCGCGGCCGCCGGGCTTCAGGCGCGTGCGCAGGGTCTCGAAGTAGCTGCCCCAGTACTCGCGGCCGACGGCCTCGAACATCTCGATCGAGGCGATGGCATCAAAGGGCTCGTCGGCGATCTCTCGGTAGTCCTGCAGCCGCAGCTCGGTGCGGGGCCCGAGGCCGGCGCGGTCGAGCCGCTCGCGCGCCCAGGCCAGCTGCTCGGTCGACAGGGTCACCCCGGTGACGCGGGCGCCGAATTCGGCCGCCGCCGTCTCGGCCAGGGCACCCCAGCCGCAACCGATCTCCAGCAGGCGCTGGCCCGGCTGCAGCCCGCATTCGGCCAGCGCGCGCCGCACCTTGGCCGCCTGCGCCTGCGCCAGGGGCTGCGCGAAATCGCCGCCGAACAGCGCGCTGGAGTAGTTCATCGTCTCGTCCAGCCACAGGCGGTAGAACGGGTTGCCGATGTCGTAGTGGGCGTGGATGTTCTTGCGGCTGCCGCGGCGCGAATTGCGATGCAGCAGGTGGCGTGCGCGGTAGGCGAGCGCGCCCCACCAGGTGCCGTAGATCACGGCCTCGAGCGCCTCGCGGTTGGCGATGAACAGGCGCAGCAGCGCCGCCAGGTCGGGGCTGCTCCAGTGGCCCGCGATGAAGGCTTCGGCGAAGCCGATGTCGCCGCGCCGCAGTGCCGCCCCGCAGGTGCGCCAGTCGTGCAGCCGCAGCGCCGCGCGGGGCTCGCCGGGCTGGCCGGGTCGGCCGAAGTGCCGCTGCGTGCCGTCGGGCAGCTGCACGTCCAGCGTGCCGGTGCGCAGCTGGCGCAGCAGGCCGAAGACCGCGCGCGCGGCGGCCGGGGCCGAGGCGGGCAGCCCGGCGGGCCGGGCATGGGGGTCGGGGTCGAAGGAGGCGGTGGAACTCGTCATGGCCGTCGGTGAAGGGGGCGGTGGCGGGGCCGCGTCTTTAGCGGCTGGTGAAGGCCTGCGGCGGCGCAGGCTTGGCGACGAAGGGCACGCGCTTGGCGGCGAGCCGCAGCGCCTGCCAGTGGATGCGTGCGATGACGCCCAGCGTCATCAGCGGCATGCCGAAGAAGGCGGCGCGCAGGCTGCGCGGCGTCAGCGGCGCGAGCCGCCCGCTGACGCTGGTCTGCAGCAGCGGGCCCTGCTCGTCGTCGTGGTCCACGCGCGCCACCAGGCGTTCGGCGCTGCGCATGAAGCGGAAGCGGTAGCGGCCCTGCACGCGGCAGAAGGGCGAGACGTGGAACACCTTGCGCGCCACCAGCTCGCGGCCCCAGGCCGGGGCCGGCTCGTCGAGCAGGTAGCAGTGGCGCTCGCCGAAGGTGTTGTTCACCTCCGCCACCACGGCGCGCAGCGCGCCGTCGGCCCGGTGGCAGTACCAGAAGCTGACCGGCTTGAAGACGTAGCCGAGCATGCGCGGGTAGGTCTGCAGCCAGGCCTCGCCGTCGGCGTCGTCGATGCCCTGCTCGTGCAGCAGCGCGTCCAGCCAGGCCAGCGCGTCGGGGCCGCCGTCGCCATGGTCGCGGTCGTGGAAGCTGAGTAGGCCGAAGCGGTTGCGCGGCAGCGCCGGGGCGGGCGCCGCGCGCAGCGAGCGCATCGGCAGCAGCAGGAAGCAGGTCGGGTAGGCGAAGGCGTGCGCCACCGGCCGCAGCCGGCGGTGGCGCACGACGCCGGTGGCGATGAGGGCGCCGTCCATCACGCGGCGTCGCGCCAGGCGCCGTCGGCCGCCCCGGCCAGCCGGCGCTGCATCTGCGCCGCCACGTCCAGCGCCGATGCCAGGCCGTCTTCGTGGAAGCCGTAGCGCGTCCAGGCGCCGCAGAACCACACCCGCCCCAGGCCCTGGACGGCCGGCAGCTGCTGCTGGGCCTGGATCGCGGCGCGGTCGAACACCGGGTGGCGATAGGCATAGCGGCCGATCACCCGGGCCGGGTCGGGCGGGCGCGCCGGGTCGGGGTTGAGCGAGACGATCACCGGCTGCCGCCAGGGCAGGGGCTGCAGGCGGTTGATCAGGTAGTGCAGGCAGACGCCGGCCTGCTCGCGCCCGGCCTCGCCGGCGCGGGCGTAGTTCCAGGCCGCCCAGGCGCGGCGCGAGCGCGGCAGCAGCGCGGCATCGGTGTGCAGCACGGCCTCGTTCGGGTGGGTGCCGATGGCGCCCAGCACCGAGCGCTCGGCGGGCGTGGCGTCCGCCAGCAGGGAAAGCGCCTGGTCGCTGTGGCAGGCGAGCACGACCTCGTCGTAGCGCTCGCTGCCGCCGTCCGTGGACACCATCACGCCGGCCGCGCCGTCGCCCGGGGGCAGCCGGCGCAACGCCCGCACCGGGGTGCCGGACCGGGCGTCGGGGATCTCGCGCAGCAGCCGGGCCACGTACTCGCGCGAGCCGCCGCGCACCGTGTACCACTGCGGCCGGTCGCTGACCTGGATCAGTCCGTGGTTGTGGCAGAACCGGACCATCGTGGCGATCGGAAACCGCAGCATCTGCTCGGTGGGGCAGGACCAGATGCAGCCGATCATCGGCAGGAAGTACCAGTCGCGGAACGCGCGGCCGAAGCCGTGCCGCTGCAGGAATTCGCCGATCGGCTCGGCGCCTTCATCGGCGGGCTCGCGCAGCGCCAGCGCCGTGGCCAGCCGGTTGAAGCGCAGGATCTCTCGCAGCATGTGCAGGAAGCGCGGGCGCAGCAGGTTGCGGCGCTGGGCGAAGACGCCGTTCAGGTCGCTGCCGCTCCACTCCAGCCCCGGGGCCTGGACCGAGAACGACATGTCCGAGGCGGCCGTGGGCACGCCGAGCTCCTCGAACAGCCGGCGCAGCCGCGGGTAGGTGCGGTGGTTGAACACCAGGAAACCGGTGTCCACGCCATGCGTGACGCCGTCCAGCGTGACGTCCACCGTGTGGGCGTGGCCGCCGAAGCGCGCGTCGGCCTCGTACAGCGTGACCCGCGCCTGGCCCGCGAGCGCGCGGGCCGCCGCCAGGCCGGCGATGCCCGAGCCGATGACGGCCACGCGCCTCATCGCTGGCTGCCCAGGCCAAGAAAACGGGCACCACGAAGGGTGCCCGGGGGTGTAAAGACTGTCGTGCGGCGCGACGGAGCGAACGAGGGAGGGAGGGAGGAGGAGGAGAGACGCTCCGGGCTTGCAGTCGGCGGGGCCGACAGGCCGCACAACAGGGAAAGGGGCCATGCGGCGCCAGGGCGGCGCCGCATGGGCGTGAGAGCGGGCGCCGGCTTCGAAAGTTCCATCGCCCCGCGCGGTGCGGGCGGCGTTCGTTGGCGGTCGGGCGAGAGCGGACGGGCGGACATGGGCAACCTCTTACGCGGCCGCGGGACGAATGGATGCGAACGAGCAGTTCACAACACGACCGATTAGTATTGTGTCCTACCGCAGACCGTCGCGCCAGCCCGGGCGTTCAGCGGCCTGGCCCGGTCGATCGCTGCGTTGTCCTGATCAGAGCTGGCCGCAGCTAGGTCAGAACGCCATAATCCGCCGTGGTGCCTCAGGTTTGTCCAGGACACATCCAATCCTCTCGTCGCTGCGTAACAGTGCTTGGAAACGATCGTGAACGACCGAAGTGCCCTCGCCGCCATCACCCTGTCCATCGCCGCCGTGGAACGCGACACCGGCCTGAGCAAAGACACGCTGCGCGTGTGGGAGCGCCGCTACGGCTACCCGATGCCGGCACGCGACGCGCTGGGCGAGCGGGCTTATTCGCTGGAGCAGGTGGAGAAGCTGCGCCTGCTCAAGCGCCTGCTGGATGCCGGCCATCGGCCCGGCCGCATCGTGCCGCTGCCGCTGCCGGCGCTGCAGCTGCTCACCGAGCAGACGGTGGACCAGCCCCCGCGCGGCGCCGAGCTGGCCCTCGGCTCCGACGACGTGCGCTCGCATCTCGAGCTCATCCGCAGCCACGACGCGCCGGCACTGAGGGCCGGGCTGGCGCGGCTGATGGCCCGCGTCGGCGTGGCCCGCTTCGTGATCGAGGTGGTCGGGCCCCTGAACGCGGCCGTGGGCGATGCCTGGCTGCGCGGGCAGATGGAGATCTTCGAGGAGCACCAGTACACCGAGACCATCCAGAGCCTGCTGCGCCAGGCCATCGCGGGCCTGCCGGCGCCGGCCCCGCAGGCGGCGCCGCGCGTGCTGCTGGGCACGTTCCCCGGCGAGCCCCACGGCATGGGCCTGCTGATGGCCGAGGCGCTGCTCACGCTGGAGGGCTGCCACTGCGTCTCCTTGGGCGTGCAGACGCCGCTGTGGGACCTGGTGCTGGCGGCGCGGGCCCATCGCGCCGACATCCTCGCCCTGAGCTTCAGCGGCTGCACGAACCCGAACCAGGTCGTCGACGGCCTGACCGAGCTGCGCGCCAAGCTGCCGCCGGCGGTGGCGCTGTGGGCCGGCGGCAGCGCGCCAGTGCTGCACCGGCGCGCGCTGCCCGGGGTGGAGTCCTTCGCCACCATGGACGGGCTGGGCGCGGCGGTGCAGCACTGGCGCACCGGCCGTGTGACCTCGCGTGACCCCGTTAACCGGGGTGCCTAGAATCTGCAGGATGGATGCGGCCAAAACCATGCTTTACCCCGAACTCTTCCGCCAGCTCGAAGCCGTGCGCTGGAACATGGACCGGGATATCCCCTGGGACCGCTTCGATCTCGCCCGCTTGAGCGAAGAGCAGGCGCAGACGGTGAAGATGAACGCCATCACCGAATGGGCGGCGCTGCCGGCCACCGAGATGTTCCTGCGCGACAACCGCGAGGACAGCGACTTCTCGGCCTTCATGAGCGTGTGGTTCTTCGAGGAGCAGAAGCATTCGCTGGTGCTGATGGAGTACCTGCGCCGCTTCCGTCCCGACCTCGTCCCGACCGAGGAAGAGCTGCACGCCGTGCGCTTCGAGTTCGACCCCGCGCCCGCGCTCGAGACGCTGATGCTGCACTTCTGCGGCGAGATCCGGCTCAACCACTGGTACCGCCGCGCCGCCGAATGGCACACCGAGCCCGTGATCAAGGCCATCTACGAGACCCTGGCCCGCGACGAGGCGCGCCATGGCGGCGCCTACCTGCGCTACATGAAGCGGGCGATGCACAAGTTCGGCGACGAGGCCAAGGCGGCCTTCGCCAAGGTGGGCGTGCTCATGGCCAGCGCGCGCCGCACGGCGCAGGCCCTGCACCCGACCAACCTGCACGTCAACGTCAAGCTGTTCCCGCGCGACACCATCCAGAGCCGCCTGCCCGACCCCGAGTGGCTCGAGCAATGGCTGGACAAGCAGATCCAGTTCGACACCGTCTGGGAAGGCAAGGTCGTCGAGCGCATCCTGCACAACCTGAGCCTGCTGCTGGAGCGCAGCTTCGCCAGCGTGCAAGAGCTCAACCGCTACCGCAAGGAGCTCACCGCCGCCATCGCCGCCCGCGCGCTGGCGCAGGCGGTCTGACCCCCGCCTGCGGCGGCGGGCTTCAGAAGCCGAGCGTCTTCCGGGCCTGTCCGATAGTCGTTCAGGCGCTCAGCCCGGCAGGTCGGCCTTGCGGTCGGCGGCCACACGGACCGCGCTCGGACGCTCGCCCACCTGGCGCGCGTAGTCCTTCCAGGGCACGCCGGCGCTGGCCAGCAGGTCCTCGCCCAGCACGATCTTGCTGGCCATCGCCACCAGCGGCAGGTGGCACCAGGCCGAGGCGTCGGCCAGCGTGAACTGCGCCCCCGCCACGTAGGGCGCGAACACCGCCAGCCGCCGGAAGCCCGCGATGTGGCGAACCAGCCGCTCGCGCACGCGGGCCTGGGCCGGGGCGCCGAGCGTGCCGCCGAAGAAGGCCTGCGGGTACAGCTCGCGCGCGACCAGCTCCAGGTGCAGGTCGACGAAGGCGGCCAGTTCGCGCACCTTGGCCGCGGCCAGCGGGTCGGCCGGCAGCAGCGGCGGCTCGGGATGCGCCGCCTCGAGGTAGTCGACGATGACCTGGCTCTCGCACAGGGCCTGCCCGTCGATCCGCACGAACGGGATCTTGCCCAGCGGCGAGGCCGCGAGCACCGCCTCGTCGGTGGACCCGGTGCCGCAGCGCACCTCTGTGAAGGGCAGGCCCTTCTCGAGCAGCACCAGCTTGACCTTGTTGTAGTAGTTGGACATCGGGCGTCCGTGCAAGGCGATCGAAGTCATGGCGGCGAGGTCGGGGAGCGAGGGGGGCGCCGAGTCTAAGGCGCGCCGTGCCGCCAGCGGTGCCAGGCCCCAGCGGCCGCCGCGCAGGCCGCGCAGGCCGCGCCGGCCACGCTGCCGGTGAAGTGCGCCAGCGGCACGACCGCGATGTCCCAGCCGGCCTCGTGGCGCAGCGCGGGCCCGAAGGGCTGCTCCAGGGCCAGCTTGAGCAGCAGTCCGGCCAGCACCGCGGCCCCGACCGCGCGCCGCGCCGCCGGCCCTGTGACCAGCAGCCAGAGCCCGACGATCACCACGCCCGCGTGCAGCACGCCCGACAGGCCGCCGTAGTGCGTCAGCGCCGGCTGCAGCCACCCGAGCCCGAGCTGCGTCAGCGGCCAGGCCGCGAGCCAGGCCAGCGCCGCCCGTGCCGGCACCCGGGCCGCGTGGCCGAAGGCGCCGACCACCCCCGCGGCCACGAGATTGACGCCCAGGTGCAGCGGGCTCCAGTGCACGAAGACCGCGCTCCAGGCGCGCCAGGGCTGGGCGGTGGCCCGCGCCGGCTGCCAGTCGAGCGCGCCCGCCGGCAGCCCCCAGGCCAGCACCGAACCCAGCGCCAGCAGCGCCGCCAGGGTCGCCCAGGCCCGCCCCGGGCGCCGCAGCCAGCCCGTCAGCCGAACACCGCCCGCCACAGCGCCAGCACGGCGTCGCGTTCGCGCTGCAGCAGGCCCGCGTCGAACTGCGTGGGCTGCTCGTCCAGCCGGGCGCGATGCTGGGCCCGGCGCAGTTCGCGGTAGGCGTCGGCCGCGGCCCGGCCCCGGCCTGCCGGCAGCAGCGCCGCGGCCTCGGCGCGCTGCAGCAGCGCGATGTTGCCGGCGTTGTCCTGCAGCGAAGGGTGCGTGCCGGCATGGGCCAGCACCAAGTACTGCACCACGAACTCGACGTCCATCATCCCGCCCGGGCTGTGCTTGACGTCGAAACGCCCGTCCGGCACCGGGCGCGCGGCGCGCACCTTCTCGCGCATCGCGCGCACCTCCTCGCGCAGGGCCGCGGCATCGCGCGGGGCCGTGAGCACGGCGCGCCGCGTGGCCTCGAACCGGGCCGCGACCGCGGCCGGGCCGCAGATGCAGCGGGCCCGGGTCAGGGCCTGGTGTTCCCAGGTCCAGGCGGTGTTGCTGCCGCGTCCGGCCTGGTAGCGCTCGTAGGCCGCGATCGAGCTGACGAGAAGGCCCGAGTTGCCGTTCGGCCGCAGCGCGGTGTCGATGTCGAACAGCTCGCCCGCGGCGGTGCGCAGCGTCAGCCAGGGGATGAGCTTGCGCACGAAGGCGGCGTACAGCTCCTGCGCGCGCTGGCCGGCCTCGGCGTCGGTCTCGGGTCCGACCTCGCCGTCGCCTGCACCGTCACCTTCGCCGTAGACGAAGACCACGTCGAGGTCGCCGCCGTAGCCCAGCTCCTTGCCGCCGAGCTTGCCGTAGGCGATCACGGCCAGGCCCGGGGCCTGTTGCGCCGGCGGGCGCTGCTTCAGCCGCGCCCAGCACCAGCGCACGGCGGTGTCGACCACCGCGTCGGCCAGGGCCGAGAGATCGTCGGCCACCTGCTCCACCGTGAGCTCGCCCTCGACGTCGCGCACCAGGGTGCGGAAGACCTCGGCGTGGTGGGCGCGACGCAGCGTGTCGAGCAGCTTGTCCTCGTCGTCCTCGCCGGCGCGCTGCCAGGCGCGCCGGCGCTCGTCGAGCTCGGCCGTGAAGGCCGCGCGGTCGAAGCGCAGGTGCAGCAGCCGCTCGTCGGCCAGCTCGTCGATCACGCCGGGGTGGCGCATCAGGTACTGCATCGGCCAGCGCGCCAGGCCCAGCAGGCGCAGCAGCCGGCGGTGCACCTCGGGCCGCTCGACCAGCAGCGCGAGGTAGCTCTCGCGCCGCAGCAGCGGCTCGAGCCAGTCGATGAAGCGCAGCGCCCCGGCGCTGGAGCAGCCGCCCTCGCCCAGGGCGGCGGCGGTGCGCTGGACCAGGCGCGCCAGGCGCAGGCGGCCGTCGTCTCGCAGCGCCAGCACGCGCGGGTGGCGGGCCCAGGGGCGCACGCGCTCGGCCAGCGCCGGCGGCAGCCGCTCCAGCAGGGCTTCGCTGTCCAGTGCCAGCGGGGCCGGGCCGCAGCTGCGGCAGGCGCCGCGGGCGGCCTCGGGGGCTCCGCCCTGGCCATCGCGCAGCAGGGCATCGAACTCGGCGGCCACCAGCTCGCGCACCTCGCACAGGCGCTCGAGCATGCGGCAGGGCCCGGCCGCGCCGCCAGTGCCGGGCCCGCCGGACCTGAGCGAGGTGGCCGGCGTGGCCGACACGGAAGCCGGCTCGCCCAGGCTGCCGGCGATCCAGGCCAGGTCCTCGTCGGCGGCGGGCAGGAGGTGCGTCTGCTGGTCGTCGAGGTACTGGATGCGGTGCTCGACCCGGCGCAGGAAGCGGTAGGCCTCGGCCAGTCGCCCGGCGGTCTCGGGCTTCATCAGGCCGCGCGCCGCCAGGCGCTGCAGCCCGCGCAGCGTGCTGCGGGTGCGGATCTCGGGGTACTGGCCGCCGCGCACCACCAGCAGCAGCTGGACCGTGAACTCGATCTCGCGGATGCCGCCGCGCGAGAGCTTCACGTCGTTGGCGCGCTCGGGGCGGCCGGCGGCGCGGCGCTGCGCCTCGTCGCGGATCTTGCGGTGCAGCTGGCGCAGGCCCTCGAAGATGCCGTAGTCGAGGTAGCGCCGGTAGACGAAGGGCGTGACCAGCGCGCGCAACGCCAGCGCGCGGGCATCGGACACCAGCGTGCGCGGCGCGACCACGCGGCTCTTGAGCCAGGCGAAGCGCTCCCACTCGCGGCCCTGGACCTGGAAGTATTCCTCCAGCATCGCCAGGCTCACCACCGGCGGGCCCGACTGGCCGTTCGGCCGCAGCGCCAGGTCGACGCGGAACACCAGGCCTTCGTCGGTGGTCTCGCCGACGAGCGCGTAGAGCCGGCGCGCGACGAGGCTGAAGTACTCGTGGAACGAGACCGGCCGCAGGCCCGGGCCGCCCGCGGTCTGGCCGTCGTCCTCGTACAGGTACACCAGGTCGATGTCGGAGGACACGTTGAGCTCGCGCGCCCCGAGCTTGCCCATGCCCACGATCCACAGGTCCAGCCGCCGGCCCGTGGCGTCCAGCGGCGCGCCGTGGCGCGCGTCGGCCTCGGCCTGCGCCTGGGCCAGCGCGAGCTCGAGCGCGGCCTCGGCCAGCGCCGTCATGGTGGCGGTGACGGTCTCCAGCGGTGCGCCCTGCTCGACGTCCAGCACGGCCAGGCGCTCGATCACGAGGTGGCGCGCCACCCGCAAGGCGGCCGGCAGCTCGCGGCCCGCCGCACGCAGCCGCGCCACCAGGGCGGTGATGGCTTCGAGGCCCGGCACCCCCGGCGGCAGCCAGGCACGCTCGGCGGCGTAGCGGCGTCGCACCCGCTGCACGAAGCGGCTGTGCCCGGCCGCCGGCAGCTCCAGGGGCTCGGCCATGTCCACCTCAGGCCTGCATGCGGCAGCCCGCCGCAGGGGCCCGGCGGCGCGGGGTTTGGATGCTGGATCCCTCCGGACTCATCGTGTCGGCGCCGCCTCGAGGGGCCTTGCGGGGCCCGGTGCTGGAACTGCGGTCGGATTCTTGGCAGGCAGACTATGCGCGATCGCAAGGCCCGGGGGCGCGGGGGGATATCCCTGCGCAGGAATGCACGCCCGCCCGCTGCAGAATGCGGCCATGAAGATCGCCGCCGTGCAGATGGTGTCCGGCCCCGACTGGCCCGCCAACCGCGAGTCGGCGGCGCGGCTGGTGGCGCAGGCCGCGGCAGCGGGCGCGGCGCTGGTGGCGCTGCCCGAGTACTTCTGCCTGCTGGGCCGGCGCGACACCGACAAGCTGGCGCTGGCCGAGCCCGCCGGCGACGGGCCGATCCAGGGCTTCCTGTCCGCGCTGGCGCGCGAGCACCGGCTGTGGCTGGTCGGCGGCACGCTGCCGGTGCGGGCCGCCGCTGCCGATCGCGTGCTCAACCGCTCGGTGGTCTACGGCCCCGACGGGCACGAGGCCGGCCATTACGACAAGCTGCACCTGTTCGCCTACGACAACGGCCGCGAGAGCCACGACGAAGCCCGCACCCTGCAGGCCGGGCCGGGGCCCGTGGCGCTGCAGGCCGGCGCGATCCGCCTGGGCCTGTCGATCTGCTACGACCTGCGGTTTCCCGAGCTCTACCGGGCGCTGATGACGCCGCCCTGCGACCTGCTCGTGGTGCCCTCGGCCTTCACCCACACCACCGGGCAGGCGCACTGGGAGCTGCTGCTGCGCGCCCGCGCGATCGAGAACCAGTGCTACGTGCTGGCCCCGGCCCAGGGCGGCAGCCACCCGAACGGCCGCCGCACCTGGGGCCACAGCATGATCGTCGACCCCTGGGGCGAGGTGCTGGCCGTGCGGGACGAGGGCGAAGGCTGCGTCCTGGCCGAGCTCGACCCGGCGCGGCTGGCGCAGGTGCGCCGCCAGTTGCCCGCGCTGGCGCACCGGCGCCTGTAGCGGCCTGGCCGCCGTGCACGCCTGATCAGCGGCGCCCGAACATCATCTGCCGCGCCAGCGCCTGCCGCAGCGGCGGCAGCGCCTGCAGCGCCGCCAGCCCCAGGCCGCGCGCCGCCGTCGCGCCCGGCAGCCGCCAGGTGAAGCTGCGGGCCAGGAAGTCGGTGGCCGCGATCAGGGCCCAGCGGTCGGGCGCCCGCGCCCATTCGGCGCGCGCCAGCGCCCGGTCGAGGTCGGGCGCCCAGCGCAGCGCCGCCACCAGCGCGTGCGCATCGCGCAGGCCCAGGTTCAGCCCCTGGCCGGCCACCGGGTGCAGGGTCTGCGCGGCGTTGCCGATGCGCACCACGCGGCCCCGCACCAGCGTGCGCTCGGCGTTCAGGCCGAGCGCGAAGGACTTCAGCGGCGAGATCGCGACCAGCCCCCCCGCCGCCGCCGGGAACACCGTGTTCAACACCGCCAGGCGCTGCGCGTCGTCGAGCCCGCGCACCGGGTCGTCGGCTGCGGCCACGCACCACACCAGCGCCGCGCGCGCGCGGCCATCGGCGGCCGGCGGCAGCGGCAGCAGCGCCGCCGGCCCCTGGGCCGTGAAACGCTCATAGGCGCGGCCGCGCACCGCGCCCTGCAACGCCACCGTGCCCACCCAGGCCGTCTGCCCGTAGTCGCGCACCACCGCCCGCCGCGCCTGCTCGGCGTAGACGCCGCCCTCGGCCAGCACCGCCAGGTCGTAGGGCTCGGCGATGCCGGCATCGACCTCCACGCCCTCGGGGCCGGGCTTGAGCGAGCGCACCGGCGTGCCGAAGCGGCTGGACAGCCTCGCCGGCTGCGCCGCCACTTCGGCCTGCCAGGCCGCCTGCAGCGGCGCCACCAGCGCGCCGTAGCCCAGCACCGCGCCGAGCGGGGCCACGCCCAGGTCGGCCGCGCGCAGCAGCAGCTCGGCCCCGGACGGGCCGCCGGCCTGCTGCGAGACATGCACTTCGAGGATCGGCTCGGACGCCGCGGCCACGGCCGCCCCGACGCCCAGGCGCTGCAGGAACTGCAGGCTGCCCAGGGCCAGCGCCAGGGTGCGCGGGTCGGCCTGCAGGTCGCGCCCGGCCGGCCGGGCGTCGAAGAGCGTGATCTGCGCATGCGGCAGCAGCCGCGCCGCATGCAGGGCCAGCGCCAGCCCCACCGGGCCGGCCCCCACCACCGCGATCCGCCAGGCCGTCGGGCTCACGCCGCGGCCCCGGCTTCACTCGCAGAGCGCGGGCGGCTGCGTGAGGTCGGCATCGACGTCCATCAACACGCTGGCGAGCTCGAAGGCGCGCCACAGCGGCGCCGGCATGCGGCGGATGGCCTCGGGGGTCTTGGCGTGTGCGATCCAGGCCGCGATGTCGCCATGCTGGCCGGGGCTCAGCAGGCGGCGGCTCAACATCTCGTCCAGGGTCTGCATGGCGGCCTCGTGCGACGGCGGTGGGGGCGGCGCCGGCCATCGTAGCCGAGGCGCCCCAGACCCGGAATCAGGCCGGCGGCGCCGGCCAATGGAAGGCCGCCGGCTGCTTGTCCAGGAAGCGCTGCACCGCGGCGCGGTGCTCGGCGCTCTGGAAGGCCAGGGCCTGGGCGTCGGCCTCGCAGGCCAGCGTGGCGGCCAGGTCGCCGCGGCTGCCGATCTCGACGCCGCGCTTGATTGCGCCGACCGCCCCAGCGCTGGCGCCGGCGAAGCTGGCGGCCAGGGCCTGCGCGCGCGCCAGCAGTTGCTCGCTCGGGTGCAGCTCCATCGCGATGCCCAGGCGCAGCGCCTCCTCGGCGCCGACTTCGCGCGCCGACAGCATCAGCTCCTTGGCCCGCTGCGCTCCCACCGCGCGGGGCAGCGTGAACCAGGCGCCGCCGTCGGGGATCAGGCCCACGCGCAGGAACGACATGCAAAAGCGCGCCCGCGGCGAGGCGAGCACGAAGTCGGCCGCCAGCGCCAGGCTGAAGCCGGCGCCGTAGGCCGCGCCGTCGACCGCGGCGACCACGGGCCGGTCGAGCGCGATCAGCGGCGCGAACACCTCGCGGTGCAGCTCGGCCATGCGCTCGCGCCAGCCGGCGCTGTCCAGCGTCAGGCCCCGCATCTCGCGCAGGTCGCCGCCGGCGCAGAACACCCCGCCGGTGCCGGCGATGACGAGGGCGCGCAGCTCGGGCCGGCGCCGCAGCTCGGCCAGGGCCTCGGCCAGGGCGCGCTTGGTCGCGGTGTCCAGCGGGTTGCGGCGCGCGGGCTGGTTCAGCGTCAGCGTGGCCACCGCGCCCTGCACTTCGAAGGTCGTCGTCATGGGCGGATTCTCCCGGCAGGCTCGACAGGGCCTGGGCTTCAGGCGTAGGTGACCCAGTCGCGGCGCTCGGCGGCGTCCAGGTGCGGCAGGTGGTTGTAGGCCAGCAGCGACAGCCGCCGCGGCGTGACGGCGAACTCGGTGACCGCGCTGTTGCGGATGCGCAGGTTGAGCTCGATGGCGGCCGCGTCGGGCGCGCCCAGCACCTGGGCCACCGCGGTGGCGATCGGGCCGCCGCTGCTGACCACGAGCACGTCGCCCGCATGCCGCTGCCGCACATGGTCGAGCGCGCCCGTCACGCCGGCGACGAAGTCGGGCCAGCTCGGCATGCCCTGCGGCTGCGTGCGGCCGGCCATCCACTGCGCCAGCGCCTGGCGCAGCAGGCGGAAGTGGGCGCGGTAGACCTCGGGCGTGTCGGGCCGGGCCAGCGGCCCCTCGTGCACGGTGCGGATCAGCGCCTCGCTGTCGTACTCGTTCAGCCCCGGCCACTCCAGCGCCGCCGGCACGTCGCCATGGCCCCGGGCGATGGCGGCCAGCGATTGGGCGTGGCGCCGCAGCGTGCCGCGCAGCACGGCCTCGAACACCAGGCCGCGGGCGCGACACCACTGCCCCAGCGCCAGGCACTGGCGGGTGCCGAGCTCGCTGAGCTGGTCGTAGTTGGCGGCGCCGAAACTGGCCTGGCCGTGGCGCACGAGGTAGAGCGTTCCCATGACCGGCATTGTCGGGGCCTGGCGGCGCGCGGCGCTGTCGCGCGGGCGACCGGGGGCGTGCTTCAGGCGCGGCGGTCGAATTCGAGGATCGCGCGCGCCACCTGCGGCAGCGGCAGCACCTCGTCCACAGCCCCGGCGGCGATGGCTTCCTTGGGCATGCCGAAGACGATGCAGGTCTCCTCGCTCTGCGCCACGGTGCGGGCGCCGCGGTCGTGCAGGGCCTTCATGCCGCGCGCGCCGTCGTCGCCCATGCCGGTGAGGATGATCGCCAGCGTGTCTTTGCCGGCGCATTCGGCGGCCGAGCGAAACAGCACGTCCACCGAGGGCTTGTGCCGGTTCACCGGCGGGCCGTCGGCCACAGTCATGAAGTACTGGCCACCGGCCTTGCGCATCTGCATGTGGCGGCCGCCGGGCGCGATCAGCACCAGGCCGCGTTCGAGCCGGTCGCCGTCCCTGGCCTCGCGCACCCGCATCGCGCAATGCTGGTCCAGCCGCTGCGCGTACATCGCGGTGAACTTCTCGGGCATGTGCTGCACGATGGCGATGCCCGGCGCGTCGGCCGGCAGGGCCGTCAGCACCGCCTCTATGGCCTGGGTGCCGCCGGTGCTGCTGCCCAGGACCACGGGCTTGTTGACCGAGAGCGCGTGCAGGCCGCCGGCGGCGGCCGCCGCGGGCTTGGCCGCGGACGGCGCGCTGCCGCGGGCCGCGGTGTTGACGGCGTTGCCGGGCAGCCGTGGCTTCGACCGCGAGGCGGCCCTCAGGGTCTGCACCAGTTCGCGCCGCGAGTCCTCGAGAAACTGCTTCAGCCCGAGCCGCGGCTTGGCCACGACCGCCACGGCCCCGGCCGACAGCGCATCGAGCGCCATCTTGCTGCCGGCTTCGGTAAGCGTCGAGCAGATGACGATCGGGATCGGGGCCTCGGCCATCAGCTGGCGCAGGAAGGTCAGCCCGTCCATGCCCGGCATCTCGATGTCCAGCAGCAGCACGTCGGGCCGGCTCTTGCGCAGCATCGGTGCGGCAATGAGCGGGTTCGGCGCGCTGCCGATGAGCTCGATCTCGGGCTCGCCCTGCAGCAGGTGCTGCAGAGTCTGGCGCACGACGGCAGAGTCGTCGACGACGAAGACGCGGATGGACATCGCAGGGCTCGCTTCAGACCGCGACCACGGTCACTTCCGGGGCCCAGGGGCCCACCGTCCAGGCGAGCCGGCGGTAGTGCGGGCCGCCGAGATCCTGGCCCAGCACCCGCACGCCGTCGCGCGCCAGCGCCGCCAGCGCCCAGGCGGCGTTGTCGTCGCCGACATGGCGCTCCGTGACCAGGGCCGGGAACATATTGCCGCCGCCATAAAGCCAGGCTTGGCACAGCGCCGGCACGATGGCGCGCGCGCGCAGCCGGGCGTACATCGCGCGCAGCGCCGCTTCGCCGTCAGCGGCCTCGGGCCGGCGCTCGGGCGGCGGCGGGCTGTTCGAGGGCCGGCTGTGCACCACATGGCACATCACGCCCACCGTCCGCCGCGGGTCGGTCAGCACGATGGCCACGCACGAGCCGAGCAGCGTCTCGAGCCGCTCGCCACGGTCGGCGCAGGCCACATCGCCCGGGTGCAAGGTGTGGGTGGCGCCGGGCTGAGGCAAGGCACTCATGCGGGCGCTGCGCGCTTGCGGAAGGCGCCCGGTGCCAGCACGTCCAGCGGCGCCTTGCAGGCCACGCGGCCTTCGGCGGTGCCGATGAAGAACAGCCCGCCCGGTCGCAGCTGCGAGAGCACGCGGTCCACCACCTCGGCCTTGGTCGGCGGGTCGAAGTAGATCAGCACGTTGCGCAGGAAGACCACGTCGAACGGGCCGATCGCCTCGATCGGCTGGCACAGGTTGAGCTGGCCGAAGCGCACGCGCTCGCGCAGCCGTTCGTGCATCAGCACGAGGCCGGCGGATGTGCCCTCGCCGCGCAGGCAGTGGCGGCGCAGGCGCTCGGGCGATACCTCGCGCAGCCGCTCTTCGGGGTACACGGCCTCGGTGGCGGCGCGCAGCACGCGGTCGCTGATGTCGGTGCCCAGGACGCGCCAGTCGACACCGATGCGACCCTGCTGCTGAAGGTCGGCCAGCAGCATGGCGGTGCTGTAGGCCTCGTCACCGAACGACGAGGCGGCGCTCCAGACCGCCAGCGACGCCGGCTTGGCTCGGGTCAGCTCTTGTTCGAGCAGCGCGTAATGCGCTGGCTCGCGGAAGAAGTAGGTCTCGTTCGTCGTCAACAGGTCGATCGCGGCCTGGAATTCGCCGCCGCCGCCTTCGTCATTGCGGATCAGGGCCAGGTAGTCCTCGAAGCTGGCCAGCCCCAGGCGCTGGATGCGCGGCCCCAGGCGCGACGAAACGAGCGACTTCTTGCTGTCGGCAAAGGCCAGGCCCACGGTCTCGTGCATCAGGGCCGTGATGCCGCGGAAGGTATCGTCCCGCAGGGTCACCATCGCTCGCTGCCGCCCCGCCTCAGGCCGCTTCGGCGACCTGCGCCGATTCGCACAGCGCTGCCATCTCTTCGACGTCGAGGGCCTTGTCGGGCTCGAGGATGATGACGAAGCGCTGGGCCACCTTGCCCATGCCTCGGATGAAGTCTCGCCGCACGGCGGTGCCGAAATTGGGCGGCGGCTCGATGGCGCCGGCCGCGATCTCGATCACCTCGCTCACAGCGTCGACGAGCAGGCCGAGCTCGACCCGTTCGCCGTCGCGCATGGCATCGAAGATCACGATGCAGGTCTTCTTGCCGACCTGGGCCCGGGCCCGACCGAAGCGCGCCTGCAGGTCGATCACCGGCACCACCGCGCCGCGCAGGTTGATCACGCCGCGCACGAAGCCCGGCATCAGCGGCACCGTGGTCATGGGGCCGACCTGGATGATCTCGCGCACGGTGCGGATGTCCATCGCGAAGACCTCGTCGCCGAGCGTGAATGTGAGGTACTGGGCCGCGGCGTCGGTGTCCACGGCGATCTTCTCGGTCTGGCTGTCGCTCTTCATGGCGGCCCCTTCAATACGGGCGGAAGTTGCCATGCGTGCCGGTGGCCTTGGCCGCGCCGCGGGCCGGGGCCGCGGCGGGCTTGCCCAGCGTGCGCAGCGGCGAATTCGGCGCCCGGCGCTCGACCGCCGCTGCCTTCTTCGTCGGCGCAGCCTCGCCGCCGAGGTTGAAGAAGGCCACCGACTGCTGCAACTGCTCGGCCTGGCCGGACAGCTCTTCCGAGGTCGCCGCCAGCTCTTCCGAGGCCGAGGCATTCTGCTGCGTGGCCTTGCTCAGCTGCGACATCGCGCCGCCGATCTGGGTCACGGACTGGCTCTGCTCGGAAGACGCGGCGGCGATCTCCTGCACCAGCTCGCTGGTCTTGCGGATGCTGGGCACGATCTCGTCCAGCAGCTTGCCCGCGCGCTCGGCGGTGCTGACGCTGTTGCCGGCGAGGTCGCCGATCTCCTTGGCCGCTTCCTGGCTGCGCTCGGCCAGCTTGCGCACCTCGGCTGCGACGACCGCGAAGCCCTTGCCATGCTCGCCGGCGCGCGCCGCCTCGATGGCGGCGTTCAGCGCGAGCAGGTTGGTCTGGTAGGCGATGTCGTCGACGATGCTGATCTTGGCCGCGATCTGCTTCATCGCGCTCACCGTCTGCGTCACCGCCGAGCCGCCTTCGCCGGCTTCCTGACTCGCCTTGGTGGCCATGCTGTCGGTGACCTTTGCGTTGTCACTGTTCTGCGTGATCGAGGCCGACATCATGTCGATCGAGGCCGTCGTCTCCTCCACCGAACTCGCCTGCTCGCTCGCGCTCTGCGACAGGCTCTGCGCAGTGGCGCTGACCTGATTCGCGGCGCCGGACAGGGCATCCGCGGCGCTGCGTACTTCTTCGATGATCGCGGCCAGCTTCTCGCAGCTCTCGTTGGCGTCGGTCTTGACCTTGGCGAAGATGCCCTCGGCCTCGCCCGCGATGCGCTGGCTCAGGTCGCCGCTGGCCAGGCCCGAGAACACGCGCACCACGTCTTCGATCACGGCGGCCAATTTCTCGCTCGTGGCGTTGGCGTCGTCCTTGACCTGACCGAAGGTGCCGGCGTACTCGCGCGTGATGCGCTGGCTCAGGTCGCCCGCGGCCAGGCCGCCGAAGGCGCGGCCGACGTCGGCGAAGATGACCGAGGTCGTCTCCATCAGCGAGTTCACGCCGGCGCAGAGTTCGCCGATCGGCCCGCTCTTGCCTTCCAGCGGGATGCGCTGGGTGAGGTCGCCTTCCTTGGCCGCCGCCGTCACCTTCTGCGCCTGCTCCACGGCCTGGCGCAGCATCGTGTTGGCCTGCACCTCGGCGGTGATGTCGGTGGCGTACTTGACGACCTTGAAAGGCTTGCCGTTGAGATCCAGGATCGGGTTGTACGAAGCCTGGATCCAGACCTCGCGGCCGCCCTTGGCGACGCGCTTGTACTGGCCGGCGTCGTACTCGCCGCGGCCGAGCTTGTCCCAGAACTGGCGGTATTCGATGGTGGCCGCGACACCCGGCGCCGCGAACATCGAGTGGTGCTTGCCCTTGACCTCGTCCAGGCTGTAGCCCAGCGTCTTCAGGAAGTTGTCGTTGGCGTGCAGGATGGTGCCGTCGAGCTTGAACTCGATCACCGCCTGGGCCTTGTCGATGGCCTGCAGCTGGCCCGCGTGGTCGGCCGCCTTCAGCCGCTCCTGGGTCACGTCGGTGGCGATCTTGATGATCTTCGCCACCCGGCCCATCTCGTCCTTGACCGGCGCGTAGACGGCCTGGATCCAGACCTCCTGCCCCGCCTTCGTGATGCGCTTGAAGATGGCGTTCTGCGCCTTGCCTTCGTTCAGGTCACGCCAGAACTGGGCATACGCAGGGCTGGACGCGAACGCGGGCTCGACGAACAGGCGGTGGTGCTTGCCCACGATCTCGTCGGCGCGGTATCCCAGCACCTGAAGGAAGTTGGCGTTCGCGCTGAGCACATGGCCGCCGAGGTCGAATTCGATGTACGCGTACGAGGCGTCGATAGCACCCAGGATGCCCTTGGCGTTCTGTCGCTCGAGCTCGGCGGCGGTGATGTCGTAGCGCACGCCCAGGTACTTCATGGGCTTGCCGTTCTCGCCCAGGATCGGCGCGATCACGGCGTCGACGTAGTACGGCGTGCCGTCCTTGGCGCGGTTCTTGATGATGCCGCGGAACATCTCGCCGCGGCCGATCGTGCTCCACAGCTGCTTGAAGGTCTCCTTGGGCATGTCCGGGTGGCGCGTGGTGCTGTGCGGCGCGCCCAGCAGCTCGCCGCGGCTGTACTTCGAGATCGCGACGAACTTGTCGTTCACGCTGACGATGTCGCCCTTCTTGTCGGCCTCGGACACGATGCTCGTGGTGTCCATGATCTGGGTGCGCACCTTGAGCTCGGCCTCGACCTCGTCCAGCCGCGCCCGCAGCTGCGCCAGCGCGGCCTCGGCATCGAGGCGCGCGCGCTCCTGCTGCTGCGCCTGGTCGAGCGCCTGCTGCAGTTCCTTGCCGGCGACGAAGCGCGCGATCCAAGAAGGGGTGGGATTCATGACGCTTGTCCTTGGAGTGAGGGGTTCGGGTGGCTGCGCGAGGGTGTGGGCGCGCGGCCGGGCGGATCGGCGGCGAGCTGGCCGAGTGAGACGACATCGAAGATCAGGGCGACCTCGCCATTGCCGAGGATCGACGAGCCCGACATGCCGCGCAGGCTGCGAAACATGCGACCCAGGGGCTTGATGACGGTCTGGTGCTGGCCGAGCAGGCTGTCGACCATGACGCCGAAGCCGCGCCCGCCGCTGCGCAGCACGACCACGCTGCAGCGCTCGGGCGCCGGCCCGTCCAGGGCGTAGAGCTGGCGCAGGCCGACCACCGGCAGCACCTGGCCGCGCAGCTCGACCATGCCGCGGCCGGCACCGTCGAGCGCGGTGGCGGTGGGCCGGTTCTCGATCACCTCGAGCACGGCTTCGAGCGGGAAGATGAACTTGCTCGTGCCGACCCCGACCAGGAAGCCGTCGATGATGGCCAGCGTGAGCGGCAGCCGGATCTCGATCGTGCTGCCTTCGCCCTCGGTGCTGTGCAGCGTGACGCTGCCGCGCAGGGCCTCGATGTTGCGGCGGACCACGTCCATGCCGACACCGCGGCCGCTGAGGTTGGTCACCTTCTCGGCGGTCGAGAAGCCGGCCTCGAAGATCAGCTTGTCGATCTGCTCGGGCGAAGGCACCACACCGGGCTCGACCAGTCCGCGCTCCCAGGCCCGCTGCAGCACCTTCTGGCGCTGGATGCCGCGGCCGTTGTCGATGATGCGGATCAGGATGCTGCCCGACTCGTGGCAGGCCGACAGCGTGAGTCGGCCCTGTGCCGGCTTGCCCGCGGCGGCGCGCTCGGCCGACGGCTCCAGGCCATGGTCGAGGGCGTTGCGCACCAGGTGCATCAGTGGGTCGGCGATGCGCTCGACGACCGACTTGTCGAGCTCGGTCTCGCCGCCGACGATGTCGAGTTGAACGTCCTTGCCGAGCTCGGCCGCGGTGTCGCGCACGACACGGCGGAAGCGGGCGAAGGTTTCGCCGATCGGCACCATCCGCAGCTGCAGGGTGCCGTTGCGGATCTCTTCGATCAGGCGCCCGATCTGCTGGTTGGCCTCGATCAGTGCTCCCTGGCGCGTCTGGCGCGCCAGCAAGGCGGCGCCGGCACCGGCGATCACGAGCTCGCCGAGCAGGTTGATCACGGCGTCGAGCCGGTCGGCCTGGACGCGGATGAAGCGGCTGTCGTCGGCCGGCGTGCCGCTGCCGGAAGCCGCGACCTCGCGCTGCTTCTGCTGTTTGTGCAGCGCCGCGGCAATGACCTGCGGCCCGACGCCGGTTTGCGATTGCAGGATCTCGCCCAGCGCTTGGGGGGCGCCGTCGGCCTGCGTTTGCAGCGCCCGGTTGAGCTGCGGCCGGCTGATCGCGCCGATGTTCAGCAGGATGTCGCCGATGCGCGGGTTGTCGGGCATGGCTTCGATGAGCGCCGCGAAGTCGGCCTCGCCGGCCCCGGGCGCGATCACGCGCAGCGCGCAGTCATCGCGGACGAAGCTGAACGCCGCCTCGATCTCGTCGCGGCCGGCGGCAGTGTCGAGGCCCAATTCGAAGCCCAGGTGGCAGCGCTCGGGGTCCAGCGCGTCGAGCGCGGGAACGGCAGCACTGTCGCAGGCGAGGTAGGCGATCGACCCGAGTCCGCGCAGGTAATTCAGGATCGCCAGCGGGTCCATCCCGTTGCGGAAGGTGTCGGCACCGAACTGCACCGAAATGTGCCAGCGCTGCAGCCCCGCGGTCGCGGCCGGCGGTGACGGCGATGCGCTGGTCGTTGGCCCCGTGACGGCTGAACTGGTGCCGCAACGGGCCTGCAGTTCCTGCACCAGCGCCGCCCGCTGGGCATCGGCGTTGTCCTCGGCCGGCCCACCCTGCGCGGTGGCGATGAGATCGCGGATCGCATCGTTGCAGCGCAGCAGCAGGGTGCTGAGCGCCGGATTCAGCGCGACCTGGCCTTCGCGCAGGCGGTCGAGCAGGGTCTCGACGTGGTGAGTGAAGGCGACCACGCGGTCGAGGCCGAAGATGCCGGCCGAGCCTTTGACCGTGTGCGCGCAGCGGAACAGCGCGTCGAGCAGGCCGCGGTCGTTGGGCGCTTCTTCCAGCTGCAGCAGCAGCTGCTCCAGGGCATCGCACTGTTCGTGCGCTTCGCTGATGAAGGCCGGCAAAGCCTCGGCGATGAACCCCTGGTCGTTGTGGCTGAGGCTCATGCGCAGGCTCCGGCCGGATCGGCGATCAGCGCCTGCAGCCCGAGGGCGCTGCAGGCGCGCTGCAGCGCCTCGCTGGGCCGCAGCAGGCGCAGCGGACGCTGCTGGCGCGCCAGCGCGTGGGCCAGCGACTGCAGCAGCTGCAGCCCGGCGCCATCGACCTCCGCCACCGCGCTCGCGTCGAGCTCGGTGTGGTCGTCGTCGCCGCGGCTGGCCAGCCAGGCCAGCCAATGCGGGTGCAATTCGCCGACGGTGTAGATCGTCAGCTCGGCCGGCAGTGCCAGGGGTTCGGACATCGCAGGCCTCGGGGGTGCGCCGGTCAGGGCAGGATCAGCTTGGAGACCGCGTCGAGCAACTGCGGCGGATTGAAGGGCTTGACGATCCAGGCTTTCGCGCCGGCCGCCTTGCCTTGCTGCTTCTTCTCGTCCTGACCTTCGGTGGTGAGCATGATCACGGGCGCGAACTTGTGGCGCGCGTGCTGCTTGACCCGGCTGACGAAGGTGATGCCGTCCATGTTCGGCATGTTCACGTCGCTCACGATCAGGTGCACCTTGCCTGCCTGGTCGAGCTGGGCCAGGCCTTCGAGGCCGTCGCCGGCTTCGAGCACGTCGTAGCCGCCGCGCTGCAGGGCGATCTTCACCACGGTGCGCAGCGAGCTCGAGTCGTCGACGATGAGGATGGTCTTGGCCATGGCGCCGCGGTGTCAGAAGAAGGTGGTCGCGGAGGCCGGGGCCGGCGGCTGCGCGCCGCCAGGGCCGCAGCCGACGGCGCGCTGCTCGGCGGTGGTATAGCCGGCGCCCAGCAGGGCCTGCCACTCCGCGGCCGACGGCGGCTCGCCGCCGGCGAGCGCCGCCTGCAGCCGGGCCAGGCCGCCGCGTATCGACGTCGCGACCTGGTCCAGGATCTGCTGCACCCGGTCCTGGAACTGGAACGCCACCATCAGCGCCTCGACCTGGGTGCGCACCACCTGGCCGCGCGCGCCCAGCTCGGCCGCGCGCGCATGGAGCTGGCCCACCGCCTGGTCCACCTGCTCGATCACGCCTGTGATGGTGGCTTGCGAGCCCCGGATGACCTCGGCATCGCGGTCAGCGTGCAAGGCGGCCTGCGCGAGTGCCTGCTGCATGCGCTGGCCGAAGCCGCCCACCTGCTCGCCTATGCGGCGGCCGGTCTCGCCCGACTCGGTCGACAGCCGCCGCACCTCGGCCGCGACGACGGCGAAGCCGCGCCCGCTCTCGCCGGCGCGCGCAGCCTCGATGGCAGCGTTGATCGACAGCAGGTTGGTCTGGCGCGCGATCTTGGCCACGTCCTCGGCCATGTCACCGAGGCTGCCCGAGGCCCCGCTGAGCGCGCGCACCGAGCCCAGCACGGCGTCGCGCGACTGCACGAAGCCGCGGAAGTTCTCGATCAGCCCGATCAGCTGCGCCTCGCAGTGCTCCAGCATCTGCGCGCGCCGGTCCAGCGCGGCGACGCCCGGCGGGCCGGCGGCCGAGCCAGGGTCGGCGGTGGTAAGGGCGTCGAGCTCGGCCAGGATCTGCGCGAAGCCCTGCAGCAGCTGATCGGTGGCGTCCCGCATCTGGGACTGGGCGTTGCTGATGTGGGCCGTCCAGACGTGGCCAGCCTCGCCGAGCCGGTGGGCCAGGCCGGCCGCCATGGCCGCGTCGGGCCGACCCGCGACGGCGCCACCGCCGGACTGGCGGCCGAGCAGCGTTCGCCACAGATCCGCTCGACGCGCGCTGCCGACAGCGGGCGGAGACGGTCTCAGGGCGGTGTCGGAGGGATCTGACATGCTTTTGTCGAAGACAAAAATTTCATTTCAATGGACATGAGCTAGACGCAATGGTCGTTTTGCAAGTATCGGCAGGTCCGGGCATCGATTAAGGGAGAAATGAGCGCGGCGTCGGCGATTTATCGCGGCACCGACCTGGCGGGGCCCTTCGCCCGGAACAGCCCGCGCGCTGGCTGGGGTGTCCGCGCCGGCACCGCAAGTGCGCTAGCCTCTGCAGACCGCGTTCACGCCAGAGGTCCACCACCATGCAGTACCGCCGTCTCGGCCGCTCCGGCCTTCGTGTCAGCACGCTCTCGCTGGGCTCGTGGGTGACGTACCACAACCAGGTCGACACCGGCTCCGCGGCCGAGATGCTGGCCGCGGCCTTCGATGCCGGCATCAACTTCT
>JAGWMW010000237.1 GCA_028871575.1 Burkholderiales bacterium | reverse complement strand
TGGGGCCTGTATGCCGCCGGCCTGCGGCAGGGCCGCGGCGCCGGCGGCGTCGCAGCCGCGGCGGCTTCCGCCACGGCCGCCCACCCGGCATCGCCTGCCGCCTCGGGCCCGCTCGTGGCCGGCGACATCGACCCCGCCAACGGCCGGCGCATCCTCTACTACCACGACCCGATGGTGCCGGCCACGCGCTTCGACAAGCCGGGGAAGTCGCCGTTCATGGACATGGACCTCGTGCCCGTCTACGCCGACGCCGCCAGCGGCCCCGGCGAGCCGGGCGGCGGCGTGAGCGTGAGCCCGCGCATGCAGCAGAGCCTGGGCGTGCGCACGGCGCCGGTGGTCGAGGGCCGGCTCGCGCCCGAGATCTCGGCCGTGGGCAGCATCGCCTACGACGAGCGCGAGCAGGCCGTGGTGCAGGCGCGCGCCGGCGGCTGGGTCGAACAGCTGCACGTGCGCACCACGCTCGACCGCGTGGCCGCGGGCCAGCCCCTGGTGGACCTGTACGTGCCCGACTGGATCGCGGCGCAGGAGGAGTACCTGGCGCTGCGCCGGATGCAGGGCTCCGACCTCGCGCCGCTGGTGGCGGCGGCGCGCCAGCGCATGCGCCAGGCCGGCATGACCGAGGCGCAGATCGCGCAGGTGGAGCACAGCGGCCGCACCCAGGCGCGGATCACGCTGCGCGCGCCCATCGGCGGCGTGGTGGTCGAGCTGGGCGTGCGCCCGGGGATGACCGTGGCGCCGGGGGCGGTGCTGTTCCGCATCAACGGCCTGGCCACCGTGTGGGCCGATGCGCAGGTGCCCGAGAGCCAGGCCTTCCTGCTGCGGCCCGGGGCGGCGGTGCAGGCCACGAGCCCCGCGGCGCCGGGCCGCACCTTCAGCGGCCGGGTGCAGGCGGTGCTGCCCGCGGTCGACCCGCGCACGCGCACGCTCACCGCGCGCATGGTGCTGGCCAACCGCGGCGGCGCGCTGGTGCCGGGCATGTTCGTGCAGATGCGGCTGGCCGGCGCCGGCACCGGAGCGGCCCTGCTCGTGCCCAGCGAGGCGGTGATCCGCACCGGCCGCCGCGCCATCGTCGTGCTGGCCACGGGCGACGGCCACTTCCGGCCGGTGCCGGTGCGCACCGGGCTGGACAGCGGCGGCCGCACCGAGATCCTGAGCGGCCTGCAGGCCGGGCAGCAGGTGGTCGCCTCGGGCCAGTTCCTGATCGACTCCGAGGCCAGCCTGAGCGGCGCCGAGGCCTGGATGCAGGGCGCCGGCCCGGCGGCTTCGGCCGGCGCGACGGCGACGGCCACCGAAAGCGCGACTGCAGGCGCTGCCGCAAGCCCCACCACGGGCGCGTCCGCCGCGTCCGCCGGGGGCCGGCCGTGATCGCGCGCCTGATCCGCTGGTCGATCGCCAACCGCTTCCTGGTGCTGCTGGCCACGGCGATGGTCAGCGCCTGGGGCCTGGTGTCGCTGCAGGGCACGCCGCTGGATGCGCTGCCCGACCTGTCGGACGTGCAGGTCATCATCCGCACGACCTACCCGGGCCAGGCGCCGCGCATCGTCGAGAACCAGGTCACCTACCCGCTGACCACGACCATGCTCTCGGTGCCGGGGGCGCGCACGGTGCGCGGCTATTCGTTCTTCGGTGACTCGTTCGTCTACGTGCTGTTCGCCGACGGCACCGACCCCTACTGGGCCCGCTCGCGCGTGCTCGAGTACCTCAACCAGGTGCAGTCGCGCCTGCCGCCGGGGGTCCGCGCCACGCTCGGGCCCGACGCCACCGGGGTGGGCTGGATCTACCAGTACGCCCTGGTCGACCGCAGCGGCCGGCTCGACCTCGGCCAGCTGCGCGCGCTGCAGGACTGGTACCTCAAGTTCGAGCTGAAGACCGTGCCCGACGTGGCCGAGGTGGCCACCATCGGCGGCATGGTGCGCCAGTACCAGGTGGTGGTGGACCCGGAGAAGCTGGCCGCCTACGGCCTGCCGCTGGCGACGGTGGAAGACGCCATCCGGCGCGCCAACCAGGAAGGCGGCGGCTCGGTGCTCGAGCTCGGCGAGGCCGAGTACATGGTGCGCGCCTCGGGCTACCTGCGCACGCTGGACGACTTCCGCGCCATCCCGCTGGCCACCGGCGCGGCCGGGGTGCCGGTGCGCCTGGGCGACGTGGCGCACATCCGGATCGGGCCCGAGATGCGGCGCGGCATCGGCGAGCTCGACGGCCAGGGCGAAGCGGTGGGCGGGGTGATCGTGATGCGCTCGGGCAAGAACGCGCTGCAGACCATCGCCGCCGTCAAGGCCAAGCTGGCTTCGCTGCAGGCCGGGCTGCCGCCCGGCGTGGCCATCGTGCCCACCTACGACCGCTCGGGCCTGATCGAGCGCGCGGTGCACAACCTCAGCGAGAAGCTGGTGGAGGAGTTCCTGGTCGTGGCCGTGGTCTGCGCGCTCTTCCTGTTCCACCTGCGCTCGGCCGGCGTGGCCGTGGTCTCGCTGCCGGTGGGGGTGCTGTGCGCCTTCATCGTGATGCGCTGGCAGGGCGTCAACGCCAACATCATGTCGCTGGGCGGCATCGCCATCGCCATCGGCGCGATGGTGGACGCCGCGGTGGTGATGATCGAGAACGCGCACAAGCACCTCGAGCGCTGGGCCCACGCGCACCCGGGCCGCGTGCTCGCGGGCGAGGCGCGTTGGGCGGTGGTGGCCGACGCCGCGGCCGAGGTGGGGCCGGCGCTGTTCTTCTCGCTGCTCGTGATCACGCTGAGCTTCATCCCGGTGTTCACGCTGCAGGCGCAGGAAGGGCGGCTGTTCGCGCCGCTGGCCTACACCAAGACCTACTCGATGGCGGCCGCGGCCGGCCTGTCGGTGACGCTGATCCCGGTGCTGATGGGCTACCTGATCCGCGGCCGCCTGCCCGCCGAGCAGGCCAACCCGCTGAACCGCTGGCTGATCGCGCTGTACCGGCCGCTGCTGGATGCGGTGCTGCGCCGGCCGCGCACCACGCTGGCCGGCGCCGCGCTGCTGGCGCTGCTGAGCCTGTGGCCGCTGACGCACATCGGCGCGGAGTTCATGCCGCCGCTGTACGAGGGCGACCTGCTGTACATGCCCACGGCGCTGCCGGGCCTGTCGGCGGGCAAGGCGGCCGAGCTGCTGCAGCAGACCGACCGCCTGATCAAGACCGTGCCCGAGGTGCTGAGCGTGTACGGCAAGGCCGGCCGCGCCGACAGCGCCACCGACCCCGCGCCGATGGAGATGTTCGAGACCACGATCCAGTTCAAGCCGCGCGCGCAGTGGCGGCCCGGCATGACGCCGGCCCGGCTGGTGGCCGAGCTCGACCGGGTGGTGCACGTGCCGGGCCTGTCCAACATCTGGGTGCCGCCGATCCGCAACCGCATCGACATGCTGGCCACCGGCATCAAGAGCCCGGTGGGCGTGAAGGTGGCCGGCCCCGACCTGGCCACCATCGACCGCCTGACGCAGCAGATCGCCGCGGCGCTGCAGCCGGTGCGCGGCGTGACCAGCGCGCTGGCCGAGCGCCTGACCGGCGGCCGCTACATCGACATCGACATCCGGCGCGCCGAGGCCGCGCGCTACGGCATGAACATCGCCGACGTGCAGGCCGTCATCGGCTCGGCCGTCGGCGGCGAGAACATCGGCGAGGTGGTCGACGGGCTGCAGCGCTTCCCGATCAACCTGCGCTACCCGCGCGACCTGCGCGACACGCCCGAGCGCCTGCGCGACCTGCCCATCGTCACCCCGGGCGGCGCGCGGGTGCGCCTGGGCGACCTGGCCGAGGTGCGCGTGGCCGACGGCCCGCCGATGCTGCGCAGCGAGAACGCGCGCCTGTCGGGCTGGGTCTACGTCGACATCCACGGCCGCGACCTGCGCTCGGCGGTGCAAGCGATGCAGCGCGCGGTGGCGCGCCGGGTGGTGCTGCCGCCGGGCTACTCGGTGGACTGGTCGGGCCAGTTCGAGTACCTCGAGCGCGCCACCGCGCGGCTCGAGGTGGTGGTGCCCTTCACGCTGACGATCATCCTCGTGCTGCTCTACCTCACGTTCAAGCGCTTCGGCGAGGCGCTGCTGATCATGGCCACCCTGCCCTTCGCGCTGGTGGGCGGCATCTGGCTGCTCTACGCGCTGGGCTACAACCTGTCGGTGGCCGGCGCGGTGGGCTTCATCGCGCTGGCCGGGGTCTCGGCCGAGTTCGGCGTCATCATGCTGCTGTACCTGAAGCAGGCCTGGCAGGCCCGGCTCGACGAAGGCCGCTGCAGCCCCGAAGATCTGCTCGATGCGATCCGCGAAGGCGCGGTGCTGCGCGTGCGGCCCAAGGCGATGACGGTGGCCGTGATCCTGGCCGGCCTGCTGCCCATCCTGCTGGGCGGCGGCACCGGCTCCGAGGTGATGCAGCGCATCGCCGCGCCGATGGTCGGCGGCATGGTCACCGCGCCGCTGCTGTCGATGTTCGTCGTGCCGGCCGCCTACCTGCTGATGCGACGGCGCCGGCCCGGGCCCGACGCCGCGGTTTCCCCCAGCCCCCAACCCACCCCCAACCCTTGATC
>JAGWMW010000025.1 GCA_028871575.1 Burkholderiales bacterium | reverse complement strand
CTTCGCAGGCGTGCCGGCCGCGGGGGCCGCCGTGGCAGCGTCCAGCAGCAGCACCAGGCTGCCCTGGCTGACCTTGTCGCCGAGCTTGACCTTGAGTTCGGCGACCACGCCGGCCATCGAGGAGGGGATCTCCATCGACGCCTTGTCGCTTTCCACCGTCAGCAGCGACTGCTCGGCCTGCACCGTGTCGCCGGGCTTGACCAGCAGCTCGATGATCTCCACGTCCTTGAAGTCGCCAATGTCGGGCACCTTCACTTCGACCAACGCCATGGCCTGTCTCCGTAGTCTCGTTCGTTGCGGGCGGGGCTGCGCGTCAGGCCAGCAGCGGGTTGACCTTGTCGGCGGCGATGCCGTATCGCTGCAGCGCCTCGGCCGCCTTGGCCGCGGGCAGGCTGCCTTCCTCGGCCAGCGCCTTCAGGGCCGCCACCACGATGTAGTGGCGGTCGATCTCGAAGTGCTCGCGCAGCTTGCTGCGGAAATCGCTGCGGCCGAAGCCGTCTGTGCCCAGCACCTTGTAGATGCGGCCGCTGGGCAGGTAGGCGCGGATCTGCTCGGCGTAGTTCTTGATGTAGTCGGTCGAGGCCACCACCGGCCCCGCGTGCGGGGCCAGCTGCTGGGCCACGAAGGGCAATCGCGGCGCGGCCGTGGGGTGCAGCAGGTTCCAGCGCTCGGCGTCCTGGCCGTCGCGCGCCAGCTCGTTGAAGCTGGGGCAGCTCCAGACGTTGGCAGCCACGCCCCAGTCGGTCTCTAGCAGCTTCTTCGCCGCCTGGCTCTCGCGCAGGATGGTGCCGCTGCCCAGCAGGTTCACCGTCGGCGGCTTCTTCTTGCCCGCGGCCAAGGCGCCGGCCTCCTCCAGCAGGTACATGCCCTTGATGATCTGCGCCTCGGTGCCCGGCTTCAGGCCCGGCATCGGGTAGTTCTCGTTGAGCAGCGTGAGGTAGAAGTAGACGTTGTCCTGCTGCTCCACCATGCGCTTGAGGCCATGGTGCAGGATCACGCCCACCTCGTGCGCGAAGCTGGGGTCGTAGCTGATGCAGTTGGGGATCGTGCCGGCCAGGATGTGGCTGTGGCCGTCCTCGTGCTGCAGGCCTTCGCCGTTGAGGGTGGTGCGCCCCGAGGTGCCCCCGAGCAGGAAGCCGCGCGCCTGCATGTCGCCGGCCGCCCAGGCCAGGTCACCGATGCGCTGGAAGCCGAACATCGAGTAGTAGATGTAGAACGGCACCATGATGCGGTTGTTGGTGCTGTAGCTGGTGGCCGCGGCGATCCAGCTGGCCATGCCGCCCGCCTCGTTGATGCCCTCCTGCAGGATCTGGCCGTTCTGCGCCTCGCGGTAGTACATCACCTGGTCCTTGTCGACCGGCGTGTACTTCTGGCCTTCGGGGTTGTATATGCCGATCTGGCGGAACAGCCCCTCCATGCCGAAGGTTCGCGCCTCGTCCACCAGGATCGGCACCACGCGCGGGCCCAAAGCGGCGTCGCGCAGCAGCTGCGTCAGGAAGCGCACGTAGGCCTGGGTGGTGCTGATCTCGCGCCCTTCGGCGGTGGGCTCGAGCACGGCCTTGAAGGTCTCCAGCGAGGGCACGGTGAAGCTCTCGTCGGCCCGGGTGCGGCGCTTGGGCAGGTAGCCGCCGAGCGCGGCGCGGCGCTCGTGCAGGTACTTCATCTCGGGCGTGTCGTCGGCGGGCTTGTAGAACGGGATCTGCGCCAGCTCGCTGTCGGGGATCGGGATGTTGAAGCGGTCGCGGAAGAACTTGATGTCCTCGTCCGAGAGCTTCTTGGCCTGGTGGGCGGTGTTCTTGCCTTCGCCGGCGCTGCCCATGCCCCAGCCCTTGACGGTCTTGACCAGCAGCACGGTGGGCTGGCCGCGGGCGCTGTTGGCCTTGTGGAAGGCGGCGTAGACCTTCTGCGCGTCGTGGCCGCCGCGGCGCAGGTTCCACACGTCCTGGTCGCTCATCTTGGCCACCAGCTCGAGCGTGCGCGGGTCGCGGCCGAAGAAATGCTTGCGCACGAAGGCGCCGTCGTTGGCCTTGAAGGCCTGGTAGTCGCCGTCCAGGCAGTCGAGCATGATCTTGCGCAGGGCGCCGTCCTTGTCGCGCGCCAGCAGCGGGTCCCAGTTGCTGCCCCAGATGAGCTTGATCACGCTCCAGCCGGCGCCGCGGAACTCGCCTTCGAGCTCCTGGATGATCTTGCCGTTGCCGCGCACCGGGCCGTCCAGCCGCTGCAGGTTGCAGTTGACGACGAAGATCAGGTTGTCGAGCTTCTCGCGCGCGGCCAGGCCGATGGCGCCCAGGCTCTCGGGCTCGTCCATCTCGCCGTCGCCGCAGAACACCCAGACCTTGCGGTTGGCCGTGTCGGCGATGCCGCGCGCATGCAGGTATTTCAGGAAGCGCGCCTGGTAGATGGCCATCAGCGGGCCCAGGCCCATGCTGACGGTGGGGAACTGCCAGAACTCGGGCATCAGCTTGGGGTGCGGGTAGCTGCTCAGGCCCTGGCCGCCCACCTCCTGGCGGAAGTTCAGCATCTGCGATTCGGTGATGCGGCCTTCGAGGTAGGCGCGGGCGTAGATGCCGGGGCTGCTGTGGCCCTGGATGTAGAGCAGGTCGCCGCCGTGGCCTTCGCTCTCGGCGTGCCAGAAGTGGTTGAAGCCGGCCGCGAACATGTGGGCCAGGCTGGCGAAGCTGCTGATGTGGCCGCCGAGGTCGCCGCCGTCGGCCGGGTGCAGCCGGTTGGCCTTGACCACCAGCGCCATCGCGTTCCAGCGCATGTAGGCGCGCAGGCGGCCTTCGAGCTCGAGGTTGCCGGGGCTGCGCTCTTCCTGGTCGGGCTCGATCGTGTTGACGTAGGCCGTGTTGGCCGAGAACGGCAGGTCGATGCTGTGCTCACGCGCGTGCGAGAGCAGCTGCTCGAGCAGGAAGTGCGCGCGGCCGGCGCCTTCGGTGCCGATGACGGCCGACAGCGCATCGAGCCACTCGCGGGTCTCCTGGGCGTCGGGGTCCTGGGCGTCGCCGGGGCTGGCGATGGAGGGCGGCTGCGCGGCCATGCTTGTCTCCTGGAGTCTGTTTTGCGATGGGGCGGGAGTGTCGCACAAGACCCGCTGATTTCAAATAGTGCTTTTACATACCACTATGCGAAATTGATAAGGGGCCGCCGGCGCCCTGTCAGGCCCCCGGGATAATCGAGGGCATGTCGTCGCCCCTGCCGCTGCCACCCACCGTCGAGCCGCCGGCGCGGCCCAGCGCGACCCGGGCGCGGCGGCTGTTCGGCCGCTGGTGGCGGCGCCAGCCGCCGGCCCGCCAGGACCGGCTCGCCACCCTCGCGCCGCTGCTGTCGGTGCTGCTGTTCCTGGCGGCCATCATTTCGGCCTTCTGGTACCTGCGCAACGAGGAAACCGAGCGCGAGACCGAGTCGGTGCGGCGCGACACCGAGATCACGCAGCAGCAGATCGGCCTGCGCCTGGTGCAGAACCAGGAAGCCGCTGTCCGCCTGGGCCGCGAACTGGCCGCGCGCGATGCCTCGCCGCAGCGCTTCGTGGTGCTGGCCACGTCGATGGCGCACGAGCGGCCCGAGATCACCCACATCAGCTGGGTCAGCGCGCAACGCGAGCTGCTGGCCAGCCACTGGGCCACGCTCTACCAGCCCGACGCGGCCGGCGACACGCCGCCGGCCAGCCTGCCGGTGCGCGGCCAGCCCAGCGCGTCGGAGGCGGCCTTCCTGGCGGTGCGCGACAGCCGGGTGCCGGCCTATTCGCGCGCCTTCACCGACGACAGCGGCGGCGTCGTGTTCCAGCTCCAGGTGCCGCTGATCGAGCACAACGCCTTCCGCGGGGCGCTCATCGTCGAGTACTCCGTCGAGTCGCTGCTGCGCCATTACGTGCCGGCCGAAGTGGCGCAGCGCCACATGATCGCGGTGCTGGACCAGGCCACCGGCAAGGTGGTGGCGGCCACCTTCACGGCCATGCCCGGCCAGGCCTCGCGGCGCGCGCCGCTGATCTACAGCGAGGCACCGCTGACCCCTTCGCGCAACGGCCTGGTGCTGCGCGGCCAGGGCTGGCGCACCTCGATCGGCCTGATCGGCAACACGCTGTTCTGGATGGTGGTGGCGCTGTCGGCGCTGACGGTGTGGATGCTGCTGGGCACCTGGCGCCACATGCGGCGCCGGGCCCAGATCCAGGGCGCGCTGATCCAGGAGACCAACTTCCGCCGCGCGATGGAGAACAGCATGCCCACCGGCATGCGGGCGATGGACATGGAAGGCCGCATCAGCTACGTCAACGCCGCCTTCTGCCAGATGACGGGCTTCAGCAGCGGCGAGCTCGTGGGGCGCCTGCCGCCCTACCCGCACTGGCCGCCCGACCGCATCGAGGAGAACACGCGGTTGCTGCGGATGGAGCTGCAGGGCCGCAGCCCGAGCAACGGCATCGAGGTCAAGGTGCAGCGCAAGGACGGCTCGGGCTTCGACGCGCGCATGTACGTGAGCCCGCTGATCGACCCCAAGGGGCAGCAGACGGGCTGGATGACGAGCATGACCAACATCACCGAGGCCAAGCGCATCCGCGACCAGCTCTCGGCCAGCCACGAGCGCTTCACGACCGTGCTCGAAGGCCTGGACGCCTCGGTCTCCGTGCTCTCGGTGCAGCAGGGCGAGCTGCTGTTCGCCAACCGCTCGTACCGGCTGTGGTTCGGCGGCGACGCGCGCGGCCACCAGCAGATGGCCGGCAGCGCGGTGGGAACGACGTTCGCGGCCGACCACGGCGACGAGGTCGATCCGCTGTCGGGGCTGCCGACGCAGGAGCTGACCGAGACCGGCGCGAACCCGCGCGAGGTCTTCATCGAGCCGCTGCAGAAGTGGTTCGACGTGCGGGCGCGCTACCTGCAGTGGACCGACGGCCGGCTGGCGCAGATGCTGATCGCCACCGACATCACCGGCCGCCTGCGCGCCGAGGAGCAGGCGGCGGCGCAGGCCGAGAAGGCGCAGGTCACGAGCCGGCTCGTGACGATGGGCGAGATGGCCTCGTCGGTGGCGCACGAGCTGAACCAGCCGCTGACCGCCATCACCAACTACTGCAACGGCATGGTCAGCCGCGTCAGCGCCGAGTCGATCGACAAGCAGGACCTGGTGGCCGCGCTGCAGAAGACGGCGCGCCAGGCGGAGCGGGCGGGCCAGATCATCCGGCGCATCCGCGACTTCGTGAAGCGCAGCGAGCCGCAGCGACAGCCGGCGCAGGCCCGCCCCATCGTCGAGGCCGCAGTCGACCTGGCCGGCATCGAGCTGCGCCGGCGCAACGTGGCCATCCATACCTACGTCGCGCAGCGCCTGCCCACGATCATGGTCGATCCGATCCTGATCGAGCAGGTGGTGCTGAACCTGATCAAGAACGCGGCCGAGGCCATCGACGGCGCGCAGATGCCGCTGCAACGCCGCCACATCGAGCTGCGCGTGGTGCCGCGGCACACCCCCGAGGAAGGCGGGGTGATCGAGTTCAGCGTCACCGACATGGGCCCGGGCCTGAAGGAGGAAGTCATCGCCCGCCTGTACGAGGCCTTCTTCTCGACCAAGCCCGAGGGCCTGGGCATCGGGCTGAGCCTGTGCCGCACCATCGTCGAGAGCCACCGAGGTCGGATGCGGGCGCAGAACCTCTACAATGGAAATCAGGCGGTCGGCTGCCGTTTTTCCTTCACCTTGCCGGTGGAGCAGACCCTGCGGCCGGGCCCCGTGAGCGAGGCCTTGGAGGCCTCCCCTCCCACGAACCCCGAGGCGTCCTCCGCCGCCATCCCCGAATGAGCCTGATCCCCAAGAAGGGCACCGTCTACGTCGTCGACGACGACGAGGCGGTGCGCGATTCGCTGCAGTGGCTGCTCGAAGGCAAGGACTACCGGGTCAAGTGCTTCGACTCCTCGGAGTCCTTCCTGGCCCGCTTCGACCCGCGCGAGGTGGCCTGCCTGATCGCCGACATCCGCATGGACGGCATGAGCGGGCTGGAACTGCAGGACCGCCTGCTCGAGCGCAAGAGCCCGCTGCCGGTCGTCTTCATCACCGGGCACGGCGACGTGCCGATGGCGGTGACGACGATGAAGAAGGGGGCGATGGACTTCATCGAAAAGCCCTTCAAGGAAGAAGAGCTGCTGGGCCTGGTCGAGCGCATGCTCGAGCAGGCGCGCAACGCCTTCAGCCACCACCAGGAACAGGCCAGCCGCGACGCCCTGCTCTCGCGCCTGACCACGCGCGAGGCGCAGGTGCTCGAGCGCATCGTGGCCGGCCGGCTGAACAAGCAGATCGCCGACGACCTGGGCATCAGCATCAAGACGGTGGAGGCGCACCGCGCCAACATCATGGAGAAGCTGAACGCCAACACCGTCGCGGACTTGCTCAAGATCGCTCTGGGCGCTCAGCGCGCTTAGCGCGATCTTTCGCGGCGTCCGCGACGGTGTTGGCGTTGCACGCCGACCGTTCGGCTCCCCCGAGCCCCCTCCGGGAGGGGGCTCCGGTCAGACTGACGAGACTGGATCCGACGTGACCGCGCAACTGATCGACGGCATCGCGCTGTCGAAGTCCATCCGCGCCGAGATCGGCGTGCGCGCCGCGGCGCTGGCCGCCGCCGGCCACCGGCCCGGCCTGGCCGTGATCCTCGTCGGCGACGACCCGGCCAGCGCCGTCTACGTGCGCAACAAGGTCAAGGCCTGCGCCGAGGCCGGCATGCACTCGGTGCTCGAGAAGCACGACGCGGCGCTGGGCGAGGCCGAGCTGCTGGCGCGCATCGCGGCGCTGAACGCCGACCCCGCCATCCACGGCATCCTGGTCCAGATGCCGCTGCCCCGGCACATCGACCCGCAGAAGGTCATCGCCGCGATCAGCGCGGCCAAGGACGTCGACGGCTTTTCGGTGCCGTCGGCCGGTGAACTGGCCAGCGGGCTGCCAGGCCTGCGTCCCTGCACGCCGTACGGCTGCATGAAGCTGATCGAAAGCACCGGCGTGGCCCTGCGCGGCAAGCATGCGGTGGTGATCGGCCGCAGCAACACGGTGGGCAAGCCGATGGCGCTGCTGTTGCTGCAGGCGCACGCCACGGTCACGGTCTGCCACAGCGCCACGCCCGATCTGGGCCGGCACACGCGGCAAGCCGACGTGGTGGTGGCCGCCGTCGGCCGACGCCGCACGCTCACGGCCGACATGGTGCGGCCCGGGGCCATCGTCATCGATGTCGGCATCAACCGCGACGAGGCCGGCCGGCTCTGCGGCGACGTCGACTTCTCCGCCGTGCGCGAGGTGGCGGGCTGGATCACGCCCGTGCCGGGCGGCGTCGGCCCGATGACGATCACGATGTTGCTGGCCAATACCGTGCAGGCCGCCGCAGCGGCGGCGGCCTCGTCGGCTTGAGCACCGGCCCGGCCTCGGCTAGATTCGGCCATCCGAGCCCCGCCGCTGTGCAAGGCCCTGCATGAAGCCGTCGCCGATCCGGTCTGCCCCCCTTTCCGCCGCGCGCCTGGCCGGGTGGCTCGCCGCGGCCGCCTTGCTGGCGGCGGGCGGGCCCGCCTGGGCCCAGTACAAGGTGGTCAAGCCCGACGGCAGCGTGACCTACACCGACCGGCCCCCGGCGGATTCCAACGCGCGCGTGATCCAGCTCGGCCGGGGCGAAGACGCGGCGGCCAAGGACACGGCCGCCGGCGCGCCCGCCCTGCCCTACGCGCTGCAGCAGGTGGCGCGGCGCTACCCGGTGACGCTGTACACCGCCGCCGACTGCACGCCTTGCAACCAGGCGCGCCAGATGCTGCTGCAGCGCGGCGTGCCCTTCAGCGAGCGGCTCGTCGCCACGCGCGACGACGCACAGGCGCTGGAGCGCCTGGTCGGCGGCAGCTCGGTGCCGGCGCTGTCGATCGGCGCTCAGCCGGTGCGCGGCTACTCGGCCGAGGAGTGGAACGCGTTCCTCGATGCCGCCGGCTATCCGCGCCGCTCGGAGCTGCCGGCCGGCTGGGCGCCGGGGGCCGCGCAGCCGCTGGTCGAGCGCAGCGCCGTCGCCACGGGCCGCAGCGCGCCGACCGCCGCCCCGGTGGCCCCGCCGCCGCCTCCCGAGGTACCGGCCTCGGGCGGGGTGCGGTTCTAGAGCCCCCGAGCTCGCTGCGCTCGCGGCCCCCCGAGGGGGCGCCCTTGCGGACCGGGGGACCCGGATCCGCAAGCTGGCCCCCGAGCTCGCTGCGCTCGCGGCCCCCCGAGGGGGCGCCCTTGCGGACCGGGGGACCCGGATCCGCAAGCTGGCGCGGGTCGGCGCTTCAATCCGGGGCGTCGGCCGCCTCGGCTGAAAGCCCCGCCAGCAGCTGCGCGCTGCGGCCTTCGGGCAGCGCCTCCACGCTGCGCAACTGGCGCGCCATCGCGCGCGTGCGGGTCTCGGCCAGGTCGATCGTGTTGCTGGCCTCTTCCAGCTTCTTGCGCGTGCGCACCAGCACCTCGCCAAACTTGCCGAACTCGGTCTTGACCGCGCCCAGCACTTCCCAGACCTCGGCCGAGCGCTTTTCCAGCACCAGGGTGCGGAAGCCCATCTGCAGGCTGTTGAGCAGCGCCAGCAGCGTGGTCGGCCCGGCCAGCATCACCTTGTGCTCGCGCTGCAGCGCCTCGGCCAGGCCGGGTCGGCGCAGGGCCTCGGCATACAGGCCCTCGGTGGGCACGAACAGGATCGCGAAGTCGGTGGTGTGGGGCGGCGCCACGTACTTCTCGCGGATGGTGCGCGCCTCCAGGCGCAGGCGCTGCTCGATCGCCTTGCCCGCCGCCTCGGCCGCCGGGGCATCGGCGCGTTCGGCGGCGTCGAGCAGGCGCTCGTAGTCCTCGCGCGGGAACTTGGCGTCGATCGGCAGCCACAGCGGAGCGTCGCTGCCGGCGCCCTGCGCCGCGCCGCGGCCGGGCAGCCGGATCGCGAACTCGACCCGCTCGCTGCTGCCAGGCACGGTGGCCACGTGCGTGCCGTACTGCTCCGGCGTGAAGACCTGTTCCAGCAGCGCCGCCAGCTGCACCTCGCCGAAGACGCCGCGCGTCTTGACGTTGGTCAGCACCCGGTTCAGCGAGCCGACGTCGCGCGCCAGCGACTGCATCTCGCCCAGGCCCTTGTGCACCTGCTCCAGCCGGTCGGCCACCTGCTTGAAGCTCGCCCCCAGGCGCTGCTCGAGCGTGGCCTGCAGCTTCTCGTCGACCGTGGCCCGCATCTGGTCGAGCTTCTTCTCGTTGCCCTCCTGCAGCGCCAGCAGGCGCCGCTCGTTGGCCTCGGACAGGCGCTGTAGCTGCTCGGCCAGCGTGTCGCTGAAGCGGCGCAGCGCGGCCTCGGTCTGGGCCTGGGTCGAGGCGAGCTGGGTGCGGAAGGCGTCGATCTGCTCGTTCTGCGTTCGCGCCACCTCGCCGCCCTGCGCCAGCAGCAGCTGCTGCAGGCTGCCCAGATCGGCGCGCGCGGCCTGCGCCTGGCGGGCGAGCTCGCCGCGCAGGCCGTCCTCGAGCCGGCGCAGAGGTGCCTCGTCGGCGCGGCGCAACAGCAGCCACAGCAGCAGCAGCAGGTTCAGCGCCAGCAGGGCCAGCGCGGCAATCGGCAACGACGACGTCATGGCGCGCATTGTCTCAGCCGCCCGCGGCGCCGCCGGCCGCGTTCGCCACGGTCCCGGGTTCCCCCGTGCAGCCAAGGCCCGTGCCGCCGCAGTAGCCTTGCGCTCGAGCCGCGCGTAGTGCGGCCCGCCTTGCTGGGAGTGCACCGATGATCAAGCTGACCGTCAACGGCCGGGCCGTGACACTGGACGCCGAGCCCGACATGCCGCTGCTGTGGGCCGTGCGCGAGAACCTGCAGCTCACGGGCACCAAGTTCGGCTGTGGCATGGCGCTGTGCGGCGCCTGCACCGTGCATCTCGACGGCCAGCCGGTGCGCTCGTGCGTGACGCCGCTGTCGGCAGCCGCCGGCAGGCAGGTGCGCACGATCGAGGCCATGGCGGCCACGCCCACCGGCCGCGCCGTGCAGGCGGCCTGGACCGCGCTCGATGTGCCGCAGTGCGGCTACTGCCAGTCGGGCCAGATCATGAGCGCGTGCGCGCTGCTGGCCGCCAACAAGGCGCCCACCGACGCCGACATCGACGCGGCCATGAGCGGCAACGTCTGCCGCTGCGGCACCTACAACCAGATCCGCGCCGCGATCCACGACGCCGCGACGGCGCTGCAAGGGAAGGCCTGACCATGGACACCCAGACGCAAGACCCGAGCGCGGCGCCGGCGGCCACCCGGCGCGGCTTCCTCCAGGCCGGTGGGGCCCTGGTCATCGGCTTCGTGCTGCCAGCTAGCGGACGGGCAGCCGTCAAGGCCGCGGCTGCCGATGCAGTGCCGATCAGCGCCTACCTGCGCATCGCGCCCGACAACCGCATCACCGTGGTCTGCGGGGCCTCCGAGATGGGCCAGGGCGTGCTGACGGCCATCCCGATGCTGCTGGCCGAGGAGCTCGACGCCGACTGGTCGCTCGTCGGCGTCGAGCAGGCGCCGGCGGACAAGGCCTATGCGAATCCGATGTTCGGCATGCAGGCCACGGGCGGCTCGGCCACGGTGCGCGGCAACTGGACGCCGATGCGCGAGGCCGGGGCCGCCGCGCGCGCGATGCTGGTGGCGGCCGCCGCCGAGCGGTGGAAGGTGGACGCGGCGCAGCTGCGCACCGAGCGCAGCTTCGTGCTCGGCCCCGGCGGGCGCAAGGCCAGCTACGGCTCGCTGGCCGCCGCAGCCGCGCGGCAGGGCGCGCCGGCCAAGCCGGCGCTGAAGCAGGCGCGCGACTTCAAGCTGCTGGGCCAGCCGCTGCACCGGCTGGACACGCCGTCCAAGGTCGACGGCAGCGCGCGCTTCGGCATCGACGCCCAGGTGAGGGGCCTGTGGGTGGCGGTGATGGCCCGCGCCCCGGCGCACGGCGCCAAGCCACTGAAGATGGACGAGGCGGCGGCGCGGGCCGTCAAGGGCGTGCGGCAGGTGCTCACGATCCCCTCGGGCGTGGCGGTGCTGGCCGACGGCTTCTGGGCGGCCAAGAAGGGCCGCGATGCGCTGCAGGTGCAATGGGACCTCGGCCCGGCGGCCCAGCTTTCGAGCGCCGCCGTCAGCACGATGCTGGACGAGGCCGCCGGCAATGCCGACGCGGTGGCGCGCGACGAAGGCAATGTGCGCGACGCCGCGGCCAACGCCAGCGCCACCGTGCAGGCCCGCTACGAGGTGCCCTACCTGGCGCATGCGTGCATGGAGCCGATGAACTGCACCGCCTGGGTCCGCGGCGACGAGGTCGAGATCTGGGCCGGCACCCAGAGCCAGGGCCCGGCGCAGGGCATCCTGGGCGCCGTGGCCCAGGTGGCGCCGGCGCGGGTGCAGGTGCACACGCTGATGCTGGGCGGGGGCTTCGGCCGCCGCTTCGCCCCCGACTTCACCGTCGATGCCACGCTGCTGAGCAAGCTCAGCGGCAAGCCCGTGAAGCTGATCTACACGCGCGAGGACGACATGGCCGCCGGCTACTACAGGCCGGCCTCGGTGGTGCGCTTCGAGGCCGCCACCGACGCCCAGGGCCGCCCGACGGTGCTGCGGGCGGGCGTGGGCTCGCCGTCGATCATGGCGGCCTCGGGCTTCCTGAAGATCCCGGCCAGCGGCGTCGACTCGATGGCGGTGGAGGGCCTGGCCGACCACCCCTACGACATCCCCAACCAGCGCATCGCCTACGGGCGCGCCGAGCCGGGGCCGCAGGTGTGGTTCTGGCGCTCGGTGGGGCACTCGCAGAACGCCTTCTTCATCGAGAGCTTCATCGACGAGCTCGCGGCAGCCGCGCACCAGGACCCGTTCGAGTACCGGCGCGCGCTGCTGGGCAAGTCGCCGCGCCACAAGGCGGTGCTCGAGCGCGCGGCGGCCGAGGCGGGCTGGGGCCGGCCGCTGCCCGCAGGCCGGGCCCGCGGCATCGCGGTGGCCGAGAGCTTCGGCAGCTACGTGGCCGAGGTGGCCGAGGTCTCGGTCGATGCCGACGGCACGCCGCGCGTGCACCGCGTGGTGGCGGCGGTCGACTGCGGCCAGACGGTCAACCCGGCCATCGTGCAGCGCCAGATCGAGAGCGCGATCGTCTTCGGCCTGAGTGCGGCGCTGTACGGCCGCATCAGCTACGCCGAGGGTCGCGTCGAGCAGGGCAATTTCAACACCTACCCGGTGCTGCGCATGAACGCGGCGCCCAAGGTCGAGGTGCACGTGATGGCCAGCACCGAGCCCCCCGGCGGCATCGGCGAGCCCGGCACGCCACCGCTGGCGCCGGCGGTGCTGAACGCCATCTACGCGGCCACGGGACGGCGGCTGCGCAAGCTGCCGGTGGACACCGCGGCGCTGCGCAAGGCCTAGAGAGACGCGGCGGGCCGCGCGCTCAGGCGCGCGCGGCGGCCAGCACCTCGGGGTTGACGGGCGTGGGCGGCACGCCGCCGGTCAGCGCAGCGATCAGGTTGTCGGCCGCCAGGTCGGCCATCGCACGCCGCGTGCGCAGGCTGGCGCTGGCGATGTGGGGCGTGAGCACCACGTTGGGCAGCGCCAGCAGCTCGGCGTGCACCGCCGGCTCGCCCTCGAACACGTCGAGTCCGGCGGCCGCGATGCGCCCGGCGCGCAGCGCGGCGGCCAGCGCGCCGTCGTCGACGATGCCGCCGCGCGCGACGTTGGTCAGCGTGGCCGTGGGCTTCATCAGCGCCAGCTCAGCCGCGCCGATGGCATGGTGGCTGGCCGCCGAGTACGGCAGCACCAGCACCAGGTGGTCGGCCTGGGCCAGCAGCGCCGCCTTGTCGACGTACTGCGCCCCGAGCGCGGCCTCGGTGTCGGGCGGCAGTCGGCTGCGGTTGTGATAGAGCACGCGCATGCCGAAGCCGGCCGCGCCGCGGCGCGCGATCGCCTGCCCGATCCGCCCCATGCCCAGGATGCCGAGCGTGGCGCCGTGCACGTCGCTGCCGGTCAGCAGGTCGTAGCGCCACTTCGTCCAGCGGCCCTCGCGCAAGTAGCGCTCGGCCTCGGACATCCGGCGCGCGGCGGCCATCATCAGCGCGAAGCCGAAATCGGCCGTGGTCTCGGTCAGCACGTCGGGCGTGTTGCTGACCAGCACGCCGCGGGCGGTGCAGGCGGGCACGTCGATGTTGTTGTAGCCCACCGCCATGTTGGCCACCACGCGAAGGGCCGGGCAGGCCGCCAGCAGCTCGGCCGAGATGCGCTCGCCGCCTGCGGCCAGCAGGCCCTGCTTGGCCTGCAGGCGCTGGCGCAGCGCCGGGGCGTCCAGCACCTCGTCTTCGGGGTTGTCCTCGACCTCGAAGTGGCGGCGCAACCGCTCGAGCACCTCGGGGAAGAGGGCGCGGCTGACGAGCACGGCGGGCTTGGACATGGCGTGGGCTTCCTTCAGCGGAACCAGATGAGCGTGACCAGGCCGAACAGCGGCAGCAGCACCGCCCCGCTCCACAGCAGGTAGCCGAAGAAGCTGGGCATGGCGATGCCGCGGCTCTCGGCGATGGCCTTGACCATGAAGTTCGGCGCATTGCCGATGTAGCTGTTGGCGCCCATGAACACCGCCCCGGCCGAGATTGCCGCCAGGGTCGCGGCCTGCGGGCCCATCAGGGTGGCCGGGTCGCCGCCGGCCAGGTTGAAGAACACGAGGTAGGTGGGCGCGTTGTCCAGGAACGAGCTGAGCAGGCCGGTGAGCCAGAAGTAGGCCCAGGGCAGCGGCTGCCCGTCGGCGGCGGTGACGGCGCGCGCGACGGCGGCGAAAGCCCCCTGCTCGCCCGCCTTCAGCATGGCCAGCACCGGCACCATCGTCACGAAGATGCCCACGAAGAGCTTGGCCACCTCCCGCATCGGGGCCCAGGAGAACTGGTTGCGCTCGCGCACACCGGCCGGCGTCAGCGACAGCGAGGCCAGCGTCACCGCCACCAGCGCGACGTCGCGCAGCAGGTGCGGCAGCTCGAGCCGCGTGCCCCAGAGCTCGCAGGCAATGCCGGGACGCCACAGCCCGCTCATCAGCACCAGCCCCACCACGGCCGCCAGCGGCAGCAGGTTGACGGCACCGTCGATGCCGATGCGCCCGGTGTCGGGCGTGGGGTCGAGCGGCAGCACGCCCTCGCGCCGGTACCAGTAGCGGTCGATGGCGTAGAACAGCGCGAGCAGCACGGCCAGCGTGAACAGCGTCTCGGGGAACAGGTGGCGCGGCGTCCAGAAGAAGTCCACGCCCTTCAGGAAGCCCAGGAACAGCGGCGGATCGCCCAGCGGCGTGAGCGAGCCCGCCACGTTGCTGACCGTGAAGATGAAGAACACGATCACGTGCGCCTTGTGGCGCCGGTTGTCGTTGGCCCGGATCAGCGGCCGGATGGCCAGCATCGACGCGCCGGTGGTGCCCATCACGCTGGCCAGCACCGACGCGACGGCCAGGATCGCCACGTTGGTGCCCGGGCTGCCGTGCAGGTTGCCGCGCACGTAGATGCCGCCGGCCGCGGTGTACAGCGCCACCAGCAGCGCGATGAAGGGGATGTACTCGGACAGCAGCGCGTGCCCGAGCGCCTGCCCCGCCGCGCCGGGGCCGTAGGCGGCGGCGTAGGGCAGCAGGAAGGCCAGGGTCCAGCCCGCCGTGATCTTGCCGAAGTGGTGGTGCCACAGCGCCGGCGCGGCCAGCGGCAGGATCGCGATCGACAGCAGCAGGCCGGCGAACGGCAGGCCCCAGGCCGCCGCCAGCCCGCTGCCGTCGACCGGGGCCGCCTGCGCCAGGCCCGGTGCGAGGCCCGGCCCCAGGGCCACGGCGAGCGCCAGCGCGCGGCCGGGCCGGCTCACCCGATGGCTCCCGTGCTGCCCTCGGCGACGCGGGCGGCCGCCGACCGCCGGACCGGGCTCATTCGAGGAAGCGTGTGAACCCGGCCACCGGCTCGCGCTCGGTCACCAGGCGGTTGACGACGGCGTCGGGGTCGGCATGGCCCAGCGACATGCCGCAGACGACGGTCTGCTCGTCGCCCAGGCCCAGGTGGCGCGCGATGATCCGGTGGAACTGGGTGAAAGCCGCCTGCGGGCAGGTGTCCAGGCCGCGCCCGCGCGCCGCCACCATCAGGCTCTGCAGGAACATGCCGTAGTCGAGCCAGCTGCCTTGCTGCAGCACGCGGTCGATGGTGAAGATCAGCCCGACCGGCGCGTCGAAGAAGGCGTAGTTGCGGCCATGTTGCGCGTGCATCGCGGCCTTGTCGGCGCGGCCAATGCCGAGCAGCGAATACAGGTCCCAGCCCACCTTGCGCCGCCGGTCGATGTAGGGGCTGCGCCACTCGGTGGGGTAGTAGGCATAGGGCTCCTGGTGCGCCGCGCGCTGCACCGGGTCGTCGTAGGCGGCGCGGATCTCGGCCGAGAGGGCCCGCTGGGCGGCGCCGGTCAGCACATGCACCTGCCAGGGCTGGGTGTTGGTGCCCGAGGGCGCGCGCGAGGCCACGGCCAGCAGCGCCTCGATCGTGGCGCGCGGCACGGGCGTGGGCAGGAAGGCCCGCACCGAGCGGCGCGAGGTGATGGCGGCATCGACGGCGGCTGCGTCGTCGGCGGTCGGCGGCATTCAGGGCTCCGGTGGAGGGTCCAGGTTCAGGGGCGCCAGGGCCGCCTGCAGCGCCGGCGGCAGCGGCACCGGACGGCGCGTGGCGCGGTCGACGTAGACGTGCACCAGAGCGCCCAGCGCGGCCGTGAGCGGCGCCTCGTCGGCGAACAGGCCGATCTCGTAGTGCACGCTCGAGCGGCCGCGGTGCGCCACGCGCAGGCCGGCGTGGACGGTCTGGGGATACGCGATCGGCTCGAAGTAGTGGCACTGCGACTGCACCACCAGGCCGATGACGCGGCCCTGGTGGATGTCCAGCGCCCCGGCCTCGATCAGGTGGCGGTTCACCGCCGTGTCGAAGAAGCTGTAGTGGACGACGTTGTTGACGTGGCCGTAGACGTCGTTGTCGCCCCAGCGGGTGACGATGGGCTGGAAGCGCGCGTAGCGGCTGCGGGGCTGCGGCCGCGGCCGCGCCGGGCCGGGAGTCTCGGGTGGGGGCTCTGGTTGTGACTCGCGGTCGGCCATCAGCGCGATTGTTCCATCGAAGGGCCGTCGCTCCGGCGCGGCCAGGCGCGCCAGCAGGCCAGGGCTTCCACCAGGGTGCGCCGCTGCAGCGACACCGTCACCGCCAGGTCGCGCCCGTAGCCGCCGGCCATGGCCAGCGCCACCGGGATGCCGCGCTCGCGCAGGGCCGCCAGCACCCGGCGGTCGCGCTCGGCCAGGCCTTCGGCGCTGAGCGAGAGCCGGCCCAGCCGGTCGTTCTCGTGCGGATCGGCGCCGGCCAGGTAGAAGGCGAGCCCGGGCGGCCGGTCGCCGTGCGCGGCCCAGGCCTGGTCGAGCGCGGCATCCAGCGCCTGCAGGTATGGCCCGTCGGTGCAGCCATCGGGCAGCTCGACGTCGAGGTCGCCGGCCTCCTTGCGGAACGGAAAGTTCCTCGCGCCGTGCAGCGACAGCGTGTAGACGCTCGGATCGTCGCGGAAGATGGCCGCCGTGCCGTTGCCCTGGTGCACGTCGAGGTCGATCACCAGCACGCGCAGCAGGCGGCCCGGCCGCGGCGCGTGGCGGTGCCACTCGGCCTGCATCAGGCGCGCGGCCACCGCCACGTCGTTGAACACGCAATAGCCCGAGCCCTTGTGCGCATAGGCGTGATGCGTGCCGCCAGCCAGGTTCGCCGCCACGCCCTCACCCTGCATCAGCGCCGCCCGGGCCGCGCCGATCGTGGCGCCGACCGAGCGCCGCGAGCGCTCGGCCAGGGCCGGCGACCAGGGCAGGCCGATCTCGCGCTGCTGGGCGGCGCTGGCCGTGCCCTCGAGCACGGCGGCGATCCAGGCCGGCTCGTGCGCCAGGGCCAGCTCGCCTTCGGTGGCCGGCGACGCCTCGATCAGGCGCAGGCCGGGCAAGGCCTCGGCAGCTTCCCGCAGCAGCCGGTACTTGGCCATCGGGAAGGGGTGCCCGGCGGGCAAGGGCAGCACGAAGCGGTCGGAATGGAACACCTGCACGGCCGGCATTCTAGGAAGCGGACCCTAGACCGCAGCCAGAATTGATGCAGCGCACCAAAATCGCTTGCATCCGGGCGCCGGCGGCCTATACTCCCGGTCATGTTGCAGCGCAGCAAAGATCTCCCCCCGGCGCGGCAATCCGATTCCATCCGACCCGTCCCGTGTCAACACCAGGAGCATCCCCATGGCATTCACCGCTGAACAACTGATCGCCGCCCACAAGGCCAACGTCGAGACCGTCTTCGGCCTCACCCACAAGACTTTCGAGAGCGTGGAAAAGCTCGTCGAGCTCAACATGCAAGTCGCCAAGACCACGCTGGCCGAAGCCGCCGACACGGCCCAGGCCGTGCTGTCGGTCAAGGACGCGCAAGAATTGCTGAGCCTGCAGGCGGGCCTGCTGCAACCGGCGGCCGAGAAGGCCGCGGCCTACAGCCGCCACCTGTACGAAATCATCGCCGGCACCAACGGCGAGTTCACCAAGACCGCCGAGGCCACCATGGCCGAAGGCCAGAAGACCGTGCTGGCCCTGGTGGACAGCGCGGTGAAGAACGCGCCCGCCGGCACCGAAAGCGCCGTCGCGCTGGTCAAGTCGGCCGTGGCCGCCGCCAACAACGCCTTCGAAAGCGTGCACAAGGCGGCCAAGCAGGCCACCGACGTGGCCGAGGCCAACTTCACGGCCATGACCAACACCGCGGTCAAGGCCACCCAGACCGCCGGCAAGGGCAAGAAGGCGGCCTGACCCGCGCCGCCAGGAGCGCGCGCCGGATTGAACTTTTCCAGCCAGGCCCGCTCTATCCAGGGCCCGGGGTTCCGCCCCGGGTCTCTTGTGTGGAAGGTTGTCCTTTCTTTCGGCCCGGTCTCGCGATCGGGCCGTTTTCTTTGGTTGCGCCGGATTCGGCGGCTCAGCGCATGGCCGCTGCCAGCCGCGCCTTGAGCGCCGGCAGGACTCGCAGCGCGGCTTCGCGCCCGGCCCGGATCGCGCGCTGGCGCGCCGTGAAGTCGGCGCTGGAAAGGCCGGCCATGGCCGGTCGGACCACGACATCGGCGCTGCGCAGTTCCCAGCCGTTGAGGGTCTGGCCCATGATGGCGAAGGTCTGCAGCAGCATGTCCATGACGTCGCCCGTGGGGTTGCCGGCCGGGGGCGAGGAGATGTCCACCGCGATCACGAACTCGGCCCCCATCTCGCGCGCGAAGTGCACCGGCACCGGCGCCACCAGGCCGCCGTCCACGTACTCGCGGCTGCCGATGCGCACCGGCTCGAACACCGCCGGCACCGCGCTGGAGGCCCGCACCGCGGTGCCGATGTCGCCGCGCCTGAACAGCACCGCCTCCCCGCTGTCGAGGTCGGTGGCCACGATGCCCAGTGGCAGGCGCGTCTGCTCGATGTTGCGCACCGAGACCTGCGCGCGCACGTAGCGGGCCAGTGCCTGGCCGCGAATCGCGCCGCGGGTGGGGAAGGCCCAGTCGGTGAGCGTGCCTTCGTCCATCGTGCGCGCCAGGCCGGCCATCTCGGGGCCGGTCTTGCCGTCGGCCAGCAGCGCGGCAATCAGGCTGCCGGCCGAGGTGCCGACGACGAGATCGGGCCGGATGCCGGCCTCTTCCAGCACCTCGATCACGCCGATGTGGGCGAAACCGCGCGCCGCACCGCCCCCCAGCGCTAGGCCGATGCGCGGCAGCCGCGGCACCGGCTTGGGTGCCGGCGGCGGCTCGGGCGCGACCACTGGCGGCGGCGCCACCGGAGCCACCGGGGGCACGGTCTGGCAGGCCGTCAATGCCAGCGCCAGCCCGAGCCCCCACCAGCACCGGCTGCGGGTCACGCCACGCCCACCCCACCCTCCGCGCCAGATCGAGCCCATCCGCCGAGATTCTAGGAATGCCGGGCGCGTGCAGGCTTCAGACTCCGTGAGCATATGCATCGGACTATTTTGTAGTTCCATGCCATATGCGGGTTTCCTACAGTCGCGGCATCGCTCCGGCTGCCCATGCCGGCCTGCTTGCCCTTGGCGGCGCGCTTCCGGGACCTTCAGCAGATGTACCGCTACACCGAATTCGACCGCCGGTTCGTCCGGGCCCGCGCCGCCCAGTACCGAGACCAGCTCGAACGCCACCTCGCCGGCACGCTGCCCGACGACGAGTTCCGTCCGCTGCGGCTGCAGAACGGCTGGTACGTGCAGCGCCATGCGCCGATGCTGCGCGTGGCCGTGCCCTACGGCGAGCTCGCCAGCCGCCAGCTGCGCCAACTGGCCCGGATCGCCCGCGAGCACGACCTGCAGGACGCGGGCCGGCCCACCGAGCGCGGCGGCTTCGGCCACTTCAGCACGCGCCAGAACCTGCAGTTCAACTGGATCCCGCTGGCGCAATCGGCCGACGTGATGGACCTGCTGGCCGCCGTCGACATGCACGGCATCCAGACCAGCGGCAACTGCATTCGCAACATCACCACCGACGTGCTGGCCGGCATCGCCCCCGACGAGGCGGTCGATCCCCGGCCCTACTGCGAGATCCTGCGCCAGTGGAGCACGCTGCACCCCGAGTTCGCCTTCCTGCCGCGCAAGTTCAAGATCGCCGTCACCGGCGCAGCCGAGGACCGTGCCGCCACCGACTGGCACGACATCGGCCTGAGGCTGCGCCGCAACGCCGCCGGCGAGGTGGGTTTCCGCGTCGCCGTCGGCGGCGGCATGGGGCGCACGCCCGTCATCGCCTCGCTCGCCAGGGAGTTCGTGCCCTGGTCGCAGATCCTCGTCTACATCGAGGCCGTGGTGCGCGTCTACAACCTCTACGGCCGGCGCGACAACCTGTACAAGTCGCGCATCAAGATCCTGGTCAAGTCCGAGGGCGCGCGCTTCTTCGAAGCCGTCGAGCGCGAGTTCGCGGCCCTGCTCGCCGACCCCGCCACGCCCACGATCGCGCAGGCCGAGCTGGACCGGGTGGCGGCCTGCTTCCGCGATCCGCTCGGTGGCGCGTCGGCCGCACTTGAGCCCGCCGCTCCGGCGGTGATGCCCCCGGCCTACGCACGCTGGCTCGAGCGCAACGTGCAGCCGCACCGCCTGCCGGGGCTGCGCGCGGTCACGCTGTCGCTCAAGCGCGCCGGCCTGCCGCCGGGCGACGTCACCGCCGACCAGATGGACGCCGCGGCCGACCTGGCCGACCGCTACAGCCAGGGCGAGCTGCGCGTCAGCCACGACCAGAACCTGCTGCTGCCCTGGGTGCACGCCCGCGACCTGCACGCCCTGTGGCTGGCCGCGCGCGAGCTCGGCTTCGCCACACCCAACATCGGCCTGCTGACCGACATGATCGCCTGCCCGGGCGGCGATCTCTGTGCCCTGGCCAATGCGCGCTCGATCCCGATCGCGGCCGCCATCACCGAGCGCTTCGACGACCTGGACGAGCTGCACGACATCGGCGACATCGACCTGCACCTCAGCGGCTGCATCAACAGCTGCGGCCACCACCACAGCGGCCACATCGGCATCCTCGGCGTCGACAAGGACGGCAGCGAGTGGTACCAGGTCACGGTGGCCGGCGCCGACGGCAGCACCCTCAGCGGCGACGCCGTGCCGGGCAAGGTGATCGGCCCCTCGTTCGCCGCCGACGAAGTGCCCGACGTGATCGAGGCCGTGATCGGCACCTACCTGCGCGAACGCCGGGCGGGCGAGCGCTTCATCGACGCCGCGCGCCGCCTCGGCCCGCTGCCTTTCCGCCACGCCGCCGACGCCGTGCGGCGGTCCACGGCCGTCACGGCCTGAACGGAGGACGCGATGCACTTCCTGACCCCCGGCCACGCCTGGCCCGAAGACGCCCTGGCCCTGCCCAACGACGCCGACGTGCTGGCGCGGGCCGAGGAGATCCACCGCCACCCGACGGTCGTGCTCGAGTTCCCGAAGTGGACCGACGGCCGGGCCTACTCGCAGGCCGTGCTGCTGCGCGGACGGCTGCGCTATGCGGGCGAGATCGTGGCCCGCGGCGAGGTGCTGGCCGACATGGGGCCGCTGCTGCGCCGCTGTGGCTTCGACGCCGTGCAGCTGCGCGCCGACCAGCGGCTCGAGACCGCGCAGCGCGCGCTCGGCTACTTCGACGATCACTACCAGACCGTGCCGCCCGAGCGCCGGCCCGCCGTCCCCGCCACGCCCTGAGCTGCACATGACCCAAGCCCTGAGCCTGTACGCCCGCGCCGAGCCGGGCTTCGAAGCGCGCGTCGACCATGCGCTGGCCGTGCTGCGGCACGCCGCGGCGGCGCACCCCGGCACGGTGGTCTTCACCACCAGCCTGGGCGCCGAAGACATGGTCATCACCGACCTCATCGCCCGGCACCGGCTGCCGATCGCGCTGGCCACGCTGGAGACCGGCAAGCTCCACCCCGAGACGCTGGACCTGCTGCACCGCACCGAGGCACACTACGGCCTGGCCATCGAGCGCTGGCGGCCGCAGGCCGAAGCGGTGGTGCAGTTCGTCGCCCGCCACGGCGAGCTGGCCATGCGCCAGAGCGTGGCGCTGCGCAAGGCCTGCTGCCAGATGCGCAAGCTCGAGCCGCTCACGCGCGCGATGCAGGGCCGCACGGCCTGGGTCACGGGGCTGCGCCGCGAGCAGTCGGGCGCCCGCGCCCAGGTCGCCTTCACCGAACCCGACGACCAGGGCCGCACCAAGATCAGCCCGCTGGCCGACTGGCGCCAGGCCGACGTGTGGCGCTACATCGGCCAGCGGGCCGTGCCCTACAACGCCTTGCACGACCGGTTCTACCCCAGCATCGGCTGCGAGCCCTGCACCCGCGCCGTGGCACTGGGCGAGGACATGCGCGCCGGCCGCTGGTGGTGGGAGCACGAGGATGCCAAGGAATGCGGCCTGCACGTCAGCGCTGCGCCGGCATGACCGCGGGCCGCGTCGTCTTCGTCGGTGCCGGCCCGGGCGAGGCCGACCTGATCACGCTGCGCGGCGCGCGCCGCCTGGCCGAGGCCGACGTCGTGCTGGTCGACGCCCTCACCGACCCTGCGTTGCGCGCCATGGCCCCGCAGGCGCGGTGGATCGATGTCGGCAAGCGCGGCTACGGCGCCGCCACGCGCCAGGCCGCCATCGACGCGATGCTCATCGCGCAGGCCCGCGCCCACCGGCTAGTTGTCCGCCTGAAGGGCGGCGACCCGAGCCTCTTCGGCCGCCTCGAGGAAGAGCTGCAGGCCCTGGCCGCGGCCGGCATCGCCTGCGAGGTGGTGCCCGGCGTCACCGCGGCGCTGGCTGCCGCCGCCGACACGCGCCGCCCGCTCACGCGGCGCGGCAGCGGCCGCAGCGTGAGCCTGGCCACCGCGATGACGCGCACCGGCGCCCTGCAGGCCGGCCGCCATGCCGACACCGAGGTCTTCTACATGGCCGGCCGCCAGCTCGGTGCGCTGGCGCGCGCGCTGCGGCGTGCGGGCTGGCCCGAGGACACGCCAGCCAGCGTGGTCTCGCGCGCGGGCTGGCCAGACCGGCTGGCCAGCGACCATCGCCTGGCCGACCTGGCCGCCGCGGCCCTGCTGCACGGCGGGCGGCCGACGGTGGTGACGGTCGGCGCCGGCGCGCAGGCCGTGGCAGCCGTCGACGGACCCTCGGCGGCCGAGGCCGGCACCGACGGCCCTGCAGCGGCCGGGGCGGTGCACGGCTGGGCGCACGCGCCAGCGCCCTAAAATCGCGCGCTGTCTGCATCGCGCGCTGTCGCGCGCCGTCCGCGGCGGCTGCCCCTGGCCGCCGCGGACGTCGATCCTCACCGAGCCGAGCCCCATGACCCACGTTGTCCTCGAATCCTGCATCCGCTGCAAATACACCGACTGCGTGGATGTCTGCCCGGTCGACTGCTTCCGCGAAGGGCCGAACATGCTCGTCATCGATCCCGACGAGTGCATCGACTGCGCGGTCTGCATCCCCGAGTGCCCGGTCAACGCGATCCTGCCCGAGGAAGACGTGCCCACCGAGCAGCTGGCCTTCATCAAGCTCAACGCCGAGCTGGCCCGGGGCTGGCCCAGCATCACCAAGCGCAAGCCGGCGCTGCCCGATGCCGACGAATGGAAAGACCGCAAGGACAAGCTCGACCAGCTGCAGCGCTGACGCCGCCGTGTCCACGCAGGCCGGCGCAGCGTCCGGCGCCGAGCCGCTGCGCACCGACGCGCTGATCATCGGGGCCGGCCCGGTCGGGCTGTTCCAGGTGTTCCAGCTCGGGCTGCTCGAGATCGGCGCACAGGTCGTCGACGCGCTGCGCGAGCCGGGCGGCCAGTGCGTCGCGCTCTATGCCGACAAGCCGCTCTACGACATCCCGGCCCTGCCCTCGTGCAGCGGGCAGGAGCTGGCGCAGCGCCTGCTGCAGCAGATCCGGCCGTTCAAGCCGGGCCTGCACCTGGGGCAGGTGGTCAGCGAGCTGCAGCGGCGGGCCGACGGGCGCTTTGCCGTGGCCACGCGCAGCGGGCTGCGTTTCGATGCGGGGGCCGTGGTGATCGCCGCCGGCGCCGGGGCCTTCGTGCCGCGCATGCCGAAGATCGAAGGCCTGGCCGGCCACGAGGGCGCCCAGGTGCGGCACACGCTGGACGACGCCGAGGCCCTGGCCGGCCAGCACGTGGTCGTGGTGGGCGGCGGCGAGATCGCGATCGACTGGGCCCTGGCGCTGTCCGATGCCCGGCCGGCGCAGCGGCCCGCCAGCGTCAGCCTCGTGCACCGCCGCGACGCGCTCGAGGCCGACCCCGCCCGCCTGCAGGCGCTGCGGGGCCGGATCGCGGCCGGCGCCATCCGATTCGTGGTGGGTCAGCCCACGGGCTGCGGCGAGGCGGCCGGGCGGCTGGTGCGCCTGGACATCGCCGCCGCCGACGGCGCCACGCTCGCGCTGCCGCTGGACACCCTGCTCGTGGGCCTGGGCCTGAGCCCGCGCCTGGGGCCGATCGCCGACTGGGGCCTGGCGCTGGAGCGGCGCCAGCTGCGCGTGGACACCGAGGCCTACGCCACCGACAGCCCGGGCATCTTCGCGGTGGGCGACATCAACACCTACCCGGGCAAGAAGAAGCTGATCGTCTGCGGCTTTCACGAGGCCACGCTGGCGGCCTGGGGCGTGGCGCGCCACCTGCACCCCGAGCGGGCGATGCCGCTGCAGTACACCACCACCAGCCCGCGGCTGCACGCGCTGCTGGGCGTAGCGCCACCGCCGGCGGCGGGTTGACCGCGCCGGGCCTCAGCGCAGGCTGGGCGGCCCGTCGCTCGCGCGGCCGGCGTCCAGGGTGTCGAAGATGCTGGCCTGGCGCTCGTCGGCCAGGCTGAGGTCGAGGTCCAGCCCGGCGCCGGTGGCGGACACCTCGTCGCGCGGGGGCGCAGGCGGCGCGCCGTCGTCGCCGGTGAGCTCGAGGTAGGGCACCGGCGCGGTGTGGCTGAAGCCGGCCGGCCCGGCCAGCGGGAGCAGCAGGTCGACCGCCCCGCCCTCGCCCAGCTCGCGGTCGAGCAGGTCGCGCGCGATGGCATACAGGAACAGCACCTCGCGGTAGGCCGGCAGATCGAACAGGTCGCCGCGCGACTTGCGGAACAGCAGGGCCTCGAGCTCGGCCATCGCGTCCAGCGGGCGCGGCCAGACCTGCTCCAGCCGCGGAATCACGCCCGGGTAGTCGGCCAGCGAGCGGCCGGCCTGCAGGTCCACGCCCCACTCGGGCGCGTAGGCGTTGAAGCGGTGGTTGAAGCGCGAGCGCATGCGCTCGTAGTCGGCGCGGTCGCCGCGGCGGCCGTAGATCTCGAGCAGCTTCAGGTACGGCAAGGGGCTGCTGCCGCCGGTATGCCGCAGGTGCTCGACCAGCAGCTCGATCGCGGCCTCGTCCTGGCCCAGCACGGCGAAGAACTCGGCCTGCTGCTCGAGGTCGATCAGCTCCTCGATCGAGACATCGCGCGGCGCGGTCTCGGCCGGCCTCGGCTGCACCTGCGTGCGCAGCGAGGCCGGCTCGGCCGGCGCCAGCCGTCCGGCGGCTTGGGCGGCGTCGGCAACGGCGGCCGGGGCCTGCAGCCGCGATGCCGGGTCCATCGCCACCGTCGGCGGATTCAGCAGCTCGGGGCTGGTCGAGGGCGGCCAGGCCAGCGGCAGGCGCTGCGCCGGCCCGGGCGAGGGCGCCGGGGGCAGCCGCATCTCGGAGGTGACAAACGGGATCGGGGCCGTGGCCGGCCGCAACGGGCCAGCCTCGACACCGCCGTCGGCGTCGCCATCGGCCACTTCGGGGCGGGGCATCGCCGCGGCACGCCACTCGCCGCGCCGCACCTGCTGCAGCGCGGCCAGCTGCCAGCCGAGCCAGGCGGAGAGCAGCGTCAGCGCGCCGGAGGCCACCAGCAGCGGCCAGGTCCAGCGGCTGGCGCGCTCGGCCTGCTGCAGGCGCTGCCGCACCTGCACCGCCTCGGCGCTGCGGCTCTGCGCATCGGC
>JAGWMW010000236.1 GCA_028871575.1 Burkholderiales bacterium | reverse complement strand
AGCTCGACGGCCTCGTTCGTGCCGGCAGGGCCCGCCGGCAGCGTCTGGGCCGGCGGCGGCGGCGCGCGCAGCGGCACGACGCGCAGGACGGCCGGCCGCGACTCCGTCGCTGCCGCGGGCGCGGGCGCTGCGGCGCCCGTGGCGTTCGTCGCACTGGACGCACTGGACGCACTGGACGCACTCAGCGCCCCCGCGCCGCCTGCGGCGGCCGGCGTGTCCGTGCCCAGCGCCGGGAACGCCAGGAAGCGCAGCAGCACCATCGTCAGCGCGCCGTACTCGTCGCCCATCAGGCCGAGCTCGTCGCGGCCGTGCAGGGCGATGCTGTAGAGCAGCTGCGTCTCGTCGGGCGCCAGCCGCGAGGCCAGGGCCAGCGCGTCGGCATGCTCGGGGTCCTGGGCGTCGAGCGCGCCCGGCACGGCCTGCGCCACGGCCATCTGCTGCAGCACCCGCGCCAGCTCGTCCAGCAGCCCGGCGGCCGACAGACCGAGCCCGCGCAGCCCGTCCACCGCCGCCAGCAGCGCCGCGCCGTCGCGCGCGGCCAGCGCCTCGGCCACGGCGCGCACGTGGCCGCGGTCGACGCTGCCCAGCATGCGGCGCACCCCGGCCTCGGCCAGCGTGCCGGCGCCGTAGGCGATGGCCTGGTCGGTGAGCGAGAGGGCATCGCGCATCGAGCCGCGCGCGGCGCGCGCCAGCAGCCGCAGCGCACCCTCGTCGCAGGGCACGCGCTCGGCATCGAGCACGCGCTGCAGGTGCTCGCGCACGATCTCGGGCGCCATCGGCCGCAGGTTGAACTGCAGGCAGCGGCTGAGCACCGTGGGCAGCATCTTCTCGGGGTCGGTGGTCGCCAGCACGAACTTGAGGTAGGCCGGCGGCTCCTCCAGCGTCTTCAGCAGCGCGTTGAAGGCGTCCTTGGTGAGCTGGTGCGCCTCGTCGATCATGAAGACCTTGAAGCGGCCGATGCCGGGCTTGTAGGCGGCGCGCTCGATCAGGTCGCGGACCTCGTCGATGCTGCGGTTGCTGGCGGCGTCGAGCTCGATGTAGTCGAGGTAGCGGTCGGCGTCGATCTCGGTGCAGGCCTGGCAGACGCCGCAGGGCTCGGCAGTGATGCCGCCCTGCCCGTCGGGCCCGGTGCAGTTCAGGCTCTTGGCCAGGATGCGGCTGACCGTGGTCTTGCCGACGCCGCGGGTGCCCGTGAACAGGTAGGCGTGGTGCAGCCGCTGCTGCTCGAGCGCATTCGTGAGGGCCTGCACCACATGCCCCTGCCCCACCATCTCGGCGAAGCGGCGCGGCCGGTACTTGCGGGCCAGGACGACGTAGGCCATCAGCGGCAGGCCGCAGGCGCGGCGGCAGGGTCGGCAGGGTCGGTCAGGGGCAGCGCCATCGGCTCGATTCTAGGGTTGGCGCGGATAATCCCCGGCCATGACGCCGCCCCCCGAGACCCCGCTGAGCTACGCCCAGGCCGGCGTGCAGTACGACCTGATCGACCCGCTGAAGATCGCCGCCCAGCGCGCCGCGGCCGCCACCGGCGCGCACCTGGCCGGGCATGGCTATGCCGAGGTCGCCGCCTCGCGCGGCGAATCGGCCTACGTGGTGGACCTCGGCCCCTACTACCTCGCCAGCATCGTCGAGTGCCTGGGCAGCAAGGCGCTGGTGGCCGACGCCATGCAGCAGCTCACCGGCGAGAGCCACTACGCCGCGATCGCACAGGACACGATCGCGATGGCCGTCAACGATCTCATCACGGTCGGGGCCACGCCGCTGGTGGTGCAGGCCTACTGGGCCGCCGGCGGCAGCGAGTGGTTCGCCGACGCCGCGCGCGCCCGCGCCCTGGTCGAGGGCTGGAAGGCCGCCTGCGACGCCTGCGGCGTGGCCTGGGGCGGCGGCGAAACGCCGGCGCTGGCCGGCATCGTCGAGGCCGGCCGCATCGACCTGGCGGCCTCCTGCACCGGCCTGGTCAACCCCAAGGCCCGGCTCAGCCTGGGCGAGCGGCTGGGCCCGGGCGACGCCATCGTGCTGCTGGGCGCCAGCGGCATCCACGCCAACGGCCTGAGCCTGGCGCGCAAGGTGGCCGAGCGCCTGCCGCAGGGCTACCTGACCGAGATCGAGCCCGGCCTGGGCTACGGCCAGGCGCTGCTGGCGCCCACGCCGCTGTACGCGCCGGTGACCGAGGCCCTGTGGGCGGCCGGCGTGGCGGTGCACTACGCCGCCAACATCACCGGCCACGGCTGGCGCAAGCTGCTGCGCCACCCCAAGGCCCTGACCTACCGCATCCACACGCTGCCCCCGGTGCCGCCGGTGCTGCGCTTCATCGCCGAGCAGGCGCGGCACGACGCGGCCGAGGCCTACGGCACGCTGAACATGGGCGCCGGCTTCGCGCTCTTCGTGCCCGCGGCCGATGCCGAGCGCGCTGCCGCCGTGGCCCAGTCGCAGGGCGTGCCGGCCTGGGTGGCGGGCAGGGTCGACGCCGGGCCCAAGCAGTTGCTGATCGAGCCCCTGGGCCTGCGTTTCGAAGGCGAGGCGCTGCAGCTGCGCTGAACCGCCGGCCGGGCTCCGGGATTGCTTAGAGTTCATGGCATCACAGGCAGGACGAAGCGGTCGGCACGAACTGGGCGGCACGAACTGGGCGGCACGAACTGGGCGGCACGAACTGGGCGGCAGAAAGGGGGCGGCATGTGGGAGAACCTGGTTCGCAAGCGGCTGGCGGAGATGCCGCCCGAGGCGGCGTCGGCCCTCGCCGTGCTGATGCCCGACGGCCGGCGCATCGGCCCCGAAGACGCCGCGGTCACGCTGCGGCTGCGCCGGATGCTGTCGCTGCGCCACCTCGGCCACGGGCAGATCGGCCGGCTGGCCGCCAGCATCGTCGAGGGCGAGATCGAGCTCGAAGGCCCGATGCGCCAGGTGGCCGCGCTGGCGGCGGCCCTGCTCGCCGACGACCCCACGGCCGCGCCGGCGCAGCCGCTGCGGCGCACGCTGGGCTCGCGCTGGCGGCACCGGCCCGCCGCCGATGCGCGCCAAGTGCAGCAGCACTACGACGTCTCCGATGAGTTCTACGCGCTCTGGCTCGACCCGCGGCGCGTCTACTCCTGCGCCTACTGGCGGGCCGGGGTGCAGACGCTGGCGCAGGCGCAGCAGGCCAAGCTCGACCTCGTCTGCCGCAAGCTGCGGCTGCGCCCGGGCGAGCGCTTTCTCGACATCGGCGCCGGCTGGGGCGGCCTGCTGCTGTGGGCGGCCGAGCACTACGGGGTGCAGGCCACGGGCATCACGCTGTCGCGCAACCAGCACGCCCACGTCAACGCCCTCATCGCCGAGCGCGGCCTGGGCGAGCGGGTGCAGATGCACCTGCTCGACTACCGCGAGCTGCCCGAGGACCGCCCCTACGACAAGATTGCCTCGGTCGGGATGTTCGAGCATGTCGGCCGGGCGCGGCTGCCGGCCTACTTCGGCAAGATCCGCCGCCTGCTGCGGCCCGGCGGGCTGCTGCTGAACCACGGCATCACCGCCGGCGGCACGCGCCACACGCAGCTCGGCGCCGGCATCGGCGACTTCGTCGAGCGCTACATCTTCCCCGGCGGCGAGCTGATGCACGTCTCGCACGTGCTGGCGGTGATGGCCGAGGCCGGGCTCGAGGGGCTGGACACCGAAAACCTGCGCCCGCACTACGCGCGCACGCTGTGGGCCTGGTCCGACGCGCTGGAGGCGCAGCTCGACCGCGCCGCCGCCCTGTGCAGCGCCCGCACGCTGCGCGCCTACCGGCTGTACCTGGCGGTCAGCGCCCTGGGCTTCGAGCGCGGCTGGATGGCGCTGCACCAGATGCTGGCCTCGCACCCCGACCCCGCGCACGCCACCGAGCCCGCGGGCGCGATGGCCGACTACCCCTTCGAGCGGGCCTACATCTACGCCTGAGCCGAACCCGGCCCGGCGCGGGGCCCTCGCCTACAATCGGCCTCGACGGGCCTCCCCGCATGGAAGCGCGCCCAACCGGGTCAGGTGGGGAACCAAGCAGCCCCAAGCGTTGCGACCAGTGCCGGGGTCAGGCTCGTCACCCTCCGCGCGCCAGCGCCTGCGCCAGCAGGTCGCGCATCGAGCGCAGCAGCGCCAGCGCCTCGGCCCCGAGCACGATCGATCCGGCCGGCGCCTGGTCGGCGTAGATCAGCCCCACCGGCGCCCCCTTGAGCATCAGCGGCAGCAGCAGGAAGGTCGGCGCCTGCACCCGCTCGCGCCACCAGGCCGGCAGCCGCCCGGCGACGGCGGCGCTGTCGGCGATCAGCAGGTCGGCGCCCTTGGCGCAAATGAGGGCGAACAGGTCACCGGTGGCGGCCGCGTCGGGCGCGATGCGGAACGCCGGGCAGACCTCGCCGCCCCGCGGCCCCAGGCCGAGGCGGCCCACCAGCCGGCCGCTGGCCGGCTCGCGCAGGCAGAACACCAGCGAGCGGAACGAGAGTGCCTGCTGCATCGACTCGAGCACCAGGGTCAGCAGCTCGTTCAGGCGCAGCCGCCGGACTTCGAAGGCCGCGCGCGCCTCCTCCAGGCCACGGGCCAGCGCCGGCGTCGCGGCGTCGGTGGCCCCGCCGGGGCCGCCCTGCGCCGGCGCCGCGGCGGCCGGGCCCCGACCGGCCGGCAGTTGCAGGGGCGACAGCGTGTCGTCCACCAGCCGCCGCGCCGGGCTCT
>JAGWMW010000235.1 GCA_028871575.1 Burkholderiales bacterium | reverse complement strand
TCTCGCTCACGGACGAGGGGCAGCACTTTCTGGAGAGCACGAAGCCCGCCCTGGCGGCACTGGAGCGGGCGCTGTCCCAGGCGCGCGAGTCCAAGGACGAGATCGCCGGCCCGCTGCGCATCGTGGGGCCGCGCTCCTCGTTCGCGGGCATCTTGATGCCGGTCCTCGACGCCTTCTGCACCCGCTACCCGGGCATTCAGCCCGAGGTGATGCTGGTGTCACGAGTCGGCGTAATCCGGCCACCCGGAGTCGGCATATACCGGCCACTTGCCGGATCGCCCAAGAGCATCTCGAAGCACGTTTTTGACGGGTCCTATTCTGCCGCGTTGGCGACTGTTTTCGGAGCCCGTTTCTTGGCCGCCGGCCCCACCTTCGGATCGCGGTACGACGGCCCGTCGAGCTCCAGGCAGTAGGCGTTGTGCCGCAGCCGATCCAGCGTCGCGCAGGCCAGCAGCCGGTTGGTGGCGAAGGCCTGGTCCCACTCATCGAAGTCCAGGTTGCTGGTGACGATGGTGGCGGCCTGTTCGTAGCGCTCGGCGATCACGTCGTGCAGGTCCTCGTCGGCCGGCGCACGCAGCGGCTTCAGGCCGAAGTCGTCGATGATCAGCAGCCCCACCCGGGACAGCGCTGCGACCTTCCTGTCGTACATGCCCGTGGCGCGCGCCGCGCTCAGGCCCTGCGTGAGCGCAGCGCAGGAGGTGAAGGCCACGTCCACGCCCTGGCGCACGGCGCAGTGCCCCAGTGCCTGCGCCAGGTGGCTCTTGCCGATGCCGCTGGGCCCCACGATGAGTACCGGCGCCTTCTCGTGCAGGTAGCGCCCGGTGGCCAGGTCGTGCACGAGCGCGCGGTTCAGCCGGGGTAGCCGCTCGAACTCGAACTGCTCCAGCGTCTTGGTGGTGCGGAACTGCGCCCGGCGCAGCCGCATGCTGAACTTCTTGTTCTCGCGCCGCGCCACCTCGTCGCCGACCAGCATGGCCAGGAATTCGGTGTAGGCCAGCTTGCCTTCGATGGCCTGGCGGTTGCGCGACTCCAGCGAGTCCAGGATGCCCGACAGGCGCAGCTGCTTGAGCTGCGGGGCCAGCTCGGGGATGGGGTTGGTGTTCAAGGGTCTTGTCCTTCAGTCTGGTGGGAAGGCCATGGGCATGTGGTCGAAGGACCGGGCGGTGGGCAACGCGTACCCGCGTTGTCCACGGACCGGGCCGGCGCCGTTCAGGCGCTTCGTCCACATGTCCACGGCCTGGGGGCGTGGGCGGTGGGCGGTGGGCGATGGTGTTGTGGCAGTGGTCGGGGTCCTCCTGGTCAATGCAAGGTGCCGTCGGCGTGGCTGTCGCCGGCGAACAGATCGGCCGCACTGCGCGTGAAGCGGGCCCGGCCGTAGGCGGCCGGGGTGTGGGGGTCCAGCAGCGGCTGGCGGTCGGCGCCGCTGGCCAGGATGGTCTTGACGGTGCGGTAGTGCGGGCTGTCGTGGGCCAGCGCGCGCTGGCACGCCGCCTCCAGCCGCGCCGGCCCGTAGCGCTGGTTCATGGCCAGAACGCCCTGGGCGGCGCGCAGCCGCTCGGCCACGCGGTCGCCCAGCAGCCGCTCGACGAGCGCCGTGCAGCTGGGCCCGACGGCACGCGCCTGGGTGGCGCACCAGCGGCGGTCGCGCTCGAAGAACTGGCGCGCTGCCGGCGGCAGGTGCTCGGGCAGCGTCTGGCGCTGGCCGGGCCGCTGGGCGCGCAGGTGGGTGTAGACGTGCCGGTAGTCCTCGTGCAGCGCCACGACGGTGTCGGTGGCGCGCAGCCACAGCGTCTTGCCCACCAGGGCGAAGGGCGCGGAGTAGAAGGCGCGGTCGTGCTGGACGTGGCAGTCGCGGTGCAGCACCACGCGGTGCCAGCTGCCTAGGTCGGGAGCGACCGCCGGCAGCTGGCGCAGCAGCGGCCGCTCCAGCGCATACAGGGCCAGCGGCTGCGCGCGCGTAGTGCCGTGCAGGCGCACGCCGGCTTCGTCCATGACCCAGCCGCGGGCCTGCGCGTTGAGGTCGGCCAGGTCGCGGAAGCCGCGCGTGGGCAGGAAGTTGCCCTTGAGGTACTTCACGCCGGACTCGACGATGCCCTTCTTCTGCGGGTCGTGCGGCGGGCAGGCGTCGATCTTGTAGCCGTAGCCCTCGGCGCACTCGGCGTAGGCGCGCTGCACCAGGGGGTCGTGGCTGCAGGCCTTGACGATGGCGCACTTGGCGTTGTCGATGATCACGCGCGCAGGCACACCGCCGAACCACTCGAAGGCGCGGCGGTGGCAGCCCAGCCAGGTGGCCGAGCTCTGGTCCCAGACGAATTCGACGTACTGGTGGCGGCTGTGGCACAGCGTCATCACGAAGGCCCAGGTGCGCCGGGGCTTGCCGTCGGGATGTGGCAGCACGGGGCCGGCGCCGAAGTCGACCTGGGCGGCCTCGCCGGGGGCGAAGCTCAGGCGCACGGTGGTCTCGGGGGTCACTTCGCCGCGCAACTGCCGCAGCAGCCGCACGACGGCCGAGTAGCTGCCGCGCCAGGCGTGCTCGCGTTGCAGGGCGGCGTGGATGGCGCGGCCTTGCACGCCGGCGTCCAGCCAGGCCTTGACGAGCGCGCGGTGCGGCTCGGCGCTGGAGATGGTGGAGCTGGCCCGGCGCGGCGTGCCGACCGCCGCGACGAGGATCTCGTCGGCGGGCAGTTCGGTGGCCGGGTCGAGCCAGCCGTGCTGCTGCGCCACGGTGCGCAGCGCGGCCAGCTTGTCGCGGCCCATGAGCCCGCTGCGGGCGACCTCGCGCACGGTGTCGCCGGCGCGCAGCCGCACGAGCACTTGTCGGTACTGGAACATCTCGATCCTCCTACGGCCCACGGCAGCCCCTCCTGCGGCAAAAAGCCGCCAAGGTAGCCGCCGCTGGGCGGTAAAGCTTCGAGATGCGGTGGGGCGCCGGGACCGGCGAGGTGGCCGGTATGTGCCGACTCCTCGCTGGCCGGATTACGCCGACTCTGCGCTGGCCGGATTACGCCGACTCTGCGCTGGCCGGTAAATGCCGACTCTGGCGCCGGCCCGGAACGGCCGTCAGGTGGCCTGAATACGCCGACTCTGCAGTGGCCTGATTACGCCGGTCGCTGACACCAGGCGCAGGTGGTGTTCGTCACGGCCTACGGTGACCACGCGTTGGCCGCATTCGACACTGGCGCGGTGGACTATCTACTCAAGCCCGTGGACACCGAGCGTTTGTCGCAAGCCGTGCTGCGCCTGCGCGCGCGCCTGTCGCCGACCGCCACCGACACCGCGGCTGGCCTGCAGGCCCTGTTGCGACAGCTGACCGAAGGGGCACATCGGCCGCCACCGCTCGCCGTGCTGCAGGCTGGCGTGGGCCGTGAGCTGCGAATGATCCGAACCGATGAGGTCATCTACTTCGAAAGCGACAGCCGCTACACACGGGTGGTTTACGCCGGCGGCGATGCGCTGATCCGTACCCCCCTGAAGGAACTCCTGGCACAGTTGGACGAGCAGTTGTTCTGGCAGGTGCACCGCTCGGTGATCGTGAACCACCGGCACATAGCGGCGGCGGTGCGCGTGGACGAAGGGAACATGCACCTCACTCTGCGCGGGCGCAGCGAAAGGTTGCCCGTGTCGCGGCACTTCCAGGCGCTGTTCAAGGGCCAGTAGATCGGGGCAGGCGATGCCTGCGCCGGCGGTGAACATTGGCGCAAACGGAGGTCGGGACTTTTCAGCGGTCAGCTCACGGCTGCATTGCAGCCGATCATCAATCACATCGCCAACGCCGGCTGTTGGCCGAGAGCGTGAGCTCACGCGGAAGCCGATCTTGGACGTTCTCCTGCCCGCGCGCCTTCGATCGCCAACCGCTACGCCGGTGCGAGCAATGTGAACTGGCCGCGCGCCAGCAACTTCCTGAAGTCTCGATCGAAGCTGACGAGGTGCTCGCCCAGATGAGCCACGGCGGCCGCCAGCCAGGCATCCGGCACATCGTTGCCGCCCAGCTGCTTGCCGAGGCAGAGCCTTCGCAGTTCAGGCCACTCCGGTCCCAGCGCCGCCAGATGCGCACCGGGCGCCGCCAGCAGCGCATCGACGAACGCCACGGCGTCCTCGGTGGGGGTGGGCAGCTTGAAGACCTTGGGGCTGGTGACCAGACGCAGAAAGCTCGCCAGCACCATCGGCATCAGCGTGAACGCGGCGCCGGCCTCGGCGGCGATGATCGCTTTCAAGAGCCAGTCGCGCGCCACGGCATGGTGCGGATGATCGGTGCGCGACGCAGCGACCAGCACGTTGACATCAGGCGTCATCGCCCAGGGCCTTTCGCAAGGCCTTGTTGCTCAAGGGGTTCACGCCCGCTACCAGGCCGCCGCGACCCTTGAACACGGTCAGGCGGACCGGAGGGCGCTTTGCTGCATCCGCATTCGCGCGCAGCCGCATCAGCAGCGCTTCCTCGATCACCCGAGTCAGGCTCGAGCGTTGCTGGGCCGCCAGCGCCTTGGCCTCGGCCAGGAGTCTGTCGTTGATGTCCAGCGTGGTCTTCATCGGATGATGATACAGATTTCTGTATTGACGATGCAAGCACCCAGGCGCGGGCCTGTCCACGCCGACGGTCGCTGCAGCAGCGCGCAAAGCTCGGGCGTCGGGTCGCAGAACTCGGCAAATGCCGTCCGGCGTATTCCGCCGCCGCC
>JAGWMW010000234.1 GCA_028871575.1 Burkholderiales bacterium | reverse complement strand
GCGGCAGCCGGGGCCCGCCCGGCGCCTGCCGCTGCAGCCGGTGCCGGACCATCGGCACCCGCCAGAGTGCGCTCGGGCACGCGGGCCGGGGCCAGGCCGAGCGAGAGGCTGCGCAGCAGCAGCGCCGTGAACTCGGGCCCGCGCACGACCTCGCCCGGACTCGGGCGATCACTGGCCGGACTCGGGTGAGTGCTGGCCGCACATGGGTGAGCGCTGGCCGCGCTTGGGTCAACGCTGGCCGCGCTCGGGTGAATGCTGGCCGCGCTCTGTCCACCGCTGCCCCGAACGCAGCCGCCTGCGGCCGCCGCACTCGCCAGCGGAGCGCCTGCGGCCGCCAGTCGTGGCCCGAGCGCGGCGATGACGTCGGCGTCGCGCGCTGCGCCGAGCGCACCGAAGGGCCCGCGCCAGGCCTGCTCCAGCGCCCGCGCCGCGGCGGCGTCGCCGCTCCAGGGGCCCAGATCCCGCAGCACGCTGCGCAGGCGGCGCAACGCCACGCGCAGCTGGTGCAGGTGCTCGGGCGTGCCGGCGTCGTCGGCCAGCTCGCCGGCGTTGGCCAGCGCCTGGGCCAGGGCGGCGTGCAGCGCCGCCGCCCAGACCGCGTGCCGGTCGGCACCGGGCGCCAGGGCCGCGGCGGCCCCGGCGGCCCCGGCGGCCTTGCCGGCCTTACCGGCCTTACCGGCTTTGGCGACCGGCCCCGGCCCGCGGTCGAGCGCCAGGCGCAGCCCGCGTTCGGACTTGGTACGGCTGTCCCACCACAGGCCGTGGCGCGCCGCCCAGCGCGCGGCCAGCGCCACCAGGGCCTGCGGCGGCCCGCTGACGAGCTCGAACTCGATCTCCTCGACCGCGAGTTGCCGCCCACCGGCGCGGATGTGTCCGCGGTCCAGGGCGATCTCTACCTGCGCGCCGCCGCTGCGCACGCGCCGGTGCAGGCGCCGGATGTCGGTGCGGTAGAGCGGCTGCAGCTCAGCCGCTCCCTGCAGCGCCGCCGCCAGCGCCGCGCCGACGGCACTGCCGGCATGGCGCTGCGGGTCGAAGGCGGGCTCGCCCGCCTGCGCGGGCAGCCGCACCGAATGCTCCAGGCGCGACATCAGGTCGTCGCCGCGCCCCTTGAGCGTCTGCACCCAGACCCGGCCTTCCTTGCGCAGCCGCAAGGCCAGGCCGGCCGCAGCCAGGCGCAGGTCGCTCGTGTCGGCGTAGACGGCCTGCAGCCGGGTCGTGCGCGCGCTGGCCGTGGCCACGGCCCGAGCCAGGGCCTGGCGGCGCGCCGCCGGCACCTGGAACTTCAGCTCGATCTCGATCGCGGGCGCGGCCGCCGCCGGCGCGGCGGCTACTCGCATCGCATCCCGGCCCCGACGGCAGGCCCCATGCTCACCCCGCAACGTAAAATCGATGGCTTCATTCTGCCGCGCCCTGCCCCTGCGCCCCGCCATGCCGCTGTTCTGGAAGCCCTACACCTCCGACGTCACCGACTTCATCCAGTCGATGAAGGCGAAGCAGCCCACGCTCGAGGCCGAGCAGCGTGCCGGCCGGGCGCTGCTGTGGGACCGCCCGCTGGACCGCGGCACGCTGGCCGAATGGCGCGAGGCCGCCGTGCCGCAGCAGCCCTACGTCTACCAGACCCAGGCCGACGCTTGAACGCGCGCGCCGCCGCGCCCGAGCTGCCCCCCGACAGCGCGGCACCGCTGCCCGAGGTGGTGGACCAGGTGGCCGTGGCGCGCCTGTACGGCGAGCCGCTGTTCCGCCTGCCGCAGGACCTGTACATCCCGCCCGATGCGCTGGAAGTGTTCCTCGAGGCCTTCGAGGGGCCGCTCGACCTGCTGCTCTACCTGATCCGGCGCCAGAACTTCAACATCCTCGACATCCCGCTGGCCAGCGTGACGCGCCAGTACCTGGCCTACGTGGAGCAGATCCGGCGCCACAACCTCGAGCTCGCCAGTGAATACCTGCTGATGGCGGCGATGTTGATCGAGATCAAGTCGCGCATGCTGCTGCCGCCGAAGGCCAGCGCCGACGGCGCCGAGCCCGAGGACCCGCGCGCCGAGCTCGTGCGGCGGCTCGTCGAGTACGAGCAGATCAAGCTCGGCGCGGCCCGGCTCGACGCCCTGCCGCTGCTGGGGCGCGACTTCCTGCGCGCCCAGGTGCACATCGAGCAGAGCCTGGCGCCGCGCTGGCCCGAGGTGCGGCCCGAGGACCTGCGCACGGCCTGGGCGGAAATCCTGCAGCGCGCGCGGCTGAACCGCCACCACACCATCAGCCGCGAGCAGCTCTCGGTGCGCGAGCACATGAGCATCGTGCTGCGCCGGCTGCAGGGCCGGCGCTTCCTCGAGTTCCACGAGCTCTTCGACGCCGCGCGCGGCACGGCGGTGCTGGTGGTGACCTTCATCGCGCTGCTCGAGCTGGCGCGCGAGAGCCTGCTCGAGGTGACCCAGGCCGAGGCCTTCGCGCCGATCTACGTGCGCCTGGCCTACCAGCCGAGCTGAGGGGACTTTGGCCCCGCGCCACCCGATCCTGGCCGACCGGCCGCGGCGCTGGGCCTTCGTCGGCGGCTGCGCGGCCGTGACGGCAGGCGTCGCGCTGCACCTGCCGATGCTCTGGATGGGCCGCGCGAGCGGCTTCCGGCTGGCCGAGATGCCGATGGAGGCCGGCATGCTCTGGGGCATGGCGCTGATCCTGGCCGGCCTCGGGGTTGCCGCCTGGGGCCTGCTGCCGGGTGCGCCGGCCGCCGCGGCGCCGGTGCTCGCGGTGCGCGCCCCCGAAGACGCGCGGCTGGGCCCGGCCCACTGGCGGCTGATCGCGGTGCTGACGCTGGCGCTGGTGATCGACGTGATGAAGCCGGCCAGCCTGGGCTTCGTCGTGCCCGGCATGCGCGACGAGTACGGCGTCCCGGCCCGCACGGTGGCCTGGCTGCCTTTCGCCGCGCTGTGCGGCACCGTGCTGGGCTCGCTGGTCTGGGGCTGGCTGGCCGACCTGTACGGCCGCCGGGCCTCGATCCTGCTGTCGGCCGTGATGTTCGTGGGCACTGCGATCTGCGGCGCCATGCCCTCGCTGTGGTGGAACGTCGGCATGTGCTTCCTGATGGGCGCCGCCGCCGGCGGCATGCTGCCCTTGACGTACGCGCTGCTGGCCGAGACCATGCCCTCGCGCCACCGCAGCGGGGTGCTGGTGCTGGTGGGGGGCCTGGGCGCGGCGGGCGGCTACCTCGCCGCCAGCGCGCTGGCGGCCTGGCTGATCCCGCACTTCGGCTGGCGCGTGATGTGGCTGCTGAACCTGCCCACCGGGCTGCTGCTGGTCGGCCTGAACGCCTGCATCCCCGAGTCGCCCAGGTACCTGGCCGCCCGCGGCCGGCTGGCCGAGGCGCTGGCCACGCTGCGCGGCTTCGGCTGCGAGGTGCTCGACCTGGCCGGGCAGGCCCGCCAGGACGCTGCGGACGCAGCGCGCCGGCTCGCCGCCGCCGCGCCGGCCGCCCGCGGCCTGGCCGGCGGCCTGGTGGCGCGCACCTGGGCCCTGAGCATCGCCGCCTTGGCCTGGGGCCTGGTCAACTTCGGGCTGCTGCTGTGGATGCCCGAGCACCTGATCGAGCGCGGCTGGGGCATCGAGCTCTCGAGCCTGCTGCTGGCGGCCTCGGCGCTGATCGCGGTGCCCACGGTCTTCGTCGCCGCGCTGGCCTACGGCCTCTGGAGCAGCAAGGGCGCGCTGCTGGCGGCGGTGGCCGTCACCGCGCTCGGGCTGCTGGGCCTGGTGGGGCTGGAGCTGGCCGACCCCGGGCAGGTCAGCCCGGTGGCGCCGGTGGCGCTGCTGATCATCGGCGTAAACGCCATCATCGCGATGCTGCTGCCCTACGCCGCCGAGAGCTACCCGCTGCGCCTGCGCGGCCGCGCCACCGGCTGGGTGGCGGCCTGCACCAAGGCCGGCGGCCTGGGGGCCCAGCTGCTGAGCCTGCTGGGCTGGGTGCCGGCCATGAAGCTGGCCGCGCTGGGGGTGCTGGTGCCGGTGCTGCTGGCGCTGGCCATGCTCTGGCGCTGGGGGCTGGAGACGCGCGGCCGCGACCTGCGCGACCTCGACCCGGCACCGGCCGCGGCCGACTGAAGGTGCGGACCCGACGCTCAGGGCGGCACCGGCCACAGCCGGCCTGCCTCGAGCTCGACCCGCCATCGCGCGGCCCAGGCCGACACGGCCGCCAGGCCGGCGGCCAGGCGCTGCTCGTTGGCCACCCGGCGCGCCTGCAACACGTCGCCCAGGCTGCCTTCGCCTAGCGCATAGCCGCGCGCCACGGCGTCGGCGCTGCGCATCAGCTGCGCCGCGGCTTCGGCCTCGCGCTGCCAGCTGGCCTGGCTCAGCGCGCGCTCGCGCAGCCGCATCGCCGACTCGGCCGTGACGCGGCGCAGGACCTCGTCGCGCAGCGCCGCCGCGGCCGCCTGCCGCGCGGCGCCGGCCTGCGCCGTGGCCTGGCGGTAGGTGCCGCCCAGCGGCAGGCTGAAGGTCAGCCCGACCACGCGCTCACCCGGCGCGGGGCCGCCGCCGACGCGCACGCCCAGCGTCGGGCCCGGCGTGCGCTCGGCCTCGTCGACGCGGGCCTGCGCCGCCGCGGCCTGCAGCTCGCGCTCGGCCGCACGCAGCTCGACGCTGGCCTGCACCAGCTCGGCCGGCGTCGGCTCGGCCGGCACGGGCGCCTCGCCGCCGCCGGG
>JAGWMW010000233.1 GCA_028871575.1 Burkholderiales bacterium | reverse complement strand
TGGCCCGCGGCGCCGGCTGCGGCCTGCCGGCGCAGCGGCAGGCGCAGCACGAAGCTGCTGCCGCCGCCCTCGCGCGGCTCGCAGCGCACACTGCCGCCGTGGCGCTCGGCGATCTGCCGCACCAGCGACAGGCCCAGGCCCACGCCGCCCTCGCGCTCGGCATGGCCGGGCAGGCGGAAGAAGGCCTCGAAGATGCGCTCGCGGTGCGCCTCGGGCACGCCCGGCCCGCGGTCGCGCACCGCCACCTCGGCCTGCGCACCACGGGCGCGGACCTCGATCTCGACCTCGTCGCCGCCGTAGCGGCGCGCGTTCTCCAGCAGGTTGCGCAGGGCGCGCCGCAGCAGCCGCTCTTCGCCCGGCACCTGCACGTCGTCGCCCAGCGCGGCAGCGCCCACGCGCGAGGCCTCCTCGGCGGCCACGCCCAGCAGGTCGACCGGGTGGCGGTCGTCGATCGGGTTGGCCGCGCCGTCGAGCCGGCTCGCCAGCAGCACCTCCTCGACCAGGGCGTCGAGCTCGGCGATGTCGGTGTCGATCTCGCGCCGCAGCGCCGGCCGCTGCGCCTCGGTGGCACCGTCGATCATCGCCACCGCCATCTTCAGCCGCGCCAGCGGCGAGCGCAGCTCGTGGCTGGCATTGGCCAGCAGGCTCTGGTGCGAGCGCAGCAGCGCCTCGATGCGCGCGGCGGCGCGGTTGAAGCTGGCGCCCAGCGCCGCCACCTCGTCGCGGCCGTCCTCGGCCACACGCTGGCTCAGCGCGCCGGCACCGAAGGCCTCGACGCCGCGCTTGAGCGACTCGAGCCGCCGCGTCAGGTGGCGCACCACCGGCCAGGCCCCGGCCGCCACCGCGACGAACAGCGCCAGCAGCAGCAGCGACAGGCCCAGCCCGTCGGGCCAGGGGCCGAACCCGCCCGGGACGCGCCACGGCAGGGGCCGCGGCACGCCGCGCAGCACGTGCAGCACGCGGCCGTCGGCGAAGGTGATGTCCTGCACCCGCGACAGCAACGCCGCAGGGCCGAGCTCGCGGCGCACGAAGACCGGCGTGGCCGCGATGCGCCGGCCCTGGGCGTCGTCCAGCGCCATCGGCACGCGCAGGCGATGCGACCATTCCTGCAGCATCGCGCGCTGCTCGGCCCGCGGCGCATCGGCCGGCGGCATGGCGCGCTCGAGCAGCTCGCCCCAGGCCATGATGCGCTCGTGGATGGCCGTCTCCATCCGCGCCGACTCCTGCGTCAGGTGGTGCTGCAGCACCCAGCCCGAGACCAGCGCGAACAGCGCCAGCACGGCCACGACGGTGAGGTAGATGCGCAGGTAGAGCGAGCGCATCCGCGGCCTACTCGTGGGCGTCCTGCTTCTTGGCGAACACGTAGCCCGCGCCGCGCACCGTGAGCACGCGCTTGGGCGCCTTGGGGTCGTCCTCGATCACCGAGCGGATGCGCGAGATGTGGACGTCGATGCTGCGGTCGAAGGCCTCCAGCGGGTGGCCCTTGAGCGAGTCCATGATCTGGTCACGCGAGAGCACGCGGCCCGGGCTCTTGGCCAGCACCGTGAGCAGCTCGAACTGGTGGCTGGTGAGGTCGCAGGGCTGACCGTCCAGCCGCGCCTGGCGCGCGCCCAGGTCGACCTCGAGGCGGCCGAAGATCAGCACCTCGTCGTCACCGCCGTCGGGCGCGGCGCGGCGCAGCAGCGCCTTCACGCGGGCCAGCAGCTCGCGCGGCTCGAAGGGCTTGGGCAGGTAGTCGTCGGCGCCGATCTCCAGCCCCACGATGCGGTCCAGCGGCTCGCCGCGCGCGGTCAGCATCAGCAGCGGCAGGCGGCGCGTGCGCGCCTGGCCACGCAGCTCGCGCGTGAAATCGAGGCCGTCGCCGTCGGGCAGCATCAGGTCGAGCACCAGGGCGTCGAACAGGCCCTGCTTGAGCTGCTCGCGGCCGGCGGCCAGCGAGCCGGCGGCATCGACCTCGAAGCCGTTCTGGCGCAGGTAGCCGCTGACCATGTCGGTCAGCCGCAGGTCGTCGTCGATCCGCAGCAGGCGGGTCATCACGTCGGCGCACTCGCAAAAAGGCCCCGGCCGGGCGCCGGGGCAAAACCGGCCTGCGATGCCAGGCAGGCCCGTCCGGGTGGCGCAGCATAGCGCCCGGGCGCGCCGCCGCGCCCACCCGGTCCCACAACCCTCAAGGCCGGCCGCCGTCCAGCGCGGCGCGCTCGGCGCGCTGCTTGTGCATCAGCGCCGCGCGCTGCTGCAGCTGCGCGGCCAGCCGCTGGCGCTGCGCTGTCGTCAGCACGTTGCCGGCATCGACCATCGCCTGCAGCATGCGGCGGCTGGCCTGGTCGTGCAGGGTCAGCTCCTGCTGGCGCAGCGCCTCGGCCGCGGCGGCGTCGATGGTGGGCTGGGTGAACAGCGCCAGGCCCTGCTCGCGCAGGCTGCGGCCCTGCTCGCGCAGCGGCTGCAGGTCCTTGCGCGCGGCCTGCAGGATCTGCCGAATCTGCTCGCGCTGGGCCGGCGTGGCGTCGACGCGGTCGAGCGCGCGGGGGCTCAGCAGCATCATGCCGGGACCGCCCGCGTGCCCAGGCCCGGCCTCGGCGAAGGCCGGCAGGCTGAGGCCGGCAGCCAGGGCCAGCAGCATGGTGGCCAGCAGCAGCCGCCAGGGGTGGAAGGGGTGGATCGGGCCCGCGGCGCGCGGGCCCGCGGCGGCGGCGATCGAGCGTTTCATCGGAGCTCCTTGCAAGGCACTGAACCTTGCCGCTGATGCTGGGCCGGCCGCGTAAGCCCGCTGTGGGCAGGGCGTAAAGTTCTGTGCGCCGCCCAGGGCGCCCGCGCGGCTTCCGCCGCCTAGCGGCTCAGCGGCCCGCCGGCTCGACCCGCACCAGCCGGCGCTGCAGCGAGAAGCTCGGGTTGGCGCTGCGCAAGTCCAGCCGCAGCAGCACGCCGTTGACGCGGTCGACCACGATCGCGCCTTCGACGCGGGTGCTGGCGTTGCCGCTGGGGGCGTCGCCGAAGAGCTCGACCACCGCGGCATCGAAGTGGCGGCCGGCCACCTCCTGCGGACCGACGGCCACCACCTGGCCCAGCAGCCGCGCGTGGGTGTAGGGATCGCCGGCGACGCCGAGGTCGCCGCCGACGATCGCCCCCAGCGCCAGGTCGCTGCGCAGCAGGTGCGGCCACTGCAGCGCACCGGGCGGTGCGGCCAGCACGTTGCCCACCAGGTCCTGGCGCCAGACCGGGTCGGGGGCGTCGGCTTGCGAGCGCGGCGCCAGCACGCGGTAGTCGAGCTCGCCGCGGTGCAGCGCGGTGAGCTGCAGCACCCACTGCGCAGCCGTGCGGTGCGGGCCGATCCGGTCTTCGTAGACCAGGCGGTCGCCCACGGCCAGCGGCAGGGCGGCGGCGTGCGTCGCGCTGAGCCGGTCGGCCGCCGGCGGACAGCCCTTGCTGCGCGCGGCGGCATGCAGGGCCTCGAAGCGCCCCTTCAGCCGCGCCAGCTCGGCCGCATCCAGCCCCGCCGGCCGCATCGCCACCAGGGCCGGCCAGAACACCGACAAGCCCACGCCCAGGGCGACGATGTTGGTGGCGGCGCGCTGGTCCACGGCATAGGCCACGTCGACCGCGTGCAGCTGCACCCGGTCGAGCTCGTCATCGATGTGCGAGCAGTCCCAGGCCAGGAACTCGGCCGGGTCGGTGGGCGCCGGCGCGATGTCGGCCGCCCGGGTGGCGCAGCCACCGGCCGCCAGGGCCAGCGACAGCGCCAGGCACATCGCCGGCAGCCGCATCGGGCGGGACGTCGCGCAGGGGCGGGCGGGCAGGGGCGTCACTGCCGGATTGTGACGCGGCGGGCCGCCCCGGCCGGCCGCCCTGTGCCCGCCGGCGCCCGTTCAGTGGAACCAGATCTGCCACAGCCCCGCGACGACGTGGCCCCAGATGAGCAGGTTGACGCCGAACAGCGTCAGCACGCGGGTGAAGCTCCACAGCGCGCGCGCGCGGCGCAGCGACCCGTCCTCGCCGGTGGCCACGTACAGCGCCAGGCACAGCGCCGACGGCACGAAAGTGCCCACGACGAGCACGCCCATCACCCAGTAGAACGCGGTCATCGGCGCATTATCGGGGCCGTGCATGCGCACGCCGGCAGGCCGCCGCGGCGCGCCGACCCAGGAGCAGCCCCATGACGACGACGACCCCACGAGACCACCGCGACCTGCAGGCCGCGGTCGCGCAACTGCTGGCGGCCGGCACGGGCCCGGCCGAAGGCGCCGTCGAAGCGGTGCTGCACGCGCTGCGCGAGCGGCTGGCGCTGGACGTGGTGTTCGTGGCCGAGTTCACCGGCGGCCGGCGCGTCTTCCGCTTCGTCGACCGGGCCCCGGGCGCCCTGCCGGTGCAGCCCGGGGCCAGCCACGAGCTCGAACTCTCGTTCTGCCAGCGCGTGGTCGACGGCCGGCTGCCCGAGCTGGTGCCCGACGTGGCCGCGCTCGGCCCCGAGGTCGACCTGCCGCCGATGCCGGTGCGCATCGGCGCCCACCTGGGCACGCCGGTGGTGCTGGGCAACGGCCGCATCTTCGGCACGCTGTGCTGCTTCAGCACCGCGCCGCGGCCCGACATCGATGCGCAGGACCTGCAGGCGCTGCACGATTGCGCCCGCCTCGTCGCCCGCAAGCTCGAGGCCGCCGAGGCCCAGGGCCGCATCGACCCGCCGCTCGACAGCGC
>JAGWMW010000232.1 GCA_028871575.1 Burkholderiales bacterium | reverse complement strand
GATCGTTCGATTCTAGGCCGCTGAGATCATCGCGCCTTGTCGCTGGCGTGACAAGGAAAGGGCCGCCCGGTCAGGCGCCGGTCCGCCCCAAGCCGGACCAGTCCCTTCGGGGGGCGGCGAAGGCGCGCAGCGACTGGCCTGGGGGCCCGGTCAGGCGTCGGGCCGCCCCAAGCCGGACCGAGCCCCCTCGGGGGGTGGCGAAGGCGCGCAGCGACTAGCCTGGGGGCCTGCATTCACACCTCCAGCCACTCGCGCCGCACGGCCGCGTCGGCGCGCAGCTGCGCCGGAGTGCCCTCGAACACGATCTGGCCGTGGCCCATCACCAGGCAGCGGTCGGCCACCTCGAGCGCGATCGTCAGCTTCTGCTCGACCAGCAGCACCGCGAGGCCGCGCCGCTTGAGCTCGCGCAGGTACTCGGCCACGAGCTCGACGATCTTCGGCGCCAGGCCTTCGGTGGGCTCGTCGATCATGAGCAGCGCGGGGTCGCCCATCAGCGCGCGGCACAGCGTCAGCATCTGCTGCTCGCCGCCCGAGAGCACGCCGGCCTCGGTGTGCTGGCGCTCCTGCAGGCGCGGGAACAGCCGGTACATGTCGTCGAAGGTCCAGCGCGGGCTCCGGGCGCCGCGCTTGCAGCCCAGCAGCAGGTTCTGGTGCACGGTGAGCGTGGGGAAGATGTCGCGGTTCTCGGGCACGTAGCCGATGCCGGCCTGGGCGATCTCGTGGGCCGCGCGGCCCAGCACCTCGCGTCCCTGCCAGCGCACCGAGCCGGCGCCCTGCACCAGGCCCATGATGGCCTTCACCGTGGTCGAGCGGCCCGAGCCGTTGCGCCCCAGCAGGGCCACGATCTCGCCCGCGCGCACCTCGAAGTGCACCCCGTGCAGCACATGGCTCTTGCCGTAGTAGGCGTGGACGTCGGTGAGGGTCAGCATCGGCAGCCGTTCAGTGGCCCGCGTGGGCGGCCTGGCCGGCCTGCGCCGCCTGGGCCTCGGCCAGCACGGAGCCCAGGTAGGCCTCCCGGACCCGGGCATCGGCGCGCACCCGCTCGGGCGTGTCGAAGGCGATCACCTCGCCGTAGACCAGCACCGCGATCTTGTCGGCCAGGCCGAAGACCACGCCCATGTCGTGCTCCACCGTCAGCAGCGTCTTGCCCACCGTGACCTCGCGGATGAGCTCGACGAAGCGCGACGTCTCGCTGCGGCTCATCCCGGCGGTGGGCTCGTCCAGCAGCACCACGCTGGCGCCGCCGGCGATCGTGATGCCGATCTCCAGCGCACGCTGCTCGGCGTAGGTGAGGTTCATCGCCAGCACGTCGCGGCGGCGGTCGAGCTTGATCATCGCCATCACGGCCTCGGCGCGGGCGTTGGCATCGTGCGCGCGGGCCAGGAACTTCCAGAACGCGTAGCGGTAGCCCAGGCTCCAGAGCACCGCGCAGCGCAGGTTCTCGAACACCGACAGCCGCGTGAAGAGGTTGCTGACCTGGAAGCTGCGCGCCAGGCCTCGGCGGTTGATCTGGTACGGCGTCAGGCCGTCGATCTTCTGGCCGTGCAGCAGGATGTCGCCGCTGCTGCTGCCGAAGCGGCCGCTGATCAGGTTGAACAGCGTGCTCTTGCCGGCGCCGTTGGGGCCGATCACCGCCACCCGCTCGCCGGCGCGCACGGCCAGGTCGGCCCCGCGGATGATCTCGGTGCGCCCGAAGCGCTTGTGCACGCCGCGCAACTCGAGCGCGTAGCCGCCGCCGGCCGCCGCGGGGGCCGCCGTCATGCGGCCTCGCGCCCGCGCACTTCGCGCTCGACGGCCTCCTGGGCCTGCCCCCACTGGCGCGCGAACTGGCGCCGCACCAGCTCGAACAGCGCCGCGCCCACCAACAGCACGAAGCCGGCGCCGAACCAGGTGTCGAAGGCGTGGGCGTGCAGGGTCAGGCCCATGAAACGCATGTGCGGGCCCATCGATTCGTTGAGCTGCAGGTGGTAGACCATCTCGATCATCGCGGTCAGGCCCACCAGGGCCGTCAGCGCCGTGCCCGCCAGCGCCAGGTACGAGGCCAGCAGCGGGCGCAGCCGGCCGAACGAGGCCAGGCGCAGGTTCATCATGACCAGGCTGGCGATGCCCCCGGGCGCCACCATCACCATGAAGGTGAAGATCAGGCCCAGGTAGAGCAGCCAGGCCTGGCTGAGCTCGGACAGCAGCACCAGGGCCAGCACCAGCAGCACCGCGCCGATGATCGGCCCGAAGAAGTACAGCGCCCCGCCCAGGAACGTGAACAGCAGGTAGCTGCCCGAGCGGGCCGCGCCCACCACCTCGGCCGTGACGATCTCGAAGTTGAGCGTGCCCAGGCCGCCCGCGATGCCCATGAAGAAGCCCGAGGCGATGAAGGCGAAGTAGCGCACGAACTGCGTGTCGTAGCCCACGAACTCGACCCGCTCGGGGTTGTCGCGCACGGCGTTGAGCATGCGGCCCAGCGGGGTGCGCGTGAAGGCGTACATGGCCGCGGTGCAGACGAAGGTGTAGGCCGCGATCAGGTAGTAGAGCTGGATCTGCGGCCCGAAGGTGATGCCCAGGTGCGGGCCGCCGGAGGTACGGTCGCCGCTGATGCCGCCCTCGCCGCCGAAGAAGCCGGGGAACATCAGCGCCATCGCGCCCACCAGCTCGCCCATGCCGAGCGTGATCATCGCGAACGGGGTGCCCGACTTCTTCGTCGTCACCCAGCCCAGCAGCACCGCGACCGCCATGCCGAACACGCCGCCGACCAGCGGCACCAGGCTCACCGGCAGCGGCAGGCGGCCGGCGGCGATGAGGTTCAGCGCATGCATCGCGAAGAACGCGCCCATGCCCGAATAGACCGCATGGCCGAAGCTGAGCATGCCGCCCTGGCCCAGCAGCATGTTGTAGGCCAGGCAGGCGATGATGGCGATGCCCATCTGCGACAGCATCGTCAGCGCCAGCCCGCTGTGCCAGACCAGCGGGGCAACGCCCATCAGCAGCGCATAGCCGCCCCAGACGGCCCAGCGGCCGCGGTTCAAGCGCGGCGCGGTCGCGGTCGCGGAGGTCGGGGCGGCCGGGGCGGCGGCAGGGGAAAAGGCGGCCGGGGCGACCGCAGGGGCAGGGGCGTCCACGCTCAGCCCTCCCGCGTGCCGAACAGGCCCTTGGGCCTGAACACCAGCACCAGCACCAGGAGCAGGTAGGGCAGGATGGCAGCGATCTGGCTCGTCTTCACCGTCCACACGGCCATGCCGAAGCTGTCGGGCGCGAGCTTCAGGCCGGCCCAGGCGAAGAGGTCGGCCAGCGAGCGGTCGCTGCTGACCGCGAAGCTGTCGATCAGGCCGAGCGCGATCGAGGCCACGAAGGCCCCCGCCAGCGAGCCCATGCCGCCGATCACGATGACGGCGAACACCACCGCGCCCACGGCCTGCGCCATCGAGGGCTCGGTCACGCGCAGCACGCCACCGATCACGCCCGCCAGGCCGGCCAGGGCGGTGCCGCCGCCGAACACCAGCATGAACACGCGCGGCACGTTGTGGCCCAGGGACTGCACCGCGTCGGGGTGGGTGAGCGAGGCCTGGATGACGAGCCCGATGCGGGTGCGCGTGAGCAGCAGCCACACCGACGCCAGCATCAAGAGCGCCACCCCCATGCCGAAGGCGCGAAAGGCCGGGAACTGCGTGCACGAGGCGCCGGCCACGCTCTGGCAGGCCGCCGGCGGCGCGCCCCAGGCCAGGCTGAGCGAGGACGGCAGGTCGACCACCGTGAACAGCGGCCCCTGCAGCGAGGCAGGCGGCGCGAAGTTCAGCGACTGCCGGCCCCAGACCAGCGCCACCAGCTCCAGCACGATGTAGCTCAGCCCGAACGTGATCAGCAGCTCGGGCACGTGGCCGAACTTGTGCACCCGGCGCAGCGCGTAGCGCTCGAAGCCCGCGCCCAGCAGTCCCACCAGCGGCGGCGCCAGCACCAGGCCCCACCAGAAGCCCAGGATCTGCGTGATCGTGTAGGCGATGTAGGCGCCCAGCATGTAGAAGCTGGCGTGGGCGAAGTTCAGCACGCCCATCATGCTGAAGATCAGCGTCAGCCCAGAGGCCAGCATGAACAGCAGCAGCCCGACCGACAGGCCGTTGAGCAGCGAGATCAGGAAGAACGCAGTGTCCATGGGAGGCTGAAAACGCAGCGACGCCGGACGGGCCGGCGCCGCTCGAGGTGCTGCCGGCCGCTCAGGGCCGGGTCATCTGGCACGAGGTGGGCGTGCTCGAGACGTAGGTCGGGATCTCCTTGACCATCTGGAAGTTATACCCGGTGTTCTCGACCGAGTAGGGGTGCTTGGCGTCGGCCTTGCGCCACTCCGAGATGTACAGCGGCATCTGCAGTTGGTGGTCGGCCTTGCGCATCGTGACGTCGCCGTCGAAGCCCTTGAAGGTCAGGCCCTCCATCGCCGCGGCGACCTTGATCGGCTCGGTGCTCTTGGCCTTGGCCATCGCATCGACCAGCAGCGCGATGCCGTTGTAGGTGGCGTGGGTGTACCAGTCGTCGTTGTAGCGCTGCTTGAACTCGTTCTCCCACTTCACCACGCCGGGCAGGTCGGTGTAGCTGTAGGCCACCACGCGCACCTTGCCGCCCACGCCGCTGGCCAGTGCCGTGGGCGTGCCGCTGACGCCGGCGTAGTAGGTGTAGAAGCTGGCGTTCAGGCCGGCGTCGTGCGCGGCCTTGATCAGC
>JAGWMW010000231.1 GCA_028871575.1 Burkholderiales bacterium | reverse complement strand
CCGCCGGCAGCGGGCGGCCCGAAGCCGGCCACCGCGGGCGTGCGCCCCTGATCGGGCCGGGGCGCGGCTCGTCCGCGGCCCGGGCAGCCCGTCGCAAGGCGCTGGCCGGGCGGGCGGGTGCCATCGCAGAGTGCAGGCTCCGACATCCCCTGCCCCGGAGCCGACCATGCCCCCGATCCAGTCCCTGATTCAACCCCCGATCCAGCCCCAGCCTCAGCGCCGGCCGGCCACGCGCCGCCTCGCCACCAGCGCCCTGGCCCTGATCGCGCTCGGCGCCGCCTTCGCCGGGTTCGCCGGCAGCGTCCAGGCGGCCCCCCTCGAGGAGGCGCGCACGCCGGGGGATTTCCAGGCCATCGCGCTGCACGGAAGCATCGACCTCGTCGTGAGCCAGGGCGCGCAGACCGCGGTGCGGGTGCAGGCCGACGACAAGCTGCTGCCGCGGGTGGAGACCCGGGTCGAGAACGGCCCGCAGGGCGCGACGTTGCAGGTGCGGCTGAAGTCCGCCGCCGGCCTGTTGGGCAGTTGGGGCAGCTGGGGCGGCGGGGGCGACGGCGATCGGGTGCAGGTCAGCGTGGTCACGCCGCGGCTGGTCGCCGTCTCCAGCGCCGGCTCGGGCGACATCCGGGTCGAGGCCTTCAAGACGCCGGCGCTGCGGCTGTCGCTGTCCGGGGCCGGCGACGTCAAGCTCGAGCAACTCGCCACCGACGAGCTGGGCGTGCACATCGCCGGTGCCGGCGACGTGAGCGGCAGCGGCCGGGCGACCCGCCTGGAGGTCAGCATCGCGGGCAGCGGCGACGTGGCGCTGCTGGGGCTGCAGGCCGACGACGTGCGGGTGAGCATCGCCGGCAGCGGCGACGCCGCGGTGCAGGCGCAGAAGACGCTGGCGGTGCGCATCGCGGGCAGCGGCGACGTCAGCTACAGCGGCAACCCGGCGTTGCAGAGCCACATCGCCGGCAGCGGCAGCGTCACGCACAAGTAGCGCGACGGCGGCCGCGCCCGGCGTGGCCGCGGCGCCACAGGCGCTGGCGACAATCGGGGCGATGTCCCTGCCTGTCGCCCGAGCGCCGCTGCCGATGTGGCGCCACCCCGAGTTCGCGCGCGGCGTGCGCGAGATGGTGGGCACGGCCATTGGCATCGGCGCCTGGGGCCTGATCACGGGCGTGGCGATGGGCCGCTCGGGCCTGCCGCTGGGGCTGATGGTGCTGATGTCGCTGCTGGTGTTCGCCGGCAGTGCGCAGCTGGCGGTGCTGCCGCTGATGAGCGCCGGCGCGCCGGCCTGGGTGATCTGGGCCACGGCCCTGTGCGTGAACCTGCGCTTCGTGATCTTCAGTGCCCAGTGGCGCGCCTACTTCATGGCCTACCCGCTGCGCCAGCGCCTGTGGCTGGCGCACTTCACGGCCGACCTGAACTACGTGCTGTTCATGCGCCGCTTCCCCAAGCCCGAGCCGTCGCCCGAGCAGCTGCCGTACTTCTGGGGCGGCGCCGCCACCAACTGGGTGGCCTGGCAGGTGCCCTCGATCGCGGGCCTGTTCCTGGCCGACGTCGTGCCGGTGCAGTGGGGCATCGGCTTCGCCGGCACGCTGGCCCTGCTGGCGCTGGCCTGCTCGCTGCTGGTCGACGGCGCCACCGTCGTCTCGGGCGCGGTCGCGGGCTGCGCCGCCGTGGCCGCGTACGCGCTGCCGTTCAAGCTCGACATCCTGGTCGCGATTGCCGCCGCGGTGTCCATCGGCCTGCTCGTCGACCACACCACGCCGCGCGCGGCGCTGCCGGTGGACGACTGCACATGAACGCCGCCGCCTGGCACCAGTTGCTGGCCATCGCGGGCCTGGCCGTGATCACGGTGCTCACGCGCGGCTTCTTCTACCTCACCGAGCGCGAGATCCCGATCCCGGCCTGGCTGCGCCAGGGCCTGCGCTACGCGCCGCTGGCGGCGCTGCTGGCGGTGGTGGTGCCGGAGATCGTGATGCAGCAGGGCCGGCTCATCCACACCTGGCAGGACGCCCGCCTGTACGCCGCGCTGGCCGGCGCGGCCTACTTCTTCTGGCGCCGCGGCATCCTGGGCACGATCGTGGTCGGCATGGCGGTGCTGCTGCCGCTGCGGCTGGGCCTGGGCTGGTAGCGGCCGGCCGGACCGGTGGGCAGGGCCCTGCCTAGAATCCGGCGCGAGCCCCTGCCGGAGACCGCCCTGCCATGAACGTGCTGCGCCTTGCCGACCTCATCGCCCAGGGCCGCGTGGCCGGCCGGCGCGTGTTCATCCGCGCCGACCTCAACGTGCCGCAGGACGCGGACGGCCGCATCACCGAGGACACCCGCATCCGCGCCAGCCTGCCCTGCCTGCGGATGGCGCTGCAGGCCGGCGCCGCGGTGATGGTCACCTCGCACCTGGGGCGCCCGACCGAGGGCGAGTTCAAGCCCGCGGATTCGCTGGCCCCGGTGGCCGCGCGGCTGTCCGAACTGCTGGGCCGCGCGGTGCCGCTGCGCTCGGACTGGGTCGACGGCGTGGCCGTGGCCCCGGGCGAGCTGGTGCTGCTGGAGAACTGCCGCCTGAACAAGGGCGAGAAGAAGAACGACCCGGTGCTGGCGCGCAAGCTGGCTGCGCTGTGCGACATCTTCGTGCACGATGCCTTCGGCACCGCGCACCGGGCCGAGGCCAGCACCTACGGCATCGCCGAGTACGCGCCCGTCGCCTGCGCCGGCCCGCTGCTGGCGGCCGAGATCGATGCCCTCACCCAGGCGCTGGCGCAGCCGCAGCGGCCGCTGGTGGCCATCGTGGCCGGCAGCAAGGTCAGCACCAAGCTGACGATCCTGCAGAGCCTGGCGGCCAAGGTCGACGGCCTGATCGTCGGCGGCGGCATCGCCAACACCTTCCTGCTCGCCGCCGGCCTGCCGATCGGCAAGAGCCTGGCCGAGCCCGACCTGGTCGGCGCGGCGCGGGCCGTGATCGAGGCCATGCGCGCGCGCGGCGCGGCGGTGCCGCTCCCGGTGGACGTCGTCACCGCCAGGGACTTCCGCGCCGACGCGCCGGCCAGCGTCAAGGCCGCCGCCGACGTGGCCGCCGACGACCTGATCCTGGACATCGGCCCGCAGACCGCGGCGATGCTGGCCGCGCAGCTGAAGGCGGCCGGCACCATCGTCTGGAACGGCCCCGTGGGCGTGTTCGAGTTCGACGCCTACGCCCACGGCACCGAGACCCTGGCGCGCGCCATCGCGGCCAGCCCCGCCTTCAGCATCGCCGGCGGCGGCGACACGCTGGCGGCGATCGCCAAGTACGGCATCGAGGCCGACATCGGCTACATCTCCACCGGCGGCGGCGCCTTCCTCGAGGTGCTGGAGGGCCGCACGCTGCCGGCGCTGGAGATCCTCGCCCGCCGCGCGGCGGGCTGAAGGCGCCGTAACGGCGCGAAATCGGCGCGCCGCCGGGCCGCCGATAATCGCCGCGCGAGCCCGGCCCGGGCGCGCCAGGAGCCTGACCCCATGAGCCGCGCCACCAAGATCGTCGCCACCCTCGGCCCCGCCTGCAGCGACCCCGAGGTGCTCGAGCGGCTGCTGCGCGCCGGCGTCGACGTCGTGCGGCTGAACTTCAGCCACGGCAAGGCACAGGACCACATCGACACCGCGGCGCGCGTGCGCGAGATCGCGCTCAAGGTGGGCAAGCCGGTGGCGCTGATGGCCGACCTGCAGGGGCCGAAGATCCGCGTCGGCAAGTTCGTCGACGGCAAGGTGATGCTGCAGCCGGGGGCCGCCTTCGTGCTCGACGCCCAGCGCAGCGAGCCCGGCGACCTCGGCGCCGTGGGCCTGGACTACAAGGAGCTGCCGCGCGACGTGCGCCCGGGCGACACGCTGCTGCTCAACGACGGGCTGATCAAGCTCAGCGTCGAACGCGTGGTGGGCGAGCAGGTGCACACGCGCGTGGTCGTGGGCGGCGTGCTGTCGAACAACAAGGGCATCAACAAGGCCGGCGGCGGCCTCACCGCGCCGGCGCTCACGGCCAAGGACATGGACGACATCCGCACCGCGGTCTCGTTCCAGTGCGACTACCTGGCGGTGAGCTTCCCGAAGAACGCCACCGACATGGAGATGGCGCGCCAGCTGGCCAACGTCGCCGGCGAGGCCACGCGCCACCGGCCGGCGATGATCGCCAAGATCGAGCGCAGCGAGGCGATCCCGCACCTCGAGGCGATCCTGCGCGCCAGCGACGGCATCATGGTCGCGCGCGGCGACCTCGCGGTCGAGGTCGGCAACGCGGCGGTGCCGGCGCTGCAGAAGCGGATGATCCGCATGGCGCGCGAGATGGACCGCATCGTCATCACCGCCACCCAGATGATGGAGAGCATGATCCTGGCGCCGGTGCCCACGCGGGCCGAGGTCAGCGACGTGGCCAACGCCGTGCTCGACGGCACCGATGCCGTCATGCTCAGCGCCGAGACCGCGGCCGGCAAGTACCCGGTCGAGACGGTGGAGCAGATGGCGCAGATCGCGCTGGAGGCCGAGCGCGCCGAGGAGCTGCGGCTCGATGCCGACTTCACCAACAAGCGCTTCGGCCGCATCGACCAGAGCATCGCGATGGGCGCGCTGTTCACGGCCCACCACCTGGGCTGCAAGGCCATCATCGCGCTCACCGAATCGGGCTCGACGGCGCTGTGGATGAGCCGCTACCACATCAAGGTGCCGATCTACGGCCTGACCTCGCAGACGACCTCGGAGCGCCGCATGACGCTGTACCGCAACGT
>JAGWMW010000230.1 GCA_028871575.1 Burkholderiales bacterium | reverse complement strand
GCGGCCACTTCCCGGCCCGGCCGGTGATGCCCGGCGTGCTGATGCTCGAGGCGCTGGCGCAGGCGGCGGCCATCCTTTCCTTCGACGCGCTCGGCGAGGACCCGGGCGACGACACGGTGGTGTATTTCGCCGGCATCGACGGCGCCCGCTTCAAGCGCCCGGTGGGCCCGGGCGACCAGCTGCTGCTGGAGGCCAGCATCGACCGCGCCAAGGCCGGCATCTACCGCTACAAGGCCCGGGCCACGGTGGACGGGCTGCTCGCCGTCGAGGCCGAGTTGATGTGCACGATGCGCAAGGTGGTGCCGGGCTGATGACGGCCATCCATGCCACCGCGATCGTGGACCCGCGGGCCGAGCTCGCGGCGTCGGTCAGCGTCGGGCCCTACGCCGTCATCGGCGCCGGGGTGGTGGTGGGCGAGGGCAGCAGCATCGGCGCGCACTGCGTGATCGAGGGCCCCACCACCATCGGCCGCGACAACCGGATCCACAGCCACGCTGCGCTGGGCGGCGCGCCGCAGGACATGAAGTACCGCGGCGAGCCCACGGCGCTGGCCATCGGCGACCGCAACACGATCTTCCAGTTCTGCACCTTCAGCCGCGGCACGGTGCAGGACGCCGGCGTCACGCGCGTGGGCGACGACAACTGGATCATGGCCTACGTGCACCTGGCGCACGACGTCCAGGTGGGCAGCCACTGCATCCTGGCCAACAGCGCCACCCTGGCAGGGCACGTGCATCTGGCGGATTGGGTCTTCCTCGGCGGATTGACCGGCGTCCACCAGTTTTGCAAGGTCGGTGCCCATGCGATGACCGGCTTCCAGAGCCACGTGGCGCAGGACGTGCCGCCGTTCATGACGACCAACGGCAATCCGCTGACGGTGCACGGGATCAACGCCGAGGGCCTGCGCCGGCGCGGCTACTCGCGCGAGCGCATCGCGCAGGTCAAGCAGATGCACCGGCTGCTGTACCGCGAGGGCCTCACGCTCGAGCGCGCGCGCGAGGCCATCGCGGCGCTGGCCGGGACGGTCGAGGGTGGCGACGCCGACGTGCGCCTGCTGCTGGACTTTCTCGCGGCGTCCACGCGCGGCATCGTGCGTTGAAGGCGCCGCCGCCGATGCGCCTGGCGATGGTGGCCGGCGAGGCCTCGGGCGACCTGCTGGCCGGGCTGCTGCTGGGCGGCCTGAAGGCGCGCTGGCCCGCGCTGCAGGCCGCCGGCATCGGCGGGCCACGGATGGCGGCGCAGGGCTTCTCGGCCTGGTGGCCGCACGAGCGGCTGGCCGTGCGCGGCTATGTCGAGGTGCTGCGCCACTACCGCGAGATCGCCGGCATCCGCCGGGCCCTGGCCGAGCGGCTGCTGGCCGAGCCGCCGGCGGCCTTCATCGGCGTCGACGCCCCCGACTTCAACCTCGGCCTGGAAGCGCGGCTGAAGGCCGCCGGCATCCCGACCGTGCACTTCGTCTGCCCCTCGATCTGGGCCTGGCGCGGCGGCCGCGCGAAGCAGATGGCGGCCAGCTGCGACCACGTGCTGTGCCTGTTTCCTTTCGAGCCCGCGCTGCTGGCCGCCCACGGCGTCGCGGCCACCTACGTGGGCCATCCGCTGGCCGATGCGATCCCGCTCGTGCCGCCGCGAGCCGCCAGCCGGGCCGCGCTGGGCCTGGCGGACGCGGACACCGTGGTGGCGCTGCTGCCCGGCAGTCGCCGCTCGGAGATCGCCGCCATCGCCCCGGTATTCCTGCAGGCCGCGCGGCGCCTGCACGGGGCGCGGCCGGAGCTGCGCTTCGTGCTGCCGGTGGCGCCGGGGCTGCGCCCGCTGCTCGAGCCGCTGGCAGCCGCCCACGCGCCGGGCCTGCCGCTGCAGTGGCTGGACGGCCAGTCGCACGCCGCCCTGGCGGCCTGCGACGTGACGCTGATCGCCAGCGGCACCGCGACGCTCGAGGCGGCCCTCTTCAAGCGCCCGATGGTCATCGGCTACCGGATGCACCCCTTGAGCTGGCAGATCATGAAGCGGCTGCGCTACCAGCCCTGGGTCGGCCTGCCCAACATCCTGTGCCGCGAGTTCGTCGTGCCCGAGCGCATCCAGGCCGACTGCGAGCCCGCCTCGCTGGCGGCGGCCGTGCTCGGCTGGCTCGACGATCCGGCCGCCTGCGAGCGCCTGGCGCGCCGCTTCGACGAGCTGCACCACACGCTGCGCCAGGACACGGCCAGCCGTGCCACCGATGCCCTCGCGCCGATCCTTCACGCTTGAGCAGCTCGGCCCCGAGTGGGCGCGGCCGGGCCTGGTGGCGGGCGTCGACGAGGCCGGCCGCGGCCCGCTGGCCGGCCCGGTGTTCGCCGCCGCGGTGATCCTGGACGAGCTGCGGCCGATCCCGGGCCTGGCCGACTCCAAGGCGATCAGCGCCGCCCGGCGCGAACACCTGGCCGAGCAGATCCGCGCCCAGGCGCTGTGCTGCGCGGTCGCCAGCGCCAGCGTGGCCGAGATCGATGCCTTGAACATCCTGCAGGCGACGCTGCTGGCGATGCGCCGCGCCGTGGAGCGGCTGCGCCTGCGGCCGCACCGGGTCGTGGTCGACGGCAACCGCTCCCCGGCGCTGCCGATGACGGTGGCCGCCGTGGTCAAGGGCGACGCCCGGGTGGCGGCCATTTCGGCAGCCTCGATCCTGGCCAAGGTCGAGCGCGACCGCTTCTGCCTGGCCCTGCACGAGGCCTACCCCGACTATGGCTTCGCCCGCCACAAGGGCTACCCCACGCCGGCGCACCTGGCGGCGCTGGCCCGCCACGGCCCCTGCGAAGCGCACCGCCGCAGCTTCGGGCCGGTGCAGCGCGCCCTGGAGTCCGCGTGACGACCGCGCCGGGCGTGGCGCAGCGCATCGCCGCGCGCGACAACCCGCTGCTGGTGCGGCTGCGTCGCCTGGCGCAGGACAGCACCGCCTACCGGCGCGCCGGCCAGGCCTGGATCGAGGGCGAGCACCTGTGCAGCGCGCTGCGCGCACGCGGCCTGCCGGCGGCCCAGGCGGTGATCGCCGAGGACGCCTGGGACGAGCCCGCGCTGCGGGCGCTGGCCGGCCATGCGGCCCGCGTGGCCATCGTGCCGGCGGCGCTGTTCAAGGGCCTGAGCAGCCTGGGCTCGCCGGCGCGGCTGGGCTTCGCGATCGAGCTGCCGCCGGCGGCGGGCCTGCGCCCGGGCCTGCCGAGCCTGGTGCTGGACCGGGTGCAGGACGCCGGCAACGTGGGCAGCATCCTGCGCAGCGCCGCCGCCTTCGGCGTGGCCCAGGTGCTGGCGATCCGGGGCACGGCGGCACTGTGGTCGCCCAAGGTGCTGCGCGCCGGCATGGGGGCGCACTTCGCGCTGCACTTGGTCGAGGGGCTGGAGGAAGCGCAGCTCGAGGGGCTGGGCCGGCCGCTGCTGGCCACCAGCTCGCACGCCGGGGGGCTGCTGCCCCAGGCCGAACTGCCGCCGGACGGCGCCTGGGTGCTGGGCCACGAAGGGCAGGGCGTCTCGCCGACCCTGCTGCAGCGCTGCGCCCTGCAGCTGCGCATCCCGCAGCCCGGCGGCGAGGAATCGCTCAACGTGGCCGCGGCGGCGGCGATCTGCCTGTACGAGTCGGCGCGCCGGGTTCAGTAGACGAGCCGGTCGGGCCGCAGGTCGCGCAGGATCGTGGTGGCGATTTCCTCGATCGACTTGTGCGTCGACGACAGCCAGGCGATGCCCTCGCGCCGCATCATGCTTTCGGCCTCGTGGATCTCGTAGCGGCAGTTCTCCAGCGCCGCGTAGCGGCTGCCGGGGCGGCGCTCGTTGCGGATCTGCGCCAGCCGCACCGGGTCGATGGTCAGGCCGAAGCACTTGCGCTTGTGCGGCGCCAGCGCGGTGGGCAGGCGGCCGCGCTCGAAGTCTTCGGGGATCAGCGGGTAGTTGGCGGCCTTGATGCCGTGCTGCATGGCCAGGTACAGCGAGGTCGGCGTCTTGCCGCTGCGGCTGACGCCCAAGAGGATCACGTCGGCCACGTCGAGGTTGCGCGAGGACTGCCCGTCGTCGTGGGCAAGCGAGAAGTTGATGGCCTCGATGCGCTCGTGGTACTCGCGGCTCTGGCTGGCGTCGGAGAAGCGGCCCACGCGGTGGTTGCTCTTGACGCCGAACTCCTGCTCCAGCGGCTCGACGAAGGTGCGGAACATGTCCAGCACCAGCCCCTTGCAGCGCTCGCCGGTGACGATGCGGCGCACCGGGTCGTCGACCAGGGTCACGAAGACGATCGGGCGCTGGCCTTCGCGCAAGGCGGTGGCATTGATCTCGTCGACCAGCTGCTGCGCCTTCTCGGGGGTGTCGACGAAGGGCCGGCGCACATGGCGCGGCCGCGACGGAAACTGCGCCAGGATCGACAGGCCGAAGGTCTCGGCCGTGATGCCGGTGCCGTCGGAGACGAAGAACGCGGTTCGCTCGGGCATGGTCGCTGTTCGGGGCGCGCCGCCGGTGCGGGCGACGGTCGATGATAGGGAAGAACTCCTTAGAATCCTTCGCAATCGTTCCGTCACAGGCCCTCCACGTGTTCCCACCCGCCTGGCGCAAGCAAGAAGAACACCGCCCGGGTGGGCGCCAGGCCGCGCATGCGGAAGCACCGGTTTTCTCACATCACGGAGCTTTCCCATGTCACTGGCCCCCCTGGCGACCGCCCTGGTCGCCCCGTTCGAACACCTGAGGATGACCGACGTCGAGGTCGTGGGCGGCAAGAACGCCTCGCTCGGCGAAA
>JAGWMW010000024.1 GCA_028871575.1 Burkholderiales bacterium | reverse complement strand
GCCGGCAGCTGGTTCTTCACCGAGTTGACCTGGGTGCTGATCTCGGTGAGGGCGCGGTTGGCGTCGTAGTTCAGCCGCAGCGTGGCGGTGATGGTGGACACGCCCGAGCTGCTGCTGGAGGACAGGTAGTCGATGCCCTGCGCCTGCGCGATGGCCGACTCCAGCGGCTGCGTGATGAAGCCCGCCACCGTGGCCGCGTCGGCGCCGAAGTAGGTGGTCGAGACCGTGACCACCGCGTTCTGCGTCTGCGGGTACTGGTTGACGGGCAGGCTGAACAGCGAGCGCAGGCCCAGCACCAGGATCAGCAGGCTGATCACCATCGCCAGCACGGGCCGGCGGATGAAGAGGTCGGTGAATTTCATGGCCGCGCCTTACTGCTCTTGCGGAGTCGGGTGGGCCTGGTCGGCGGGCAGCACGCGGTTGTCGATCACGACCTCGGTGCCGTTCTTCAGCTTGAGCTGGCCGCTGGTGACGACCTGCTGGCCCTCGGTCACGCCGCTGAGGATGGCGACCTGGTCGCCCCGCGTGGGCCCGGTGGTCACGAACACCTGCTTGACCGTGGGCTTGGCCCCGGGCTGCACCACGAAGACGGTGGAGCCGTACGGGTTGTAGGTGATGGCCGTCTGCGGCAGCGTCAGGTAGCGCTGGCGCGCGCCGCTGTCGACGTCGATGCGCGCGTACATGCCCGGCAGCAGCAGCCGCTTCGGGTTGGCCACGGTGGCCTCGACCAGCACGTTGCGCGTCGCGGGGTCGACCTTGGGGCTGAGCGCGGTGACCCGGGCCTCGAAGGCCTGACCGGGGAAGGCATCGGCGGCCAGCGTGGCGTGCTGGCCCAGCGCCAGCTGCGTGAGCTGGCGCTGCGGCAGGTTGAAGTCGATGTGCACCGGGTCCAGCGTCTGCAGCGTGACGATCTTGTCGCCGGCGTTGAGGTACTGGCCGGGGTTGACGGTGGTGATGCCGGTGCGGCCGGCGAAGGGCGCGCGGATCGTCTTCTTGGCCACCAGCGCCGCCTGCTGGGCCAGGCTGGCCTGCTTGGCGTGCAGGTCGGCCAGGTCGGCGTCGACCTGGGCCTGGCTCACGGCCTGGGCCGCGAGCTGCTGGCGGTCGCGCGCCAGCACCGTGGTGGCCAGCTCCACCGCCGCCTGCAGCGCATGCTGCTGGGCGATCTCGGCATCGGCGTTCATCTGCACCAGCACCTGGCCGGCCTTGACGTCCTGGCCCGAGCGGAACTCGACCCGCCGCACCAGGCCCGCGATCTCGCTGGCCACGTCCACGCCGCGCACCGCCACCAGCGTGCCCACGGCCTTGACCTGGGGCTGCCATTCGGAGGTGGCGGCCTGCATCGCGGTGACGACCTGCGGCTGCGGCTTGGGCAGGTTGGCGATCAGCGTGCGGATCTGCAGGAACTTGACCCCCGCCAGCACGGCGATGAGCAAGACGACGAGTCCGAGCATGATGAACATGCGCTTGGTGGTGCGGCTGGCCATGCGAATCCCTTCCTGCGAATCCTGTTGACTGTGTTCAGGGCCGGCCGCCGCGACTGCCCGCAGCGGCCGGCCGGTGCGGCTTCAACGCCCCGGGGCGGGTGCCGAGGCGGTCGTTTCGAAAGCGACCGGCGTGCCGGCCGTGGGCAGCGCGCCGCGCTGCCACCAGCCTCCGCCCAGGGACTGGAACAGGGCGGCGGTGTCGGCGTAGCGGGCGGCCTGCGCCTGGGCCAGGCCGATGCGCGTCTGCTGCAGGCTGCGCTGGGCGTCCAGCAGCAGCAGCGAGCTGATCGCGCCGGCCTGGTACTGGCGCGTGGCCAGGTCCAGCGACTGCTGCGCCAGCGCCGCCGCCGTGGCCTGCGCCTGCAGGCCCTGGGCATCGCTGTCCAGCGCGCGCAGCGTGTTCGCCACGTTGAGGAAGGCGTTCAGCACCGTCTGCCGGTACTGCGCCAGCGCCTGGTCGTAGGCGGCCTCGGCGGCGCGGCGCCGTGCGTGCAGCGCCCCGCCGTTGAAGATCGGCGCCAGCAGGCTGCCGCCCAGGCTCCAGACCTGGCTCGGGCCCGAGAACAGCCGGTCGAGCTGCAGGCTCTGCGCGCCCAGGCTGCCCGACAGCGTGATCTGCGGGTACAGGTTGGCCGTGGCCACGCCCACCTGGGCGCTGGCCTGGTGCAGCAGGGCCTCGCTGGCCTGGATGTCGGGCCGCTGGCGCACCAGCGCCGAGGGCAGCGTCAGCGGCAGCTCGGTGGGCAGCTGCAGGCCGTCGAGCGTGAACTCGGGCAGCCCGTCCTCGCCCGGCAGCCGTCCGGCCAGCACCGCGAGCTGCTGCCGCGTCTGGGCCAGCGCCTTCTCCAGCGCCGGCAGCGTGGCCAGGCTCTGCGCCAGCTGCGTGCGCTGGGCCAGGACCGCCTGCTGCGCCACTGCGCCCAGCGCGGCCTGGCGCTGCACCACGGCCAGCGCGCGCTGCTGGGCGTCGACCACGTCGCGCGTGGCCTGCAGCTGTGCGCGCAGCGAGGCTTCCTGGATCGCTGTCGTCACCACGTTGGCGGTGAGCGTCAGCGCGGTGGCCTCGACCTGCCAGCGCTGCAGGTCGACGCCGGCCTGCAGCCCCTCGAGCTCACGCCGCGTGGCGCCGAAGGCATCCACGCTGTACGAGACGTTGACCGAGGCGTTGTAGAGGCTGAAGGCGCGGCCCGCGGCCACGCCGGTGGTGGCCTGCGAGGCGCGCTCGCGCACCGCCCCGGCCTGGCCGGTGACGGCCGGCAGCGTCTTGGCGCCGGCATCGGCCTCGTACAGCGCCTGCGCCTGGCGCAGCGCCGCCTGGGCCGAGGCGAGCGTGGGGCTGTGCGCCAGGGCCGAGCGCACCAGCGCGTCCAGCGGCTGCGATCGGAACAGCGTCCACCACTGGCCCGGCACGTCCTGGCCGAGCACGAGCTGCTGCGCCGCGCCGCCCTGGCCGGGCGCGCTGGCGGTGGCGGCCGGCATCGCGGCGGCGGTGTAGGGCCGCGCCGCGTCGGCCACGCGGGGCGGCGCCGGCGGCTTGAAATCGGGGCCGACGGCGCAGCCGGCCAGGGCCAGCGCCAGGGCGGCGGCCGCGGCGGCCGGCGCGCGGCGGCGCAGGTCGGGCTGGGCGGGGGCGGTGCTCAAGAGGTCTTCCTTTTATTCGATCGCAGGAGGGGGGCGTCCCGCCGGCCTAGGGGTCCGGCGGCCGGCTCGCGGCGCAGCTTCTCGGCATCGATCAGCGCCTGAGCGTAGCCGACCAGGCGGTCGCGCCAGGCATCCAGACGGTCGGGGCTGGCGGCCAGCTGCGGCGCCAGCGCATCGATCACGTCGCAGCCGATGAAGAGGTGCACCGCCAGGCCGACGACGGTGATCGCCAGCCGGTGCACTTCGTCGTCGGCCTGCGCCAGGCCGAGCTGCCGGCACAGCAGGGCCACGACGGCCGCGTGCATCGGCCGCATGTTGTTCTCGACCCGCGCCTGCCACAGGCCGGTGGGCTCGAGCATCTCGCGCCGGAACAGCTTGATCCACAGCCGCACCTGGTCGCCCTGGCGGAAGGGTGCCAGGAAGCGGTCGTACAGCGCCTCCAGCGATTCGATGCCGCCCGCGGGCAGGTCGCTGGCGGGGTCGCGGGCCAGGCGGAACACGGCCTCGTACAGGCCCGCCTTGTCGCCGTAGTAGTAGCTCACGGCCGCCACGTTGACCTGCGCCGCGGACGCGATCTGGCGAATCGAGGTCTGCGCATAGCCCTGGTCGGCGAATAGCGCCAGCGCGGTGCGCAGCAGCCGCGCCTGCGCCTGCTCGGCCTCGTCGGCCGCGGCCGGCGGCGGCACGGCGCGGGGTGGCGCGGCAAGACCGGCCAGGCCGGGAACGGGCTTCATCGAGCCGAACTCTACCAAACGAATGAAACGTTTGTTTGACAAGGCCGTGAATGGCCGCGGGCTTCTGACGGGGCGTACCGAGCGGGCTGCCGGGCTGCCATTGGAGAGAGGAGGCGAACAGTAGGCCAGTCCGCCCCTTCAAAAGGCTAGCTGCGTACTACGGGTAAGCGCGATGCGGTTGAAACTTCAGCCATGAGCTTTCGAAGCTTGGACAACGAGATCGGGCGTTGACCATTGCGCTGCACGGCGCCACAGGCGTTCCAGGCTAAAGCCCCAGGTCCGTTGTAGACCTCAGACGCAAGGCCCGAAGTTTTGAGCTGCAAAACAATCAGATGTTGAGGCTCTGCTCGCAAGGCGACCCCGTTCCCCTGTGTTGCCTTGATTTCGACCTGAACCCCGGACGAGGTGGTTGCGTCGTGCCCCTGCGTTGAGTGTGCTCGGAGGGTGAGGCCGTAGAGGTGCGCAGCCAACACTTCGCCGATGCTGCCAATCAGATGTCCATCTGGCGTGAAGCGTCGCCCAGGAAAGAGGCACTCAAGCTTTTCTACGATTTCGTATAGGCGCACGACCAGAGCTGGCACTTGCTCGACCGGATCCGGAACTGCGCTCATGAGCGGCCAAGGGCCTACCGCCCCTTCACCGGCCGCTTCCACCCCGGCACCGTGGCCTGGCGCGCGCGCGCCACGGTGAGCTGGCCGGCGGGGGCGTCGCGGCCGATCGTCGAGCCGCCGCCCACGGTGGCGCCTGCGCCCAGCGTGACCGGGGCGATCAGCACGCAGTTGCTGCCCACGTGCACGTCGTCGCCGATCACGGTGCGGTGCTTGTTCGCGCCGTCGTAGTTGGCGGTGATGCTGCCAGCGCCGAAGTTGACGCGCTCGCCGACGGTGGCGTCGCCCAGGTAGGCGAGGTGGTTGGCCTTGGCGCCGGCCGCCAGGGTGCTGTTCTTGACCTCGACGAAGTTGCCGATGTGCACCTGCGGCCCCAGCTCGGCGCCGGGCCGCAGCCGGGCGTAGGGGCCGATGAGCGCGCCGGGGCCGACCTGCGCGCCTTCGATGTGCGTGTAGGGGTGGATCACGGCGCCGGCCTCGACCACGGCGTCGCGGATCACGCAATGCGCGCCCACGCGCACGCCGTCGGCCAGCCGCACGCGGCCCTCGAAGATGCAGCCGACGTCGATCTCGACGTCGCGGCCGCAATCCAGGCGGCCGCGCAGGTCGAAGCGCGCCGGGTCGGCCAGGCGCACGCCGGCCTCCATCAGCACCTGGGCCTGCTGGCGCTGCAGCCGCCGCTCGAGCTCGGCCAGCTGGGCGGGGCTGTTCACGCCCAGCACCTCGGTCTCGCTGCCGGCCGCGGCCGTGGCCACCGGCACGCCCGCGGCCACCGCCATCGCCACCACGTCGGTGAGGTAGTACTCGCCCTGGGCGTTGTCGTTGCCCAGGTCTGCCACCCACTTCCGCAGCCAGCCCGTGGGTGCGGCGAGAAAGCCGGTGTAGACCTCGGTGATCGCGCGCTGCGCCGGCGTGGCGTCCCTGTGCTCGACGATGGCGGCCACGCCGCCGGACCCGTCGCGCACGATGCGGCCGTAGCCGCTGGCGTCGGGCAGGTCCACCGTCAGCAGCGCCAGCGCCCGGCCGCCACAGGCCTGCACCAGGGCCTGCAGCGTCTCGGGCCGGATCAGCGGCACGTCGCCGTTGAGCACCAGCGTCACCGGGTTGGCGTCGTCCAGCGCCGGCAGCGCCTGCTGCACCGCGTGGCCGGTGCCTTGCTGCGGCATCTGGCGCACGAAGACGGCCCCGCTGGCCGCGGCCGCGGCCTCCACCGCCTCGGCCCCATGGCCGGTGACGACCACCGTGCGCGCCGCCCCCAGCGCCGACGCGGCCTGCAGGACATGCTGCAATAGGCTCGTGCCCGCCAGCCGGTGCAGCACCTTGGGCAGCGCCGATTTCATGCGGGTGCCTTTGCCCGCGGCCATGATCACGACGTTGAGTGCCATGCGGAAGTCTCGCTGCCAAAACCTGATTATCGGTTTGCTGGTGCTGCTGCTCGGCCCGGCGCTGGCCGGCTGCAGCGCGGTGCGCCTGGCCTACGACACCGGGCCGCAGCTGGCCTGGTGGTGGCTGGACGGCTACGTCGATTTCAGCGCGGCGCAGGAGCCGCAGGTCAAGGCCGACCTGCGCGAACTGTTCGCCTGGAACCGCCAGACGCAGCTGCCGTCCTGGGCGGCGCTGCTGGGCGAGGCCGAGGCCGACGCCGGCCGGCCCGCCACGCCGGCGCTGGCCTGCCGCTGGGCCGATCGGCTGCGCGACGCCCTGCAGCCCACGATCGACCATGGCCTGGTGCAGGCGGCCGACCTGGTGCCGGGGCTCGGCCCGCCGCAGTTCAGCGCCATCGACCGCCACTTTGCCAAGGTGATGCGGCAGATGCGCGAGGACTACCTGCAGCCCGACCTCGCGGCGCGCCACGAGGCCTCGGTCGAGCGCACGGTGGAGCGCGTCGAGCGCCTGTACGGCCGGCTGCAGGCGCCGCAGCGCCGCGTGATCGAGGCCGGCATCGCGGCCTCGCCCTTCGATCCCGAGGCCTGGGCGGCTGAGCGCCGGCGACGCCAGATCGACACCCTGCAGACGCTGCGCCGGCTGGTGGCCGAGCGCGCCGGCCCGGCCGAGCGGCTGGCCGCGCTGCGCGGCCTGGTCGACAAGCTCGAGCACTCACCCGACCCCGCCTACCGTGCCTACCAGCAGCGCCTGGTGGCCTACAGCTGCGCCTTCGCCGCGCGCATCCACAACGCCACCACGCCGGCGCAGCGCGCCCACGCGCAGGGCGTGCTGCAGGGCTGGCGCGAAGACTTCAGCGAGCTGGCTGCGACGCCGCCGGTGCCGCCGGGGTAGCGGTCGATGTGGCGGGTGTGGTCGGTGCAGCCGTTGCCGCGGCAGCCGGCTGACTCGGACCGATCGGCACCACCACGCGGCGCGGGTTCAGGCCCACGTGCGGGAAGTCGAGCATCGCGGCGTCGAACAGCGCCGCCAGATCGGCCTCGTCGGCGCGCGAGAACGAATCGGTGCGGGCATGCGTCTCGTACAGCGGCTTGCCGGTGGCCCGGTCGCGGATCAGCACCGCCACTTCCTGCGCGTAGCGCGGGCTGCCGTAGTAGAACGAGCCGCCCCAGGGGCCGCCCCAGTAAGGCCCGCCCCAGGCCCAGTACGGCCCGCCCCAATAGGGGCCGCCCCAGTAAGCGCCGCGCCAGTACGGGCCGCCCCAGCCGCCTTGCCACCAGATCGGGTCGGCCCAGACCGGGGCCTCGGCGTTCTCGCGGCTGCCCAGCTGCACCAGCACGTCGGGCGGCTGCCCGCCGGGCACGGGCTGGAACCCGGCATGCGCCAGCGCGCCGCGGGCCGCCGTCTCCAGGCGCTCGGCGGCGGCCGGCCGGGCCTGCTGCGAGGGCAGGCGCTCGAAGGCGTAGGTGCCCGGCGCGCGGCCGGCGGGCCACTGGCCGTAGCTGCTGACGTCGCTGTGCAGCGTGCCCATGCTGGCGCAGCCGCCCAGCAGGGCCGCGCACAGAACCAGGAGTCCGGTGCGAATGTTCATGACGGTTCCTCGGTTCGGGCCCGCGGCGTGCGCGCGGGCGCGGGATGCAACAACAGGCCGTCCGCCGCCGGCGGCGCGCAGGGCTCTTCGTCGAAGGCCCGGTCGCCGCCCGGGTCGGCCACCCCGCCGGGTTGGAGCGATGTGAACGGGTACAGGTTCCGGTCCATCAGGTGCGACGGCACCACATGCGCCATCGCGCGCAGCATGCTGTCGCTGCGGCCCGGGTAGCGGCGCTCCCACTCGCGCAGCATGGCCCTGACCTGCACCCGCTGCAGGTCGCTCTGGCTGCCGCACAGCGTGCACGGGATGATGGGGAAGCGGCGGTGCTCGGCCCAGCGCTCGAGGTCGGTCTCGGCCACGTAGGCCAGCGGGCGGATGACGACGTGCTGCCCGTCGTCGCTGACCAGCTTGGGCGGCATGCCCTTCAGGCGGCCGCCGAAGAACATGTTCATCAGCAGCGTGACCACCATGTCGTCGCGGTGGTGGCCGAGCGCGATCTTGGTCGCCCCCAGCTCGCCGGCCACCCGGTACAGGATGCCGCGGCGCAGGCGCGAGCACAGGCTGCACATCGTCTGCCCCTCGGGCACCAGGCGCTTGACCACCGCGTAGGTGTCCTGCTGCTCGATGTGGAAGGGCACGCCGCGCGATCGCAGGTACTCGGGCAGCACGTGCTCGGGGAAGCCGGGCTGCTTCTGGTCGAGGTTGACGGCCACCAGCGTGAAGTCCACCGGCGCGCGCTGCTGCATCGACAGCAGCAGGTCGAGCAGCGCGTGGCTGTCCTTGCCGCCCGACAGGCACACCATGACCTTGTCGCCCGGCTCGATCATCGCGTAGTCGGCGATCGCCTGGCCCAGCTGGCGGTGCAGCCGCTTGCTGAGCTTGTTGGCCTCGAAGGCCGCCTTGCGCACGGCCGGGGTGTCCAGTGCAGCGTTCACGCCAGGCCCTCCTTCAGGCCGAAGACCTCCACGCCCACCGCGTCGCAGTCGGGGTAGACGTCGGGCTTGGCGGTGGACACGCAGGCCGCGCGCACGCGCGGGTGCGCCAGCATCAGCGCCAGCACGTCGTCGGCCAGCGTCTCCTGCAGGTGCACATGGCCGCGCGCCACGCGGGCCATGATCGAGCGGCGGATGAAGTCGTAGTCGACCACCTCGTCGAGCTTGTCCGCGCGAGGTGTCGACAAGGCCAAGGGCACGTAAAGATCCACGTTGATCAGCACCCGCTGCTCGCCCTTCTTCTCGAAGTCGTGCACGCCGATGTTGATCCACACCTCGTAGTCGCGCAGGAAGAGGCGGCGGCAGTCCTTGAGCAGCGGATGGTGGAGCGAGCTTTGCATCAGGGGGCTTTCGGGGCGGGGTCGGCCGCTTGGGCCAGGAACATCACGTCGCGCGGCTGCGGCTGCAGGTGCTGGCCGCCGTCCACCAGCAGCGTGCTGCCGGTGATGGCGGGCGACTCCAGCAGGAAGCGCACCGCGGCGGCCACGTCCTGCGGGGTCGAGCTGCGCTGCAGCGGCGTCATCCGGTGCGCGGCATCGAACTCGGCCGCGGTCATCGGGCCCGACAGCAGCGTCACGCCGGGGGCCACGCCGCACACGCGCACGCGCGGCGCCAGGGCCTGCGCCAGCATCACGGTGGCGGCCTGGAGCGCGGCCTTGGACAGCGTGTAGGACAGGTAGTCGGGGTTCGGGTTGTAGAGCTTCTGGTCGAGCAGGTTGACCACGCAGCCGCGCGCCGCGCCGGCTGCGGCCGACCGGCCGGCGAGGGCGGCATCGAGCGCCCGCGCCAGCACGATGGCCGGCGCGGTGTTGGCGCGCCAGTGCGCCTCCATCGCCGCGGTGCCGAAGCTGGCCAGGTCGTCGTGGGCGAACAGCGAGGCGTTGTTGACCACCGCGTCCACGCGCCCGCAGGCGGCCAGCACCGCCGGCAGCAGGGCCTCGCACTGCGCCTCGTCGGCCAGGTCGGCGGCAAAAGCCTGCCCCGAGCCGCCGGCCGCGGCGATCAGCGCCAGCGTCTCGGCCGCGTCGGCCGTCGAGCCGCGGCCATGCACGGCCACGTGCCAGCCGTGGCGGCCCAGCTCGAGCGCGATGGCCTGCCCGATGCGACGGGCGGCGCCGGTGACGAGCACGACGGGCTTGGCGTCCATGCGGCGGCGGGTTCCTACAATTCGTCGGATGCACGCACCCGGGCCGGCGAGTTTATCGGCGCACCTGCACAGCCGCCTGCAGCGGGCCATCGCCGAGGCCGGCGGCTGGCTGCCGTTCGAGCGCTACATGGCGATCGCGCTGTACGAGCCCGGCCTGGGCTACTACAGCCGCGGCGGCCTGCCTTTCGGCCGCTTCCCGGCCTCGGGCAGCGATTTCGTCACCGCGCCCGAGCTCTCGCCCCTGTTCGGCCACGCGCTGGCGCGGCAGGTGGCGCAGGCGCTGGAGGCCGCGCAGGCCGACACCGTGCTCGAGTTCGGCGCCGGCTCGGGCGCGCTGGCGGCGCAGCTGCTGCAGGCGCTGGGCGAGCGGGTCCGCCGCTATGCCATCGTCGACGTCTCGGGCAGCCTGCGCGCGCGCCAGGCCGAGCGGCTGGCGCCCTGGGGCGGCCGCGTGCAGTGGCTCGACGCCTGGCCCGATGCGATCGACGGCGTGGTCGTCGGCAACGAGGTGCTGGACGCCATGCCCGTGACGCTGCTGCGCTGGAGCGGCACGCACTGGCAGGAGCGTGGCGTGGTCGCCGCGGCCGACGGCGGCTTCGGCTGGGCCGAGCGCGACACGGCGCAGCGCCCGCCCACCGACGCCGCGCACGACGCCGACCTGGCGCCCGGCACCGTGACTGAGATCCACCCGCAGGCCGAGGCCTACGTGCGCAGCCTGGCCCGGCGGCTGCGGCGCGGCGCGGCCTTCTTCGTCGACTACGGATTCCCCGAGGCCGAGTACTACCACCCCCAGCGCAGCGGCGGCACGCTGATGTGCCACCGCGCGCACCGCGCCGATACCGACCCGCTGGCCGAGCCGGGTGCCAAGGACATCACCGCCCACGTCAATTTCAGCGCCCTCGCGCTGGCCGCGCAGGACGCCGGGCTCGAGGTGCTGGGCTACACCACGCAGGCGCGCTTCCTTCTCAACTGCGGCCTGCTCGGGCTGCTGGCCGGCGCCGGCGCGCGCGAGATCGCGGCGGCGCAGACGCTGCTCAACGAGCACGAGATGGGCGAGCTGTTCAAGGTGCTCGGCCTGGCGCGCGGCCTGCCGGGCTTCGAGCCCATCGGCTTTGCGGCGGGCGACCGCAGCCACACCCTGTAGCCGGGCCCGGAGCCCCATGCGCTGGCTGCTCGTCTTCCTGCTCGCCTGCCTGCTGTTCAACGGCCTGCAGGGCTGGCTGCGCAGGATCGGCCTCGGGCGGCTGCCGGGCGACTTCCGCTTCCGCCTCGGTGGCCGAGACGTCTACGTGCCGCTGGCCAGCTCGCTGCTGCTGAGCCTGCTGATGATGCTGATCGGCGAGCTGCTGTAGGCGCCCAGCGGCCCGGGCGTGCTCGTGCCGCGAGGCGTTCGAACGCTGGACGCCAGCGACGGCCGGGGCCGCGCCGGGCCCCCTCGCCGCCGGGGCCGGAGAGGGGGCCGATCCCTCGGTTCAAGCGCCGTCCGGCATCAATCCTTCTCTTCGTCGGCTTCCGGCTTGGCGTCGTGGTCGGCCGTGTCGGCCGCGGCAGCCAGCACGGCGCCGCTGCTGGCGTCGACCTTGACGTCGAAGACCTGTTGCGACGGGCCCACGACCTCGACGTCGTAGACGAGGCGGCCGTTCTCGTTGCCGAGTTCGGCCCGCGTGGCCAGGCCGCCGGCGTGGCCCTGGGCGGTGCTGACGGCCTGCAGCAGGCCGATGTGGGTGCGCGCCAGGTCGGCGGCGGGGGTTTCGTCGGGCTCGGCGGCGGCGCGGGCCGCCAGGGCGATGCCGCCCAGGGCGGCGGCGCCGAGCGTGAAGGCGATCAGGCGTTTCGGGATGCGGGGCATGGCGGTCTCCTGTGGGAGGTGGCGGGGGTCGGGACACGAGCGCCGCCGGTGGCCTTCGGCCTGGCGACGGGCGCACTGTGCCGGCGCGACCCTTATGGCCGACTTAGGCGCCGCGCCGGGCCGAAGGCCCGACCGCCTGCCCCTCGGTCTGCACGGGGGCAGGCTCCGAGGCCAGCGCCAGCGCCAGGGCCCGCTCGCGCGCCTGCCGCACCGCCTGGCCGATGTCGGGCCCGCGCAGGCCGCGCTGCGCGGCGCTGGCGGCCACCTGCGCGCTGTCGATGCCGAGCGCGGCCTGCAGCAGCGGTGGCAGCCGAGAGGCCGGCGCGTAGGGCCGGTCCTCGAGCCCGGTGCGGCCGCGCGAGTCGCACTCGCAGGCCAGCAGGAGCTGGCCGAAGCGATCGGGCCGGCGCAGCGCGTCGCAGCGCTCGAACAGGCGCAGCAGCGCCGCCGCGCCCAGCGTGCCGCTGGCATGCACATGGCCGTGCTCGCGCGCCACGGCGTCGGCCAGCTCGCGGCAGTCGCCCGGCACGCGCAGGCGCTCGGCCAGCGCCTGCGCCAGCTGGGCGCTGCGCGCCTCGTGGCCGGGGTGGCGCGGCCACTGCTCGCGCGGCGTCGTCGCCTTGCCCAGGTCGTGGCACAGCGCGGCCCAGCGCACCGGCAGGCCGGCCTGCAGCCGCGCGGCCTGGTCCAGCACCAGGCACAGGTGCAGCCCGGTGTCGACCTCGGGGTGGTGCGCCGGCGGCTGCGGCACGCCCCAGAGCGCGTCCACCTCGGGCAGCAGCCGCGCCAGCGCGCCGCTGTCGCGCAGCACCTCGAGCATCCGGCTCGGCCGCTCGGCCATCAGGCCGCGCGCGAGCTCCTGCCACACGCGCTCGGGCACCAGGGCGTCGACCTCGCCGTCGGCCACCATCTGCCGCAGCAGCGCCAGGGTCTCGGGGGCCAGCGTGAAGCCGGGCAGCTGCGCCGCCAGCCGCGCCGTGCGCAGCAGCCGCACCGGGTCCTCGACGAAGGCCGGCGAGACGTGGCGCAGCACGCGCGCGCGCAGGTCGCGCTGCCCGCCGTGGGGGTCGATCAGGGTGCCGTCCCCGGCCTGCGCGATGGCGTTGATGGTGAGGTCGCGCCGCGCAAGATCCTGCTCCAGCGTCACCTCGGGCGCGGCGTGGAAGGCGAAGCCGTGGTAGCCGCGGCCGGTCTTGCGCTCGGTGCGCGCCAGCGCCACCTCCTCGCCAGTGCCGGGGGCGATGAAGACGGGGAAATCGCGGCCCACCGGGCGGTAGCCCAGCGCCACCAGCGCCTCGGGCGTGGTGCCCACGGCGACCCAGTCGCGGTCGCTGGCCGGCCGCCCCAGCAGCGCATCGCGCACCGCGCCGCCGACCACGTACAGCTGCATCGCGGGCAGGCCGGCTAGCGCCGGCTGCGGTAGGGCTCGTCGGCGGGCACGAAGTCGTGCTCGGCCAGCGCGCCGGCGATCCAGGCCGCCACGGCGGGGGTCTCGGCCACCGCGGCCACGTAGTCGTTGGTGGTGCCCGCCGTCACCAGCCCGTAGGTGCGCAGCCGCATGCACACCGGCGCATACATCGCATCCACCGCGCCGAACCCGCCGAAGAGGAAGGGCCCGCCGCTGGCCACCAGGGCCTCGGCCCACATCAGCTCGATCCGCGCCAGGTCGCTGCGCACCCCGGGCTGCTCGGCCCGCACGCGCGCGCCCACCTCGGGCAGCCGGGCCTCGATGTTCATCGGGCAGTGCTCGCGCAGGGCGCCGAAGCCGGCGTGCATCTCGGCGGCCAGGCAGCGGGCGCGGGCGCGGTCCTGGATGTCCTCGGGCCAGATGCCGCGGCCCGGGAACTTGTCGTGCAGGTATTCGCAGATGGCCAGCGAGTCCCAGACCGCGAAGCTGTCGTCCAGCAGCACCGGCACCCGGCCCGCCGGGCTGTAGCGCGCCACCGCGCGCTTGAAGGCCGAGTGCTCGCCCATGTCGTCGAAGCGCAGCGCCACCTCCTCGAAGTGCAGGCCGAGCTGGCGCATCAGCACCCAGGGCCGCATCGACCAGGACGAGTAGTTCTTGTTGCCGATGATGAGCTGCATCGCGCCTCCTTGGCGGGGGTTCATTCGCGCCCGGCCTGGGCGCGCCAGCGGCCGAGCCGCGCGCGCGCGAACTGCGCGCCCAGGTAGGCCGGGGCCACGGCCTCGAGCGCCGTGGGCTCGATGCCCAGCGCCGACAACCCCGGCAGCGTGCCGGAGGCGACGTTGGGCACGCGCATCGAGTCGAGGTTGTCGCGCGACATCAGCGGCTCGCCGGGCAGCAGCTCCATCAGCGCCGCCTGGGCCCGGCCCAGCGCCAGCGGCAGCCGCAGCTGCGGCCGCTCGTGGCCCGACCAGCGGCCGGCCAGGTAGACCAGCTCGGACAGCGTGTAGACCGCGGGGCCGGCACATTCGTAGACCCGGCCCGGCGCGTCCTCGCGCTCGAGGGCGGCGACGATGGCCTGCGCCACGTCGCCCACCCACACCGGCTGGAAGCGGGCGTCGCCCCCGGTCAGCGGCAGCACCGGCGCGACCGCCTGCAGCCGCGCGAAGACGTTCATGAAGCGGTCTTCGGCGCCGAAGATCACCGAGGGCCGCAGCAGCGTCGGCGCCGGGCCGCCGGCCTGCAGTGCCGCCTGCAGCACGGCCTCGCCCTCGGTCTTGCTGCGCAGGTAATGCGAGGGCGCGCCGGGCCCCACGCCGAGCGCGCTGACATGCACCAGGCGGCGCACGCCGGCTTGCGCGCAGGCGCGGGCCAGGCGGCGCGGCAGCGCCACGTGCACGCGCTCGAACTCGGCCGCGCTGCCGTGCAGGATCGCCACCAGGTTGACGACCGCGTCGCAGCCTGCCACCAGCCGCGCCAGCTGGGCGTCGTCGTGCACGTTGGCCAGCACCGGCTGCACCGTGGGCAGCGGCCGCACCGCGTTGGCATGCGCGGCGCGCCGCGTGGGCACCACGAGGCTGGCGCCGGCGTCGCGCTCGAACAGCCTTTCGCACAGGGCGCGGCCGACGAAGCCGGTGCCGCCGAGGACGAGGTAGCGCTTGATGGCCGGGGAGGGGATCTCGGGCAGGGGCATGGCGGTGAACAGTGGGAGCGGTGGGCCGTGGGAAGCGATGGGAGCCAGGGGAGCGGGGGTCGAGTGTCAGGGCAGGTCGGCGTCGGGGCTCTGGCCCGGCGGCGGCGGCCCGATGGGCGGCCCCAGCAGGGCCTTGATCGCGGGCGCGGGCTGGCCCAGGCGCAGCGCGTAGACCACGGCGTTGGCCAGCACCTGCTTGACGTAGCCGCGGGTCTCGTTGAACGGGATCGTCTCGGCCCAGGCCGCGGGCTCCAGGGCGGTGGCGCCGTCGCGCCAGCGCCGCACGCGGCGCGGGCCGGCGTTGTAGGCCGCCGCGGCCAGCGGCAGCGAGCCGTCGAAGTCGTCGAGCACGCGCTTGAAGTAGGCCATGCCCAGCCGCAGGTTGGTGTCGCGGTCGGCCAGCATCGAGGGCTCGAAGGGCAGGCCGATCTTCTGCGCCGTCCAGCGCGCGGTGCCCGGCATGATCTGCATCAGCCCGCCCGCGCCGACCGAGGACTGCGCGGCCAGCACGAAGCGCGATTCCTGCCGGATCAGTCCGTACAGCACCGCGGGCTCCAGGCCGGTGCGCGCGGCCTGCGCCAGCACCGGGCGCAGGAAGGGCAGGGGGTAGCGCTGGCCGATGTCGACCTGGAAGCGGGTGCGCTCGCTGGCCTGGATGCAGCGGTCCCAGACGTCGCGATCGCAGGCCCATTGGGCGGCGGCCAGCAGGCCGCGCTCGTCCAGCGTGCGGGTGCTGTAGTTCCACTCGCGCACGCCCTCGCTGCGCAGCCCCAGGGCCAGCAGCTCGAGCCCGCGCACCAGGCCGCCCTGGCGGCGCACGGCGGCCTGCTCCTGGGCCGTGGGGGCGGCCGGCGGGTCGGGCAGCTGCGGCGCGTTGCCCAGGTCTTCGTTGGCCAGCAGGCCGTAGAAGCTCAGGCGGGCGCCGATCGAGGCCAGCGCCACCCGGGCCTCGGCACGGTCCTCGTCGCGCGGGCGGCCTGGCGGCGCGGCGGCGGCCAGTGCCTGCAGCGCGCGCGCCTTCCAGTACACCCAGGCCTCTTCGCGCTGGGCGGCCGGGCTCATGGCGGCGATGGCCCGCAGCGCCAGCGGCCAGCGCTGGCGCTCGCCGGCGCTCTCGCGCAGCGCGGCGCGCACCTGCCAGGCCAGTAGCTCGTCGCCCCAGGGCGGCGCCACGCCGCGCCGGTTGGCGGCCGTCCACAGCTGCCAGGCGCGGCGGTCCTGCGCGGCGGCCTGCGGCAGGTGCTGCACCGCCGCGGCGCGGCCGATCTGGGCCCAGGCGGTGGCCGCCATCGCCAGCGGCAGCCGCTCGTGCCAGGTGCGGGCCAGCGCAGTCGCGGCGGCCTCGGCGTCCTGCGCCGCCAGCCGCATCAGCGCCAGCAGGGCCAGCTCGTGGCCGGTGCGGCCGGCCAGGTGCGGCCGCAGGCGCAGGAAGCGCTGCGGCTCGGTCCAGAGGTCGGCCACCGCGCGTTCGGTGGCTTTGTCGATCAGCGCCGCGGCGGCGCGGGCCGCCGGGCCGCGGTCGAACTCGGTGGCCAGGCGCACCTGCTGCCAGACGTCGTCGCGGCTGAACACATGCGCCGCCACCAGCGTGCGGCCGAGCAGGGCGCAGCCGTCGTCGGGCTCGCGCGAGGCGGTCCAGGCCGCCAGCGCGGGCTCGCGCACGTCCTGGCCGTCGAGGTGGCGGGTGAGGAGCCAGTAGCAGGCCGCCTGCGGGTCGTCCTTGAGCACGAAGCGCGGGTACTCGACGCGGAAGTCGGCCCAGTCGCGGCGCCGCCCGAGCTCGAGCAGCCAGTCGTTGCGCAGGCGGTCCTCGACGTAGGTGCCGGGCCAGCGCGCGTAGAAGGCATCGAGATCGGCCTGCTGCGCATCGGCCAGGCGGTTGCTGAGCTCCCAGTAGTCGACCCACATCGCCAGCGGGTGGTGCAGCGCGTTGGCGGCCTGCAGGGCCTGGGCCAGCGCGGCCCGGTCGTGACGGCGCAGCGCCTCGCGCGCCTGCACGATGACGTCATCGCCCGGCAGCGGGCCGAGCGCCGGCTCGGGCACCGCAGCGGGGTCTTGCGCCGAGGCGGGCGCGGTTGCCGCTGCCGAAGGCGCCGCAGCCGAGCGGGCCACCGAACCCGAGGCTGCGGCAGAGGCCGTCCCGGCCGTCTCGGCTCGGGCGGCTCGGGCCGGGCCCAGCAGGGCCATCAGCGCGATCAGCCCGATCAACCCCGGCAGGGCCACGGCCCAGGCGCGCCGCGCGGGCCGCAGGCGCCGCGGCCCGGCGGCCACACAAGCGAAATCGACGGCCCGCGGCATGGCTTGAATTTAGCGCAGGCGCTGCGCGCGCACGGCCTGTGTTTCGGCGCCGCGCGCGCGGCGTGGACAATCCGGCGTCATGAGCCTGAGCCTGCCCCCGCTGGAGCCCTCGCACGACAAGCGCCTGCTGCGCCGCCAGCTGCAGGCCGAGCGCCAGACCCTGATCGACCGCCACCAGCGCGCGATGCACCTGCAGGAAGTGCTGCGGGTGTGGCTGATGGGCCGCGACGACGCGGCCGTCGGCGCCTACTGGCCGATCAAGGGCGAGTTCGATGCGCTGCCGGCCCTGTACCGCTGGGCCGAGGCCGACGAGGAGCGGTGCATCGGCCTGCCCGTGACCGACAAGGCCAGCAAGCAGCTCAGCTTCCAGATGTGGTTTCCGGGCTGCGAGATGGAGGAGGATGCCTACGGCATCCCCAAGCCCAAGAACACCCCGGTCTTCCACCCCACGCTGCTGCTGGTGCCCTGCGTCGGCTTCGGCCCGCGCGGCGTGCGCCTGGGCTACGGCGGCGGCTTCTACGACCGCACGCTGGCCGTGCTGTCGCCGCGCCCGTACACCGTCGGGCTGGCCTACGCCAACGGCTTCGTGCCCGGCCTGCAGGCCGAGCCGCACGACGTGCCGCTGGATGCGATCCTCACCGACGAGGGGGTGGCCTGGCAGCGGCCGGCGGGCTGAGCGCCCGTGGGCGCGGCGCTCAGGCCGCCGGCGCCGCCCTCAGCGCCTCGACCACCCGCATCACCGCCGGCGAGGCGTGGCGGCTCGTGTAGTAGGCGTGGTAGCCGGCGAACGAGGCCGCCCAGTCTTCCAGCACCGCGACCAGCCGCCCCTGGGCCATATGGGGCTGCACCAGGTCCAGCGGCAGCCAGGCCAGCCCGTGGCCGGCCAGCGCCGCGGCCACGATCAACTCGCTCGAGTTGAAGACCAGCCGGCCCGCCGGATGGGCGTTGACGCCCTTGCGCCGGCGCGCGAACTCCCACTTCATCAGGCCGCCGTGCGAGGCCAGGCGCAGGCCGATGCAGTCGTGGGCGGCAAGGTCCTGCGGCGTCTGCGGCCGCGGCTGGCGCGCGAAGTAGGCCGGGCTGCCCACGACGGCCATGCGCAGGTCGGGCGCGAGGCGCACCGCGACCATGTCGCGCGCCACGTCGCCGCCCAGGCGCACGCCGATGTCGTAGCGCTCGGCCACGATGTCGGTGAAGCGGTTGTCGGCGCTGAGCTCGATGCGGATGTCGGGGTACTGCGCCAGGCAGGGCTCCAGCCGGGGCCAGACCAGGGTGCGCGCCGCGTGCTCGCTGGCCGTCAGGCGCACCGTGCCGGCCGGCTTGCCGCGCATCTCGCCCAGCACCGCGAGTTCGGCCTCGATCGCCTCCAGCCGCGGGCCCAGGGTGCGGTACAGCCGCTCGCCGGCCTCGGTGGGCGAGACGCTGCGCGTGGTGCGGTTGAGCAGCTTCAGGTCGAGCCGGCGCTCGAGCTTGCGCACGGTCTGGCTGAGCGCCGACTGCGTGACCCCGAGCCGGGCCGCGGCGCGGGTGAAGCTGCCGGCACGCACCACGGCGGCGAAGCCGGCGAGGTCGTCGAACGGGGTCATTGATCAGCAAGCCTACTGGGTGCATGTCGATCCAGCAGTCTAGTCAGGGGGCCGCGGCCTGCCTAGAGTCGCTGCCATCGACACTGAACCCGGAAAGACCCCGATGAACACCCGACCCCTCGGCCGCAGCGGCCTCACCGTCTCGGCCCTCGGCCTGGGCTGCATGGGCCTGAGCTACGGCTACGGACCCGCCACCGACACGGCCGAGGCCGTGCGGCTGATCCGCGCCGCCGTCGACCAGGGCATCACCTTCTTCGACACCGCCGAGGCCTACGGGCCCGGCGTCAACGAGCGTGTGCTCGGCCAGGCGCTGGAGCCGGTGCGCGAGCAGGTGGTGATCGCGACCAAGTTCGGCTTCCGCGCGGGCGACCCGCAGCAGGGCGTCGACAGCCGGCCCGAGCGCATCCGGCAGGTGGCCGACGAGGCCCTGCAGCGGCTGCGCACCGACCGCATCGACCTGTTCTACCAGCACCGGGTCGACCCCCAGGTGCCGATGGAGGACGTGGCCGGGACCGTGCGCGAGCTGATGGCCCAGGGCAAGGTGCGGCACTTCGGCCTGTCCGAGGCGGGGCCCGAGAGCATCCGCCGCGCCCACGCGGTGCAGCCGGTGGCGGCGCTGCAGAGCGAGTATTCGCTGTGGTGGCGCGAGCCCGAGCGCGAGATCCTGCCGTTGCTGGAGGAGCTGGGCATCGGCTTCGTGCCGTTCAGCCCGCTGGGCAAGGGCTTTCTCACCGGCGCCATCGACGAACGCACCGCGTTCGGGGCCAGCGACTTCCGCAGCACCGTGCCGCGCTTCGCGGCCCCGGCACGCCAGGCCAACCGCGCGCTGGTCGAGGCCCTGGCCGGCCTGGCGGCCGGGCGCGGCGTCACGCCGGCGCAGCTGGCGCTGGCCTGGCTGCTGGCGCAGCGGCCGTGGATCGTGCCAATCCCGGGCACGACGAAGCTGCACCGGCTGCAGGAAAACATCGCCGCCGCCGACGTCGTGCTGTCGCCGCAGGACCTGCTGGCCATCGAGGCGGCCGTGGCCGCGCATCCGGTGGAAGGGGCGCGCTATCCGGCCCGGCTGCAGCAGCTCGTCGGCCGCTGAGCTGCCGTCCGGCCGATCCCCAATCCCCCGAATCTCCCCAATCCCCCCGACCCGAAAGGACGATCGCCATGCAACTCCTGCCTGCAGGCTCGCAGCCCTCGCGCCCCGGCCCGGCCGAATGGTTCACCGGCCGGGTCCGCATCGACCCGCTGCACTCGGCGCCACCGCCTGCGCGCGTGTCCTGCGCCTGTGTCACCTTCGAGCCCGGTGCCCGCACCGCCTGGCACACGCATCCGCTGGGGCAGACGCTGATCGTCACCGCCGGCTGCGGCTGGACGCAGTGCGAAGGCGGGCCGGTGGTGACGATCCGCGCCGGCGACGTGGTCTGGTGCCCGCCCGGCCACCGCCACTGGCACGGCGCCACGCCGACCACCGCGATGACGCACATCGCGGTGCAGGAAGCGCTGGACGGCCGCGCCGTCGACTGGCTGCACAAGGTGTCGGACGAGGAATACCGGGTCGTCCCGTAGCCGGGCCGGCCCGCGTCTGGCTTAGGCTGGCAGCCGCACAGGAGCCCCGCCCATGCCCGCCAGCACCGCCCGCCCCGCCCGCAAGACGAAGACGGCCCCGGCCTCCGCATCGAGCCGCAAGCGTCCGCCGCAGGCCCTGGTGGTGCTGGTGGCCACGCGCAAGGGGGCCTGGATCTTCCATGGCGATGCCGCTCGCAAGACCTGGCGCGCCGACGGCCCGCACTTCCTGGGCCACATCGTCAGCCACCTGCAGCTCGACCCGCGCGACGGCCGCACCCTGCTGGCCGCGGCCAAGACCGGGCACCTCGGGCCCACCGTGTTCCGCTCCACCGACCTCGGCCGCCGCTGGAAGGAATCGGCCCGCCCGCCGGCCTTTGCCAAGGCGGCCGAGGGTGCGCCGGCGCGCGCGGTCACCGAGAGCGCGCCGGCGCGCGCGACAGCCGAGAGCGCGCCTGCGCGCGCGGTCGACCACACCTTCTGGCTGGCCCCGGGCCCGGCCGGCGAGCGCGACACCTGGTATGCCGGCACCTCGCCGCAGGGCCTGTTTCGCTCGGAAGACGGCGGCGTGACCTGGGCGCCGTTCTCGAGCCTGAACGACGACCCGCGCTTCCGCGAATGGATGGGCAGCGCGCAGGACGGCACGCCCGACGGGCCGAAGCTGCACTCGATCATCGTCGACCCGCGCGATGCGGCGCACCTGTACTTCGCCATGTCCAGCGGCGGCGTGCACGAGTCCACCGACGGCGGGCACAGCTGGCGCGCGCTGGTGCAGGGCCTGCAGGTGGTCGAGGGCTTCGACCCCGCGGTGCTCACCTACCACGACCCCCACGTGGTGCGCATGTGCCCGAGCAACCCCGACCGCCTGTACCAGCAGAACCACTGCGGCATCTACCGGCTCGACCGGCCGGGCGAGCGCTGGGTGCGCATCGGCGCGCGCATGCCCAAGCGCGTGGGCGACGTCGGCTTCCCGATGGTCGTGCACCCGCGCGACGACGAGCAGGCCTGGGTGTTCCCGATGGACGGCACCTCGGTCTGGCCGCGCACCAGCCCGCAGGGCCGGCCGGCCGTCTACGGCACCCGCAACGGCGGCAAGACCTGGCAGCGGCTGGACGGCGGCCTGCCGCCCGAGCAGGCCTGGTGGACCGTCAAGCGCCAGGCGATGACGGCCGATGCGCAGGACCCGGTGGGCCTGTACTTCGGCACCACCAGCGGCGAGCTCTGGGCCAGCCGCGACGAGGGCGCGCGCTGGGCCTGCATCGCCCGCCACCTGCCCGAGATCTACGCCGTGGAGGTGGCCGCGCTGCCCTGAAGCGCGGCCCGCCAGCACCCGGTCGATGCAGGTCCTGATTCCCAGCGCGCTGCGGTCCTACACCGGCGCCATGCGCGTCGAGGCCCAGGGCGCCACCCTGGACGGCCTGCTGGCCGACCTCGACCGCCGCTACCCGGGGCTGCGCTTTCGCATGGTCGACGAGCAGGACCGCCTGCGCCCGAACATGCGCGTCTTCGTCAACGGCCGCGCCACCTTCGACCTCGGCCTGGCGCTGCAGCCGGGCGACGACGTGGCCATCGTGCAGGCCCTGAGCGGCGGCTGAGCACGGCGCCGCACGCTGCCGCCCCCGGCGGTGCGCGGCCTACGCCAGCCCGAGCCGGCGCCCGATCTCCAGCGTCAGCGCCGACTGGTTCAGCGCGTAGAAATGCAGGCTGGGCGCGCCGCCCTCGATCAGGCGCTGGCACAGGCGCGTGACCACCTCGAGGCCGAAGGCGCGGATCGAGGCCGCGTCGTCCATGTAGCCCTCCATCTTCAGCGCCACCCAGCGCGGGATGTCGATGCCGTCGCGGGCCGCGATCTGCGCGATGCGGGCGAAGTTGTGGAACGGCATGATGCCCGGCACGATCGGCACCGTCACGCCGAGCCGGCGCGCCTCGTCGACGAAGTGGAAGTAGGCGTCGGGGTTGAAGAAGAACTGCGTGATCGCCGAATCGGCGCCGGCCCGCACCTTGGCCGCGAAATGCTCGAGGTCGCGCCGCACGTAGCGCTGCTGCGGGTGGTACTCGGGGTAGGCCGCGACCTCGATGTGCCAGTCGGGCCCCTGGGTGCGGCGGATGAACTCGATCAGCTCGCTGGCATAGCGGAACTCGCCCGCCGTGGCCATGCCGCTGGGCAGGTCGCCGCGCAGCGCCACCAGGCGCCGGATGCCCTGCGCCCGGTAGGTGGCCAGGATCTCGGCGATGCCCGCGGCCGTGCTGCCGATGCACGACAGGTGCGGTGCCGCCTCGAAGCCCAGCGCCGCGATCGCCTGCACCGTGGCCAGCGTCTTGTCGCGCGTGCTGCCGCCGGCGCCGTAGGTGACGCTGTAGAACTCGGGCGCCAGCGCCGAGAGCTCCTGCACCACGGTCTTGAGCTTCTCGCTGCCGACGGGCGTGTTGGGCGGGAAGAACTCGATGCTGACGGGGAGGTGAGGCATGGCCGGCAATCAATCGGGCTGGCCCAGCGCCCGGGTGGCGGCGTCGGCAAGCCTCTGGTCGAAGGTGATCAGCGGGGCACGCAGCTTCAGCGCCAGCGCCAGGTAGGCGGCGTCGTAGGCCGTGAGCGCGTACTGCTGGGCGAGGTCGAACAAGGTGGCGGGCTCGGCGTCGTGCAGCACCAGACGCTGCTCGGCGTAGGCCTGCAGCCCGGCCCGAGCCACGCCTTCAGGCACGCCCGAGCGGCATTTGTTGCGCGCCACGTTGGCCAGCTCACAGCCCAGCAGGGCCGGCGCATGCAGGCTGCGGCCGGCCAGCTGAGCGCTGGCCTGGGGCGCCGCCGGCTCGGCCCAGAGCACGGCCGCCATCACGCTGCAGTCCACCACCGCCGGCGGCCGCTCCGACCAGGCTGCCGCGGGCTCGGCGACATACAGGACCCGGGGCGCCGGTCGGCGGCTGCGGCTCATCGGGCATCGCGGTCGGCGCGCACGATGTCGGCGGCCAGCGGCGCACGGGCCAGCGCCGGGTGCGGCTTCCAGCCCGCGGCCTGGCGTTCGGCCAGCAGATCCTCGACCGTCTTGAAGCCCTGCGCCCAGCTGCGGGCCGGGCCGCCGGAGGCTTCGCCCGGCGCGCCAGCCGCGGCCGGGCCCGGAAGATCGGCACTGGCGGCCCGCTCGACGATGGCCATCAGTTCGCCCTGCAGCGAACGGTGGTTGCGCGCCGCACGCTGCCGCAGCCGCTCGGCGAGCTCGTCGGGCACGTCCTTGATCGAGAGGTTGACGCTCATGTGGGCTCCAAATCGGCTCTGCGGAGCCATTTTGGCTCCGCACGCGCCAGACCGTCAACGCAGGCAGGCGCCGGGCCGCGGGCGTTGCCCCCTCGGGAGGAGGCGCCGAAGGCGCTCCGGGGGGTCTCAATACCGGTACGTGTCGGGCTTGTACGGCCCCTGCTTGGGCACGCCGATGTAGGCCGCCTGCTCGTCGCTGAGCTCGGTGAGCATGGCGCCCACCTTCTTCAGGTGCAGCCGCGCCACCTTCTCGTCCAGGTGCTTGGGCAGCACGTAGACCTTGCCGTTCTCGTAGTAGTCGCTGTGCGTGTACAGCTCGATCTGGGCGATGGTCTGGTTGGCGAAGCTCGAGCTCATGACGAAGCTCGGGTGGCCGGTGCCGCAGCCCAGGTTCACCAGCCGCCCCTTGGCCAGCAGGATGATGCGCTTGCCGTCGGGGAAGACCACGTGGTCGACCTGGGGCTTGATCTCCTCCCAGGTGCAGTCGGCCAGCGCGGCGACGTCGATCTCGTTGTCGAAGTGGCCGATGTTGCAGACGATGGCCTGGTCCTTCATCGCCGCCATGTGCGCGCGCGTGATGACGCTCTTGTTGCCGGTGGCGCTGACGAAGATGTCGGCCTTGTCGGCGGCGTACTCCATCGTCACGACCTTGTAGCCTTCCATCGCCGCCTGCAGCGCGTTGATGGGGTCGATCTCGGTCACCCAGACCTGGGCCGACAGCGCCCGCAGCGCCTGCGCGCTGCCCTTGCCCACGTCGCCATAGCCAGCCACCACGGCCACCTTGCCGGCGATCATCACGTCGGTGGCCCGCTTGATGGCGTCGACCAGGCTCTCGCGGCAGCCGTAGAGGTTGTCGAACTTGCTCTTGGTGACCGAGTCGTTGACGTTGATGGCGCGGAACATCAGCGTGCCGGCGGCGCTCATTTCCTTGAGGCGGTGCACGCCGGTGGTGGTCTCCTCGGTCACGCCGATGATCTGCGCGCCCTTGCGGCTGTACCAGGTGGGGTCCTGCGCCAGCCGGGCCCGGATCGCGGCGTAGAGGATGGTCTCTTCCTCGCTCGCGGGCTTGTCCAGCACCGACAGGTCCCGCTCGGCGCGCTTGCCCAGGTGCATCAGCAGCGTGGCGTCGCCGCCGTCGTCGAGGATCATGTTCGGGCCTTCGCCTTCCGTCCCCTTGGTGCCCGCAGGGGCGCCTTTGACGCCCTCGCCGAACTCGAAGATGCGGTGCGTGTAGTCCCAGTAGTCGGCCAGGGTCTCGCCCTTGTAGGCGAACACCGGCGTGCCGGCCACGGCCAGCGCCGCGGCGGCGTGGTCCTGCGTGCTGAAGATGTTGCAGCTGGCCCAGCGCACTTGCGCTCCGAGCGCCTGCAGCGTCTCCACCAGCACCGCGGTCTGGATGGTCATGTGCAGGCTGCCGGCGATGCGCGCGCCCTTCAGCGGCTGCTTCGGCGCGAACTCTTCGCGGATCGCCATCAGGCCGGGCATCTCGGTCTCGGCGATCTTGATTTCCTTGCGGCCCCAGTCGGCGAGCGCGAGGTCGGCCACGAGGTGATCGGGGCTGTGCAGGGGTTTGAGGACGGCATTCATCGGCAGGCTCCAGGCGGTTGCAGGCCCTGCACGGCAGCGAGGTGGGGCGTTCGGTCCACTCACCCACGATCGACGTCGTGCAGGTGAGCGCGGTTGCAGTGAAGACCCCCCGAGCCTGGCCTTCCGGGTGAAGGTTGCAACGCTCCTCGGTGGGAGCCGGCATTCTAGCCACGGCCCCGGCAGCCCGCACGCCGCGCCCGTGCAAGACTTCGCAGATGAGTGCAGCCCTGCCCGCGCCGCTGTCGGCCCTGCCTGCCGCGCAGCTGCGCCAGGTGCGGGGCGTGATGACCGACATCGACGACACGCTCACGCGCGACGGCGCGACCGAGCCCGCGGCCCGGGCTGCGCTCGACGCGCTGGCGCGTGCGCAGGTGCCGGTGATCGCGATCACCGGCCGGCCGCTGGCCTGGAGCGAGGCCATCGCCGCCGCCTGGCCGGTGGCGGCCGTCGTGGCCGAGAGTGGCGGCGTGGCCCTGCTGCGCGAGGGCGGCCGCCTCGTCACCGAGTTCGCGCAGGACGAAGCCACGCGCGCCCGCCACGCCGAGCGCCGGCGCGAGGTCGCGGCGCAGATCCTGCGCCAGGTGCCCGGCGCGCAGCTGGCGCGCGACAGCGCCGGCCGCGCCACCGACCTCGCGATCGACCACAGCGAGTTCGCGCAGCTGCCGCCGGCGGCGATCGCGCAGGTGCTGGCGCTGATGCGGGCCGCGGGGCTGAACGCCAGCGTCAGCTCGATCCACGTCAACGGCTGGTTCGGCGCCCACGACAAGTGGACGGCCGCGGAGTGGATGCTGCGACGGCTCTACGGGCGCGAGCTGCAGGCCGAGGTCGGGCGCTGGATCTACGTCGGCGACTCGACCAACGACCAGCCGCTGTTCGAGCGCTTCCCGCTCGCCGTGGGCGTGGCCAACCTGAGGCGCTTCGAGGCCGAGCTGCGGGTGTGGCCGGCCTACATCACCGCGGGCGAGCGCGGCGCCGGCTTCGCCGAGGTGGTGCAGGCGCTGCTGGCCGCGCAGGGCGGGCCCGGTGGCTGAGCCGGCGCCGGCGCCAGCGCCCGAGCCCCTGCTGCCGCCCCCGCTGAAGCATCCGCTGCGCCACGCGCTGGCGCTGGGCCTGGCGGCCGCGGTGTCGCTCGGGCTGGCGCGCTTTTCCTACGCGCTGCTGCTGCCGCCGATGCGCGCCGCGCTGGGCTGGAGCTACTTCACGGCCGGGGCGATGAACACCGTCAACGCCGCCGGCTACCTGGCCGGCGCCTTGCTCGCGCCGCGGGTGTTCGCGCAGGTGGACGCGCGCCGCGTGATGCTGGCCGGCGGCCTGGGCGCGGCGCTGCTGCTGGCCGCACACGGGCTGGCCCGGGGCGACGCGCTGCTCTACGTGCTGCGATTCGCCACCGGCGTGGCCAGCGCCGCGGCCTTCGTCGGCGGCGGCCTGCTGGCCGCGCGCGTGGCCACCGCGCCGGGCGCGCGCTCGGGCCTGGTGCTGGGCCTGTACTACGGTGGCACGGGCGTGGGCATCGTCGTCTCGGCCCTGGCCGTGCCGCCGCTGCCCTGGCGCTGGGCCTGGGCGCTGCTCGGCGCGCTGGCCGCCGCGGCCACGGCGCTGGCCGCGGTCGGCACGCGCGCCCTGGCGGCGCCGCCGCAGCGTGGGA
>JAGWMW010000229.1 GCA_028871575.1 Burkholderiales bacterium | reverse complement strand
AGCGCGAAGGCCGCCGCCAGCGCCAGCGCGCCGGCCCCCGCGAAGGCCAGCCGCCGCACGCGCCCGCCGCGCGGCGCGGCCAGCACCAGCGGCATGCTGGCCAGGCGGCTGACCGCGGCCCCCGGGCTGCGCAGGGTCATCCCGCGCCGCCCTCAGAGCCCGGCCAGGTAGCGCCGCGGATCGATCGCCGTGCCCTGGCGCAGCACCTCGAAGTGCAGATGCGGGCCGGTCGAGCGGCCGCTGCTGCCGACCTCGGCGATGGGGTCGCCCGGCAGCACGACGGCCCCGGCCGTCACCAGCAGGCGCGAGGCATGCGCGTACAGGGTGGCCAGGCCGTTGCCGTGGTCGATCTCGACCATGCGGCCGAAGTCGGGCTTCAGGCCCGCGTAGACGACACGCCCGCCGGCGGCGGCGCGGATCACGGTGCCGCGCGCCACGGCCAGGTCGAGCCCGTCGTGGAAGGCGCGCTGGCCGGTGAGGGGGTCCTCGCGGTTGCCGAAGCCCGAGGTCAGCTCGGCGCCCGCCACCGGCAGCCGCGTGGGCAGCCGCATCAGCGCCAGCCGCTGCAGCGTGGCGGCATCGGCCACCCGCGCCAGCTGCTGCGCCACCCGGGCCAGCCGGTCCTGCAGCAGGCCGAGCGCGCCGCCCTCGTCGGCCACGCCGGCCGCGTCGGACATGTCGGCCTCGGGCCGCGGCGGCAGCAGCGGGCCGCCGCTGGCCGGCGGCCTGGGCCGGGCCGGCGGTCCCGCCTCGGCCTGGGGCCGGGGCGGCGCGGCCGACCCGAGTGACGATCCGGGTGACGGCCCTGCTGCCTGCCGTGCAACCTGCCCCGCAGCCAGCCCGGCCATCGGCGCCGTGCCCAGCCGCTGGCCCAGCTGCAGGGCCTGGCTCTCGAGCTGGAACAGTCGGCCCGAGAGCGCGCCCAGCTGCTCGACCGTGAAGGGCTGTGCCGGCGCGCTGGGCGACCGCGCCGCGCCGGCGGCGGCAGTCGCCGCGTTGGTGGCGGCCCACCGGCCCGCCCATTGGCCGAGGCCGGCGCCGGCGGCCAGCAGCAGCGCCGCCGCGGCCGCGCCGGCCACACCCAGGCGGCGCATCGACAGCGTGCGCACGCGCGAGCGGCTGGGCGGACCCGTGGCAATCATGACGAAGGACATCGGCGGCTCTCTCTCCAGGGCAGTCGCCATGCTACGGACGGCCCGTGTTGACGGGCGTCAGAAGGCGCAACGCTTTGTGCGCCGCTGCGCCTGGGGTTCACCCCAGCATGGCGCGCAGCGTGTCCAGTGCATCGGCCTCGTGCAGCGGCTTGTCCGGGCGCAGGCGCAGCAGGCGCGGAAAGCGCACCGCGATGCCGCTCTTGTGGCGCGGGCTGAGGTCGATGCCCTCGAAGCCGATCTCGAACACCAGGCTCGGCCGCAGGCTGCGCACGGGGCCGAACTTCTCCAGCGTGCTGGCGCGCACGACGCGGTCGACGGCCTCGAACTCCTCGTCGCTGAGGCCCGAATAGGCCTTGGCGAAGGTCAGCAACTGCAGCGCACCGGGCACGGCCGGCTCGCGCCGCGCGATGGCCTCGACCACGGCCTGCGCCTCGGCGGCATCGGCCGGCGGGCGGCTCCAGACGGCGAAGGTGTAGTCGGTGTAGAGGCCGGCGCGGCGGCCGTGGCCGGCCTGGGCGTAGACGAGCACGGCGTCCACGCTCAGCGGCTGGACCTTCCACTTCCACCACCGGCCCTCGCCCTGGGTGCGGCCGACGCCGTAGCCGCTGCTGCGGTGCTTGAGCATCAGGCCCTCGACGCCGCGCGCGCGTGATTGCTCGCGCAGCGCGGCCAGCGCCGGCCAGTCGGCGCCCTCGAGCGCGGGCGAGACCGGCAGCGCGGCCGCGCCGACTTCGGCCGCCAGGGCCACCAGCCGCGCGCGCCGCTCGTGCTGGGGACGCGGGCGCAGGTCGGCGCCGGCGGATTCCAGCAGGTCGTAGGCCAGCAGCCGCACCGGCGCGGCGGCCCGCAGGGCCCGGCCGGGCGCCTTGCGGCCGATGCGCTGCTGCAGCAGCCTGAACGGCGCCGGCCGGTCCTGGCCCGGCGGCCAGACCAGCAGTTCGCCATCGACCACCGTGCCGTCGGGCCAGGCCGCGGCCTGGGCCACCACCTCGGGGAAGCGATCGGTCACCAGCTCCTCGCCGCGCGACCAGATCCAGGCCTGGCCCTGGCGCCGCACGACCTGGGCCCGGATGCCGTCGTACTTCCACTCGGCGATCCAGTCCTCGCGCGGGCCCAGCCGCTCGGGCCCGGCGGGCAGCGCGTGGGCGAGGAAGAACGGGTAGGGCAGCCCGGGCGAAGCAGCCGCACTGCCGGCCGGCGCCGTCAGCGCGGCCCAGCGCGCGGCGTCGGGCGCCGTGGCGGCGTCGGTCCAGCCCACCAGGCGCTGTGCCAGCAGCCGGGCATCCAGCCCGAGGTGCTGGGCCAGGGCGCGCTGCACCAGCAGCCGGCTCACGCCGACGCGCCAGCCGCCGCCGATGAGCTTGACCAGCACGAAGCGGCTGCCGGCGTCGAGCTCGCGCCAGGCGGCCTCGAGCGCCGCAACCTGCCGCGCCGGCGGCTGGCCGCGCAGCGGCAGCAGCCGCTGCGTCATCCAGGCCGCCAGGCCGGGCTCGGCCGGTGGGTCTTCCACGACCGGCTCGTGCTCGTGCTCGTGCTCGTGCTCGTGCTCGTGCTCGTGCTCGTGCTCGTGCTCGTGCCCTGACTCGGACTCGGACTCGGACTCGGACTCGGACTCGGGCTCGGGCTCGGGCAGGACATGGGCGATCGTCTCGGCCAGGTCGCCCACGGCCTGGTAGCAGGCCTCGAACAGCCAGTCGTCGATGCCGGCACCGCGGCAGGCGGCCTGGCGCAGCAGCGCCGTCGGCACGATGCGGCGCGGCCGGCCGCCGGCCAGCAGGTAGGTGGCCCAGGCGGCGTCGGCCGCCGGCGCCTGGCCGTAGTACGCGACCAGCGCGGCCACCTTGTCGCCGGTGGCGGTGCTGGCGTCCAGCGCCTGGTAGAGCGCGGCGAAGCGGCGCATCGGCTCAGCTTGGGCCCGCGGCGCCCTCGGCACCGGCGGCACCGGCCGGCTCGGCCCCGGCGCCGGCCGACTCGGCCTCGGCGGCGGGCGGCGCCGCCTCGGCCTCGTCGCCGCCGTACTCGGTGCGGAAGCTGCCGGCCTGCAGGCCCTGCTGCTGCAGCCAGCGCACCATGACCGCCTCGTAGCCGTGGGTGACGATCACGCGCTCGGCGCCGGTGGCGGCGATGGCCCGCTGCAGGCCCGGCCAGTCGGCGTGGTCGCTGAGCACGAAGCCGCGGTCCAGGCCCTGGCGCCGGCGCGTGCCGCGCAGCTGCATCCAGCCGCTGGCGAAGGCGTCGCTGTGCTCGCCCAGGCCGCGCGCCCAGGCGCTGCCCCGCACGGCCGGCGGCGCGACGACGAGGGCCCGCGCCAGCAGCGTGCGGTCGGCGCGCGCCTTCGACGGCGCGGCCCACGGGCGGGTCGGCGGCAGCGCCACGCCGGCCTCGCGGTAGGCCCGGTTCAGGGGCTCGACGGCCCCGTGCACGAAGACCGGGCCGAGGTCGGCTGCCGGCGCGCCGGCCAGCGCGGCCAGACCGGCCAGCAGGCGCTGCGCCTTGCCGAAGCTGTAGGCCAGCAGCAGGCTGGCGCGGCCGGCCGCGGCATTGGCCTGCCACCAGGCCGCCACCTCGGCCAGCACCTGGCGCTGCGGCCGCCAGCGGTACACCGGCAGGCCGAAGGTGCTCTCGGTGATGAAGCAGTGGCAGCGCACCGGCTCGAAGGGTGCGCAGGTCGGATTGACCTCGCCGGCATGGCCGCTGAGGAAGTAGTCGCCCGAGGCCACCCAGACCTGCCCGCGGTGCTCCAGGCGCACCTGGGCCGAGCCCAGCACATGGCCGGCCGGGTGCAGGCTCAGGCGCACGCCGCCCAGGTGCACCGGCTCGCCCCAGGCCAGCGGCTGCAGGGTGATGTCGCCCAGCCGGGCGCGCAGCACGCCCGCGCCGGCGGCGCTGGCCAGGTAGGCGCCATGGCCGGCGCGGGCATGGTCGGCATGGGCATGCGTGATGACCGCGCGCGGCACTGGCCGCCAGGGGTCGATGTAGAAGTCGCCCGCAGGGCAGTACAGGCCCTGCGGACGCGCGATCACGAGCTCCTCGCCGGCCATCGGCGGGGATCAGTAGTAGCGGCCCGTGAAGCCGGCCACGCGCAGGTAGAGGTTGGCCAGGCCGGCCACCGCGCCGCGGCGCAGCCACTGGCGCCAGCCGGTGCCGGCCGGGGCGCCGGTGACCTCGGCCGACTGCGCCAGCGCGCGCTCGAAGCGCTCGGCGAGCGCGGCGGCGAAGCCGGCGTCGCGCACGACGACGTTGGCCTCCAGGTTCAGCAGCAGCGACAGCGGGTCGATGTTGGAGCTGCCCACGGTGGCCCAGTCGTCGTCGACCACGGCCACCTTGGCGTGCAGGAAGGCGGGCGTGTACTCGTAGATGCGCACGCCGCGCGCGCGCAGCTCGTCGTAGAGCACGCGCGCGGCCACGGCGGCGATGCGGTAGTCGATCTTGCCCTGCAGCAGCAGCCGCACCCGCACGCCGCGGCGCGCCGCGCTGCGCAGCGCGCGGCGAAAGCCGTGGCCGGGGTAGAAGTAGGGCACCGCGATGTCGACGCGGCGCCGCGCGCGGCGGATGGCCAGCCCGTAGCTGCGCTCGCTGGCGCGGCGCTGGCGCAGGTTGTCGCGCACCAGGAAGGCGGCGCGCACCGGGCCGGCATCGGCCGCCGCGTCGCGGGCGGCCTGCCGCGCGCT
>JAGWMW010000023.1 GCA_028871575.1 Burkholderiales bacterium | reverse complement strand
CGTCCGCGCCATCCCGGCCGCGGGCCGGGCGCTGGCTGGCGGCGCTGACCCTGGCGCTGGCTGGCCTGGCCCTGCTGGCGGCCTGCTCGAGCGACAAGCCCAAGCCGACGCCGCTGAAGGACTACGCGCCCAAGATCGGCATGCGCGAGGCCTGGCATGCCGACATCGGCACGGTGGGCTTTCCGCTCGTGCCCACGGTGCAGGGCGGGGTGGTCTACCTGGCCGCCGGCAGCGAGGTGCGGGCCCTGCAGGCCGAGACCGGGGCCGAGGTCTGGCGCGCCTCGGCCGGCGACAAGATCGCCGCCGGCGTGGGCAGCGATGGCCGCTATGCCAGCGTGGTGACGCGCGGCAACGTCGTCGTCACCTTCGACCGCGGCCGCGAGGTCTGGCGCCGGCGCGTCGAGTCGGCCGTGGTCACCCCGCCGCTGGTGGCCGGCGAGCGCGTGTTCGTGATGGGCGTGGACCGCTCGGTGCAGGCCTTCGATGCCCAGGACGGCCGGCTGCTGTGGCGCTTCTACCGCCCCGGCGACGCCCTCACGCTGGCGCAGGCCGGGGTCGTGGCCCCGTTCCACAACACGCTGCTGGTCGGCCAGGGGCCGCGGCTGACCGCGCTCGACCCTTTGCACGGCACGGTGGAATGGGAGCTGCCGATGGCGTCGCCGCGAGGCACGAACGAAGTCGAACGGCTGGCCGACCTGCTGGGCCCGATCGTGCGGGTGGGCGACCATGTCTGCATGCGCGCCTTCCAGTCGGCGGTGGCGTGCGCCGACGCCGCCCAGGGCAGCCTGCTGTGGTCGCGCGCGACCGGCGGCATCCAGGCCGTGGGCGGCGACGCCCAGCGCGTCGTCGGCGCCGACGCCAGCGACCGCATCACGGCCTGGCGCGCCGACACCGGCGACGTCCTCTGGACCAACGAGAGCCTGCTGTACCGCGGCCTCAGCGGCGCAGTGGCGATGGGCGGCTCGGTGGTCTTCGGCGACGCCGAGGGCTGGGTGCACATCCTGTCGGCGGCCGACGGCACGCTGCAGCTGCGCCTGCGCACCGACGGCAAGGCCGTCATCGGCACGCCGGTGCTGGCCGGTGCCACGCTGCTGGTGACCACCCGTGACGGCGGTGTGTACGCGTTCCGCCCGAGCTGAGCCCCGGAGCGCGCGATGAAACCCGTCATCGCGCTCGTGGGCCGGGCCAACGTCGGCAAGTCCACGCTGTTCAATCGCATCACGAAGAGCCGCGACGCCATCGTGGCCGACTACGCCGGCCTCACGCGCGACCGCCACTACGGCGACGCCCGGCTCGGCGCCCGCGAGTTCATCGTCGTCGACACCGGTGGCTTCGAGCCCGACAAGCCCACGGGCGTGGTGGCCGAGATGGCCAAGCAGACCAAGCAGGCGGTGGCCGAGGCCGACGCGGTGATCTTCGTCGTCGACGTGCGCGGCGGCCTGTCGGCGCAGGACCACGACATCGCGCGCTTCCTGCGCACCCGCCACAAGCGCGTGCTGCTGGCGGCGAACAAGGCCGAGGGCATGCAGGAATCGCCGCTGCTGGGCGAATTCCACGAGCTCGGCATCGGCGCGCCGCACCCGATCTCGGCCGCGCACGGGCAGGGCATCCGCAGCCTGCTCGAGGCCGCGCTGGCCGACTTCCCCGAGCACGAGGACGACTTCGGCGACAGCCCCGACGACCACCGCCCGATCCGCCTGGCCGTGGCCGGCCGGCCCAACGTGGGCAAGAGCACGCTGATCAACGCCTGGCTGGGCGAGGAGCGCCTGGTGGCCTTCGACCAGCCCGGCACCACGCGCGACGCGATCCACGTGCCCTTCGAGCGCGACGGCCGCAAGTTCGAGCTGATCGACACCGCCGGCCTGCGCCGCAAGGGCCGGGTGTTCGAGGCGATCGAGAAGTTCTCGGTCGTCAAGACCCTGCAGGCGATCGCCGATGCCAACGTCGTGCTGCTGCTGCTGGATGCCACCCAGGGCGTGAGCGACCAGGACGCGCACATCGCCGGCTACGTGCTGGAATCCGGCCGCGCCGTGGTGCTGGCCGTGAACAAGTGGGACGCCACCGACGACTACCAGCGCCAGACCCTGCAGCGCTCCATCGAGAGCCGGCTGGCCTTCCTGAAGTTCGCGCCCGTGCTGCAGATCTCGGCCATCCGCCGCCAGGGCCTGCAGGCGGTGTGGAAGGCGATCCTGCAGGCCCACGCCTCGGCCACCGTCAAGATGAGCACGCCGGTGCTGACGCGGCTGGTGCACGAGGCGGCCGAGCACCAGGCGCCGCGGCGCGAAGGGCGGTTCAGGCCGAAGATGCGCTACGCGCACCAGGGTGGCATGAACCCGCCGCTGGTGGTGATCCACGGCACCTCGCTCGACCACGTGCCCGACACCTACAAGCGCTTTCTCGAGGGCCGCCTGCGCGAGCACTTCAAGCTCGTGGGCACGCCGGTGCGCATCGAGATGCGCTCGGCCAAGAATCCCTTCGATGCCAAGGGAACCTAAGCCGGCGGCGGGCAGACCAATGCGCACCCCAAGGCCCATCCCGGGCCGGTGGCGCCGACGCTGTGATAACGTGACCGCGTCGTCCATCCAACACGGAGCATATCGTGAGCAACAAAGGCCAACTCTTGCAGGACCCCTTTTTGAACCTGCTGCGCAAGGAACATGTGCCGGTGTCGATCTACCTCGTCAACGGCATCAAGCTCCAGGGCCACATCGAGTCGTTCGACCAGTACGTGGTGCTGCTGCGCAATACCGTGACCCAGATGGTCTACAAGCACGCCATCTCGACCGTGGTGCCGAGCCGCGCGGTCAACTTCCACGCCAACGAAACCAGCGAAGCGGCTTGAGCGCGCGAGCCTGCGTGCCCGCAGTGGGTGTCCCTGCCTTGACCCCGGAGCGCGAACCGTCCGCGCCGCGGCCCGAAGGGCCTCCGCGCGCGTTGTTGGTGGGCGTGGCCATCGGCCAGCCCGCGGGCTTCGACGCCTCGCTGGACGAACTCGCTCTGCTGGCCGCCTCGGCCGGCGACGAGGTGGTCGAGCGTGTGATCGCGCGCCGCCGCGCGCCCGATCCGGCACTGTTCGTGGGCAGTGGCAAGGCCGACGAAATCAAGGCCCTGGCGGCGGCCACGCGCGCCGACGGCGTGATCTTCGACCAGGCGCTGAGTCCGGCGCAGCAGCGCAACCTCGAGCGCCACCTGGGCGTGGCGGTGGCCGACCGCACCTCGCTCATCCTCGACATCTTCGCCGACCGCGCGCACAGCCACGAGGGCAAGCTTCAGGTCGAGCTCGCCCGATTGCAGTACATGGCCACGCGGCTGGTGCGGCGCTGGAGCCATCTCGAGCGCCAGCGCGGCGGCATCGGCAACCGCGGCGGCCCGGGCGAGGCGCAGATCGAGCTCGACCGGCGCATGATCGGCGAGCGCATCAAGAGCGTCAAAGAGCGGCTCGAGAAGGTCAAGCGCCAGCGCGGGACGCAGCGCAAGGCCCGCCAGCGCCGCGGCAGCTTCCGGGTCTCGCTGGTGGGCTACACCAATGCCGGCAAGTCGACTCTGTTCAATGCGCTGGTCAAGGCGCGCAGCTACGCCGCCGACCAGCTCTTCGCCACGCTCGACACCACCACGCGCTCGCTCTGGCTCGGCCCGGCCCAGGCCTCGGCCTCGTTGTCCGACACCGTGGGCTTCATCCGCGACCTGCCGCACAAGCTGGTCGAGGCCTTCGAGGCCACGCTGCAGGAGGCCGCCGATGCCGACCTGCTGCTGCACGTGATCGATGCCGCGAGCCCCGCCTGGGCCGAGCAGCAGGCCGAGGTGGAGCGCGTGCTGGCCGAGATCGGCGCCGACGGCGTGCCGCAGATCCTCGTCTTCAACAAATGCGACCGGCTCGAGGCCACGCAGCAGCCGCGCGAGGCCGCCGATTGGGTCGAGGCGCCCGGGCAACGGCGCCGCCGCCGCGTGTTCGCCAGCGCGCTCACCGGCCAGGGCCTGGACCGCTTGCGCGAGGCCATCGCCGAGGCGGCACTGGCCCAGCCCCCCGCGGCCGACGCCCCCACCCTGCCCGACGGCAGCCCGGCCCGGCCGGCGCCCGACCCCGAGGCTTTGGCCCCGGCGGCCTAGGGCGCGCCGGCCCGGACCCACGCAGCCACTCCTCCAACGCCCCCGTCCCTTCGAGCGCCCCGCATGCGAGACACCGACGCTCCTCCCTTCAGGCTCCGGCTGCTCGCGCTGCTGAGTGCGCTCGGGCGCCTGCCGCCGGCGCTGCTGCCGCGCCGGCGCGCGCACCGCGCGGCCGGCCCGCAACTGCTGAACAGCCGCAACGACGGCCCGCCCGACCTCGACGAGCTCTGGCGCGACTTCAACCGCAAGCTCAGCGGCCTGTTCGGCCGCAAGGGCGGCAAGGGTCCGCGCGGCGACGGCCCGCCGCCGGGCGAGCCCTTCCAGCCCGACATGAAGAGCGCCGGCATCGGCATCGTGCTGATCGCCGTCGTGGCCCTGCTGGCCTGGCTGGGCAGCGGCTTCTTCATCGTCCAGGAAGGCCAGCAGGCCGTCATCACCACCTTTGGCAAGTACAGCGGCACGACCGACGCCGGCTTCCAGTGGCGGCTGCCGTACCCGATCCAGGCGCACGAGATCGTGGCCGTCTCGCAGCTGCAGTCGGTGGACGTGGGTCGCAACAGCACGGTGCAGGCGACGGGGCTGCACGACTCCTCGATGCTCACCGAGGACGAGAACATCGTGGACATCCGCTTCACGGTGCAGTACCGCCGTGCCAATGCCCGCGACTACCTGTTCGAGGACAAGGGCCCCGACGAGGCCGTGGTTCAGGCCGCCGAGTCGGCCGTGCGCGAGATCGTCGGCCGCAGCAAGGTCGACCAGGTGCTGTACGAGCAGCGCGATGCGATCGCGGCCGAGCTGGTCAAGTCGATCCAGTCGCAGCTCGACCGGCTCAAGACCGGCATCGTGGTGGCCAACGTCAACATGCAGAACGTGCAGGTGCCCGAGGCGGTGCAGTCGGCCTTCAACGATGCCGTCAAGGCCGGCGCCGACCGCGACCGGCTCAAGAACGAGGGCCAGGCCTACGCCAGCGACGTGATCCCGAAGGCGCGCGGCACCGCGGCGCGACTGTCCGAGGAAGCCCAGGGCTACCAGGCGCGCGTGGTGGCGCAGGCCGAGGGCGACGCCCAGCGCTTCCGCTCGGTGCTGGCCGAGTACCAGAAGGCGCCGGTGGTCACGCGCGACCGCCTCTACATCGACACCATGCAGCAGGTGTACTCCAACGTCACCAAGCTGATGATCGACAGCCGCGCCGGCAGCAACCTGCTGTACCTGCCGCTGGACCAGTTGCTGCACCAGGCGGCCTCCGGCGCCGCCTCGGCGCCGGCCGCCTCCGGCGTCACCGTGGTGCCCGCACCCGCCTCGATCGATCCCACCGGCACCCAGAGCGTGGACATCCGCTCGCGCGACAACGCGCGCTCGCGGGACCGCGAAGGCCGCTAGAGCAAGCCCATGAGCCTGAACCGAATCGGACTGTTCGTGGCCGGCGTGCTGGTCGCGCTGATGCTGATCTCCAGCACCCTGTTCGTCGTCGACCAGCGCCAGGTGGGCGTGGTCTACGCGCTGGGCGAGATCAAGGAGGTCATCAACGATCCCGGCCTGCACTTCAAGCTGCCGCCGCCGTTCCAGAACGTGGTCTTCCTGGACAAGCGCATCCAGACCCTGGACAGCCCCGAGACCCGGCCCATCTTCACCGCCGAGACGAAGAGCCTGATCATCGACTGGCTGGTCAAGTGGCGCATCTCGCAGCCGCGCCAGTTCATCCGCAACAACGGCACCGACTTCCGCAACCTCGACAGCCGCCTGGCCCCCGTGGTGCAGGCCGCGTTCAACGAGGAGATCACCAAGCGCGACGTGCGCGGTGTGCTCGCCACCGAGCGCGACAAGGTCATGACCGACGTGCGCAACCGCCTGGCCGACGAGGCCAAGGCCTTCGGCATCGAGATCATCGACGTGCGGATCAAGCGCGTGGACTTCGTCGCCGACATCACCGATTCGGTCTACCGGCGCATGGAGTCCGAGCGCAAGCAGGTGGCCAACGAGCTGCGCTCGCAGGGCGCGGCCGAGGCCGAGAAGATCCGCGCCGATGCCGACCGACAGCGCGAGGTGATCGTGGCCGACGCCTACCGCGATGCGCAGAAGGTCAAGGGCGAGGGCGATGCCAAGGCCTCGGCCATCTACGCCGACGCCTTCGGCCGCGACCCGCAGTTCGCCCGCTTCTACCGCAGCCTCGAGGCCTACCGCGCCACCTTCCGCAGCAAGAGCGACGTCATGGTGCTCGACCCGAACAGCGAGTTCTTCCGCGCCATGCGCGACAGCATGGGCGGCCCCGGCCAGGGCGCGGCCGGCGCCGGTCCGCGCAAGTAGCGCGCGCGGGCCATGGGCGACCGTCTGCTGGGCGCGCTGGCCCTGATGATGGTGCTCGAGGGCCTGCTGCCCTTCCTGCGGCCCGGGACCTGGCGCGCCCTGTTCGAGCGCGCCACCCGCCTGTCCGACGGCCAGATCCGCTTCGTCGGGCTGAGCAGCCTGGCCATCGGCCTGCTCCTGCTGCTGGCCTGGGCCTGAGCGCGGCCCGGGTGCCGGCGCCCCTACAATGCCGCTTTCAACAGCGGTCGCTTTCATGATGTCTGCCTGGCTGCTGCCGGAGCATGTCGCCGATGTGCTGCCGCCGCAGGCGCGGCGCGTCGAGGGCCTGCGCCGCACCCTGCTGGACCGCGCGGCGGGCTACGGCTTCGAGCCCGTCATCCCGCCGCTGCTCGAGCACCTGGAGGCCCTGCTGTCGGGCACCGGCCGCGAGCTCGACCTCAGGACCTTCAAGCTCGTCGACCAGCTCAGCGGCCGCATGCTGGGCCTGCGGGCCGACACCACGCCGCAGGCGGCGCGCATCGATGCCCACCTGCTCAACCGCGAAGGCGTGACCCGGCTGTGCTACTGCGGGCCCGTGCTGCACACGCGGCCGGCCGGCCCCACGGCCACCCGCGAGCCGCTGCAGTTCGGGGCCGAGATCTTCGGCCATGCCGGCCTGGAAGCCGATCTCGAGGCCGCCGAGCTGGCGCTGGACTGCCTGCAGTCGGCCGGCCTGGGCCCGCTGGTGATCGACCTGGCCGACGCGCGCATCCTGCGCGGCGTGCTGGCCGGCGTGCCGCTGGATGCCGAGCGGCTGACCGAAGTCGTGCAGGCCCTGTCCGAGAAGGACGCGGCGGCGCTCGCAGCCCTGGGCCCGACGCTGCCCGCGGCCACGCGCGCGGCGCTGCAGGCGCTGCTGCGCCTGTACGGCGGCGACGAGGTGCTGGCCGAGGCCGGCCGGGCCCTGCCTCCGCGCGCCCTGCTGCGCGAGGCGCTCGAGCAGCTCGGCTGGCTGTCGGCGCACTTGCGCCGGGGCTTCCCGTCGCTGAAGGTGGGCTTCGACCTGGCGGACATGAGCGGCCATGCCTACTACAGCGGCCTGCGCTTTGCCGTCTACGTTGCCGGCCGCAGCGACGCGCTGGCGCGTGGCGGCCGCTACGACGAAGTGGGCTCGGTCTTCGGCCGCAACCGGCCCGCCGTGGGCTTCAGCCTCGACGTGAAATCGCTGGCCGAGCTGGCCGGCCCGGCGCCGGCGCCGGCGGCGATCCGCGCGCCCTGGGGCGAGGACGAAGCGCTGCGGGCGACCGTGCGGCGGCTGCGCGACGCCGGCGAAACCGTGCTCGCGCTGCTGCCCGGCCACGAACCCGACAACGAGGCCTTCGCCTGCGACCGCGAGCTGGTGCAGGTGGACGGCCGCTGGCTGCTGCGAGCCCTGGCCCCCGCGGCCGGGCAACCGGCGGCCCCGCCGATCTGAAGGACACCTGAACATGCAAGCAGCCGTCCGGCCCGGCGCGGGCCGCAACGTGGTCGTCGTGGGCACCCAGTGGGGCGACGAGGGCAAGGGCAAGATCGTCGACTGGCTCACCGACCACGCCCAGGGCGTGGTGCGTTTCCAGGGCGGGCACAACGCGGGCCACACCCTCGTCATCGCCGGCCGCAAGACGGCACTGCAGCTCATCCCCTCGGGCGTGATGCGCGCCGGTGTGGCCTGCTACATCGGCAACGGCGTGGTCGTCGACCCCGCCCACCTGCTGGCCGAGATCGCGCGCATCGAGCAGCTGGGCGTGGACGTGCGCTCGCGACTGTACCTGTCGGAATCCTGCCCGCTGATCCTGCCCTTCCACGTCGAGCTGGACAAGGCGCGGGAGGGCCGGCGCGAGAGCAGCGGCAGCGGCAAGATCGGCACCACGGGCAAGGGCATCGGCCCGGCCTACGAGGACAAGGTGGCGCGCCGTGCGCTGCGCGTGCAGGACCTGAAGCACCCCGCGCGCTTCGAGGCCAAGCTGCGCGAGCTGGTCGAGTTGCACAACGCCGAGCTCAGCGGCTTCCTGGGCGCGCCGCCCCTGGCCTGGCAGCCGATGCTGGAGGGCGCGATGGCGGCGGCCGAGGCGCTGCGGCCGCTGATGGCCGATGTGGGCTGGCGCCTGTTCAACGCCCACCTGGCGGGCGCCAACCTGCTGTTCGAAGGCGCCCAGGGCACGCTGCTCGACATCGACCACGGCACCTACCCCTACGTCACCTCCAGCAACTGCGTGGCCGGCAACGCGGCAGCCGGTGCCGGCGTCGGGCCGGGCCTGCTGCACTACATCCTGGGCATCACCAAGGCCTACACCACGCGCGTGGGCGGCGGTCCGTTCCCCACCGAGCTCGACATCGACGAGCCCGGCAGCGTGGGCCGGCACCTGTCGAGCGTGGGGCAGGAGCGCGGCACCGTGACCGGCCGCGCCCGCCGCTGCGGCTGGCTCGACGCCGCGGCGCTCAGGCGCTCGATCGTCATCAACGGCATCTCGGGCCTGTGCATCACCAAGCTCGATGTGCTCGACGGCCTGCACGAGATCCGGATCTGCACCGGCTACCGTCAGGGCGCCCGGGTGCTCGACGTGCTGCCGCTGGACGCCGACGACATCACCGACTGCGAGCCGATCTACGAGACGCTGCCGGGCTGGGCCGAGACCACGGCCGGGCTCACCAACTGGGAGCAGCTGCCGCTGAACGCGCGCCGCTACCTCGAGCGCATGCAGGCGCTGATCGGCGCGCCGATCGACATGGTGTCCACCGGGCCCGACCGCGTGCACACCATCCTGCTGCGCCACCCCTTCCGCGCCTGAGCGCCGCGCGCCCCGCCTTCGAAGACTAGGAGACCCTTCGCATGCTCACCGACGACGGCAAGCACCTGTACGTGTCCTGGGACGAGTACCACCTGCTCACCGAGCGGCTGGCGCTGAAGGTGGCGGCCTCGGGCTGGGCCTTCGACCAGATCCTGTGCCTGGCGCGCGGGGGCATGCGGCCGGGCGACGTGCTCTCGCGCGTGTTCGACAAGCCGCTGGCCATCATGTCCACCAGCTCGTACCGGGCCGAGGCCGGCACGATCCAGGGCCGGCTCGACCTCGCCAAGTACATCACGATGCCCAAGGGCGAACTCGCCGGCCGGGTGCTGCTGGTCGACGATCTGGCCGACACCGGCATCACCCTGCGCGCGGTGGTCGACCGCCTGCGCGGCATGCCGGCGATCTCCGAGCTGCGCGCGGCCGTCATCTGGGTCAAGGGCGTGTCGACCTACGTGCCCGACTTCCACGTCGAGACCCTGCCCACCAGCCCCTGGATCCACCAGCCCTTCGAGGAGTACGACAACCTGCGGCCCGAGGGCCTCGCGAAGAAGTTCGCGGTCTGAAAACGAAGAAGGCCAGCGTGGGCTGGCCTCTTTCGCAGCGTCGACCCGAAGTCGACCTTCACATCTCGCTGGTGCCCAGGAAGGGACTCGAACCCCCACGCCGTTAAGCGCTAGTACCTGAAACTAGTGCGTCTACCAATTCCGCCACCTGGGCTTTCAGGAACCGAGGATCATATCATCAAAGAAAATCCGGCCTCCAGCCCAGCCGCGTCCGGCCCAGCCCTGATGGGCGAATACGAAGGCCGTGTCGAGGGCCATCGCGACGGCCACGGGCTCGTCTTCCTCGACCACGGCGAGGCGCCGGTCTACCTCGCGCCGCAGGAGATGCGCAGCGTGCTGCACCGCGACCGCGTGCGGGTGCGCATCCTGCGCCACGACCGCAAGGGCCGGCCCGAAGGGCGCGTGCTCGACATCCTGGAGCGGCGCAAGACCCCGATCATCGGCCGCCTGCTGCACGAGGGCGGCCAATGGCTGGTCGCGCCCGAGGACAGCCGCTACGGCCAGGACATCCTGATCCCGAAGAACGCCACTGCCAGCGCGGCGGTCGGCAAGGTCGTCTCGGTGGAGCTGACCGAGCCGCCCTCGCTGCATTCGCAGCCGGTGGGCCGCGTGGCCGAGGTGCTGGGCGAGATCGACGACGCCGGCATGGAGATCGAGATCGCGGTGCGCAAGTACGAGGTGCCGCACGAGTTCTCGGCCCCGACGCTGGCCCAGGCCGCCTCGCTGCCCGAGCGCGTGCGGCCGGCCGACCGCCGGCACCGCGTCGACCTCACCGACGTGCCCCTGGTCACCATCGACGGCGAGGACGCGCGCGACTTCGACGATGCGGTCTATTGCGAGCCCTTCAAGCGCGGCCGCGGCAAGACCGCCTTCGAGGGCTGGCGGCTGATCGTCGCCATCGCCGACGTCAGCCACTACGTCAAGCCCGGCGAGCCGCTGGACGACGATGCCTACGAGCGCGCGACCTCGGTCTACTTCCCGCGCCGAGTGATCCCGATGCTGCCCGAGAAGCTGTCCAACGGGCTGTGCTCGCTGAACCCCCAGGTCGAGCGCCTGGCGATGGTGTGCGACATGATCGTCGGCACCGATGGCCGCATCGACGCCTACCAGTTCTACTCCGGCGTGATCAACTCGCATGCGCGGCTGACCTACACCGAGGTGGCCGCGGTGCTGGCCAACACGCGCGGCCCCGAGGCCGAGCGCCGCGCCGACCTGGTGCCGCACCTGCTGCACCTGCACGAGGTCTATCGCGCGCTGCTCAAGCAGCGCGCCCGCCGCGGCGCGGTCGACTTCGAGACCACCGAGACCCAGATCGTCTGCGACGACAACGGCCGCATCGAGAAGATCGTGCCGCGCACCCGCACCGAAGCTCACCGGCTGATCGAGGAATCGATGCTGGCGGCCAACGTCTGCGCGGCGGAGTTCATCGCCCAGGCCGAGCACCCCTGCCTGTTCCGCGTCCACGAAGGCCCCACGCCCGAGAAGCGCATCGCGCTGCAGGCCATGCTGCGCTCGCTGGGCGTGGCGGTGAACCTCAGCGACGACCCTCGGCCGGCCGAGATCCAGGCCATCGCCCAGGCCACGCAGGACCGGCCCGACGCGACGCAGATCCACACCCTGCTGCTGCGCTCGATGCAGCAGGCGATCTACACCGTGCACAACAGCGGCCACTTCGGGCTGGCCTACGAGGCCTACACGCACTTCACCAGCCCGATCCGGCGCTACCCCGACCTGCTGGTGCACCGCGTGATCAAGGCCGTGCTGGCCGGCCGGCGCTACCACCTGGCGGCCAGCGAGAAGACGCGTGCGCCCGAGCCGCGCAAGGGCGGCCGGCTGCCGGCCAAGGGCGCCAAGCCGATGTCCCAGGAGACGGCGCTGTGGGAGGCCGCGGGCGGCCACTGCAGTGCCAACGAGCGCCGCGCCGACGAGGCCAGCCGCGACGTCGAGGCCTGGCTCAAGTGCCGCTACATGCGCGAGCACCTGGGCGAGGAGTTCTCGGGCACCGTCAGCGCCGTCACCGCCTTCGGCCTGTTCGTCACCCTCGATGCGCTCTATGTGGACGGGCTGGTGCACATCACCGAGCTCGGCGGCGAGTACTACCGCTTCGACGAGGCCCGCGGCGAGCTCCGCGGCGAGCGCACCGGCATCCGCTACGCCGTGGGCGCGCGGGTGCGGGTGCAGGTCAGCCGGGTCGACCTGGATGGCCGCAAGATCGACTTCCGCATGGTGCGCGAAGGCGAGGGCGACAAGCTGCTCGCACGGGGCGAGCGCGTGCGTCCGGCCGGGGCGGCGGCCGAGCTGGCCCAGGTCCAGGCCAGCGACCGTGCCGAGAAGGCCCGCACGCGCACCGCCAAGAGCGGCCCCGCCGAGCGCGTGCCGCGCTCGCGCAAGCCCGCGCCGCAGCGGCCCGTGCCGAAGGCGCGCACGCGGCGCTGAGGCTGCCTCAGCCCAGGCGGACCATCGCCTCGACCAGATCGGCCGCGCGCAGAGGATGGCCGGCCCGATGGCCGGGCCAGAGGTCGGCCGCCCGGCCGTGCGACCAGGCGGCCGCGCTGGCGATGTCGGCGGGGTCGTCGCCGCTGCGCTGAGCCCACAGGCCGCCCGCCCAGCCCGCCAGCACGTCGCCCGTGCCGGCCGTGGCCAGCGCGGCGTTGCCGGTGGGGTTCAGGCGGGGCAGCCCGGTGGCGCCGGCGATGACGCTGCCCGAGCCCTTGAGCAGCACGGTGCACCCCGTCTGCCGGGCCAGGGCCTGGGCGGCGGCCAGGCGATCGTGCTGCACTTCGCGCACCGGCACGCCCAGCAGCCGCGCGGCCTCCAGCGGGTGCGGCGTGAGCAAGGTGCGCGCCCCGCGCTGGCCGCGGGCCTGCAGCAGGCGGCGCAGCACCGCATCGGCCGCCAGCGCGTTCAGCGCGTCGGCGTCCAGCACCAGGCGCTGCCCTTGCGACAGCACGGACGGCAAGGCGCCGCGCACCGCATCGCCGCCCCCGCAGCCGCAGACCACGGTGCCCGAGGCCAGCAGGGCCGGTGCCGTGCGCCAGGCCTCGCGCCGGCCCATCAGTTCAGGGCGCAAGGGGTCGAGCAGGGCGGCCTGCGGGTCGAGTGGGCAGGCGTAGACGCGGCCGGCGCCAGCCGCAAGCGCGGCGCGGGCGGCCAGCCAGAGGGCGCCCGCCATGCCCGGTGCGCCGCCGATGACGACCACGTCGCCGAACCGGCCCTTGTGCGAGTCCTGCGCCCGCGGGCCGAAGGCCGGGGCCCCGTTCAGCCAGGCCGTGGGTGGGGCGGCCTCGGTGGCGTCGATGCCCAGGTCGGCCAGCCATGGGGCGCCGCTGTGCTCGCGGCCGGCGGCCGTGAAGCCGCCGGGCTTGAGCGTGAGCAGCGCCAGCGTGGCGGTGGCGCGCACGGCCTGGCGGCTGAGCAGGGCGCCGGTGTCGGGATGCAGGCCCGAGGGCAGGTCGACGGCCAGCACCGGCGCGTCCTGGGCATTGATGGCGTCGATGGCCGCGGCCATCGCGCCCTCGGGCCCGCGCCGGGCGCCGAGGCCGAGCAGGGCGTCGATCACGAGCCCCGGGTCCGGCGCCAGGGCCTCGGGCGAGCCCACGATCGGCACGCCCGCCGCCTGCGCCGCGCGCCACGCGAGCGCGGCATCGGCCGGCAGTCCCGCCGGGTCGGCCAGCAGCAGCACCTGCACCGCCCGCCCGGCCCGGTGCAGATGGCGCGCTGCAATGAGGCCGTCGCCCCCGTTGTGGCCGGGGCCGGCGTAGACCCGCACGGCTTGCGCCTGCGGCGCCAGCGCCAGCGCCAGCCGCGCCACGGCCAGGCCCGCGCGGTCCATCAGGGCCCCGTCGGGGCAGCGCGCCAGCGCCGACTGCTCGACCTGGCGGGACGCGGCGCTGTCGTGCAGCGGCCAGGCCGCGTCGAGCGCGCCGATCTCGACGATCTCGTCCCGAGGGCGCGTGCTCATCCGACGATTGTGGCCCGCGCGAGCCCGGCCGGCAGGCGTCGGCGCCAGCTTCAGCGCCAGCGCTCGGCCGTGAGCCCGGCCAGGTCGAGCGGCGCCGCGCGGCCACTGATCTGCTCGGCCAGGACGCAGGCCGAGCCGCAGGCCAGCGCCCAGCCATGCTCGCCGTGGCCGGCGTTGACCCAGACGCCTTCGGCGCCGCTGGCGCCCAGCGCAGGAGGCCCGTCGGGCAGGGTCGGCGAAGCGCCCTGCCAATGCTGGGCGGCCTGGGTGCGTGCTGCGCTCGGGTACCAGTCGTCGAGCACCGCATACAGCGTGCGCAGCGCCTGCGGCGACGGCGGCCCCGAGGCCCCGCCCAGGGTGGCCGTGCCGGCCACGCGGATGCGATCGCCCAGGCGAGCGAGCGTCACGCCGTACCGTGCATCGATCAATGCCGCCCGCGGCACCTGGGGCAGCTGGCCGTCGAAGTGACGCACGGGGGCGGTCACCGAGCTGCCCTGCCAGGCCAGCAGCGGCAGCCGCAGGCCCACGCCGCGCAGCAGCGCGCCGGCCCCGGCGCCGGCGCAGACCACCACGGCCTCGTAGGCCTGCGTCTGGCCGTCGACCAGACGCACCTGAGCCGGCCGCCCCGCCTGCACGGCCTGCACCGTGGCCTGGAAGCGGAACTGCACGCCCCGCTTCTGGGCCTCGGCCTTCAGGAGGTGGGCGAACTGCCGGCAGTTGCCGACGCCGTCTTGCGGCAGGTGCACGGCGGCGTGCAGCGGGCTGGCCGGCGCCATGGCCGGCTCGAGCTGGCGGCAGCGCGAGGCGTCGATCAGCTCGTGCGCCACGCCCTGCTCGCGCATGAGCCGCAGCGCCGGGCGTGCCGCGTCCAGATCGCGCCCGCTGCGCAGCAGTACCAGGCAGCCCGGCTCCTGCTCGTAGTCGAGCTCGAGCCGGCGCGTCAGCTCGAGCAGGCGCTCGCGGCTGAACTGCGCCAGGCGCCACATCGCCAGGCGGTGGGCGTCCTGCGGCCCGGGCCGGCTCGCGCGCCAGGCCCGCCAAAGCCAGGGGGCCTGCGCCAGCGCGGCGCCCGGGCCCAGCCGCAGCCCGCCGCTGCGACCCAGCAGGGCCCGAAGCAGCCGGGCGGGCAGGCCCGGCATCGCCCAGGGCGCGACCCACGCCGGCGCGACGATGCCCCCGGGGGCGAAGCTGCCTTCGGCCGCGACGCTGTCGCGGCGCTCCAGCACGGTCACCGCGTGACCCTGCAGCGCCAGCTCGTAGGCGGTGGTCACGCCGACGATGCCGGCGCCAATGACGGCCACGCGCATCACGCCGGGGCCTGCGCGCCGCGCCTGGGGCGCAGCGCCCCGCGTGCTAAACTCATCGGGTTTGCCTCGGCAAGGATGGGTGGCCGGTAGGGGTGGGGAAGCGGCGCGTTCGAGCAGCGTGCCGCTACCAAGCTCTCGACCGAACCGCCCTGAAGGGGTGGCACGTGAAGCGGAAGCTGCAGAAGCTGCACGGATTGCCCAGTCCGAGGCCGACACATCCGCGAACCCGACCGAACCAAGGTGTCGCTGGCGGCGCAGATCAGCCCTCGAGGGCTGCTGCACCAGCGATGAAGCGGCGGGATTCTAGACCCAACCTTTGGAGTGACCATGACTGTCTCGATGCGTGAAATGCTGGAAGCCGGCGTCCATTTCGGACACCAGACCCGCTTCTGGAACCCCCGGATGGCGCCGTTCATCTACGGCCACCGCAACAAGATCCACATCATCAACCTCGAGAAGACGCAGCCGCTCTTCGAGGACGCGATGAAGTTCATCCGCCAGCTCAGCAGCCGCCGCGGCACGATCCTGATGATCGGCACCAAGCGCCAGGCGCGCGAGGTGATCGCGCTGGAAGCCCAGCGCTGCGGCATGCCCTACGTCGACCAGCGCTGGCTCGGCGGCATGCTGACGAACTTCAAGACCGTCAAGGGCTCGCTGAAGAAGCTCAAGGACATGCAGGCCACGAAGGAATCCGGCACCGAGGCCATGATCAAGAAGGAAGCGCTGCTGTTCGAGCGCGAGCTGACCAAGCTCGAGAAGGACATCGGCGGCATCCAGGACATGAACGCACTGCCCGACGCGATGTTCGTGATCGACGTGGGCTACCACAAGATCGCGGTGGCCGAGGCGCAGAAGCTGGGCATCCCCGTGATCGGCATCGTCGACACCAACCACTCGCCGCTGGGCATCGACTACGTGATCCCGGGCAATGACGATTCGGCCAAGGCGGTGGCGCTGTACGCGCGCGCGGTCGCCGACGCGGTGCTCGAGGGCAAGGCCAACGCCAGCCACGAGCTCGTGCAGGCCGTCTCGGCCAACGGCGACGAGTTCGTCGAGGTCAACGAAGACGCCTGATCGGCGGGCCGCGCGCCCCTGAGCCCTTTCCGCTTGTCGCACCGGCCGCCGCCCGCCGCCGGTGCGGCCCCCGCTTTCGAATGGAGATGACGATGCCCGCAATCACTGCAAGCATGGTGGCCGAGCTGCGTGCCAAGACCGACGCGCCGATGATGGAATGCAAGAAGGCGCTGACCGAAGCCGAGGGCGACGCCGCCCGCGCCGAGGAGATCCTGCGCGTCAAGCTCGGCAACAAGGCCAGCAAGGCCGCCGCCCGCATCACGGCCGAGGGCGTGATCGCGGCCACCGTGGGCGGCCACACCGGGGCCCTGGTCGAGGTCAACTGCGAGACCGACTTCGTCTCGAAGAACGAATCCTTCCTCGCCTTCGCGAAGGCCGTGTCCACGCTGGTGGCCGAGCAGGACCCGGCCGACCCGGCGGCGCTGGCGGCCCTGCCGCTGGCCCAGGAAGGCTTCGGCCCGACCGTCGACGACGTGCGCAGGGGCCTGATCGGCAAGATCGGGGAGAACCTGTCGATCCGCCGCTTCAAGCGCTACGCCGGCGGCGGCCGCCTGGCCAGCTACCTGCACGGCACGCGCATCGGCGTGATCGTGGAGTTCACGGGCGACGAGGTCGCGGCCAAGGACGTGGCGATGCATGTGGCGGCCATGAAGCCCAAGGCCCTGTCCACGGCCGAGGTGCCGGCGGCGCTGATCGAGGTCGAGCGCCGCGTCGCCACCGAGAAGGCCGCCGAGAGCGGCAAGCCGCCCGAGATCGTGGCCAAGATGGTCGAAGGCTCGGTGCAGAAGTACCTGAAGGAGGTCTCGCTGCTGAACCAGGCCTTCGTCAAGAACGACAAGCAGACCGTCGAGCAGATGCTGAAGGAAAAGGCCACGCAGGTGGCCGGCTTCACGCTGTACGTGGTGGGCGAGGGCATCGAGAAGAAGGTCGACGACTTCGCGGCCGAAGTCGCGGCCCAGGTCGCGGCGGCCAAGGCCTCGTAGCGCCTCGGGGCTGGCCGGCATCGGCGCCTCGTTTGGGGCCGGTCGCGCACGGCGGCCGCTTACACTTCAGCCTTTGATCCGGAGAGTGCCCTCGTGCCCGCTTACAAGCGCATCCTGCTCAAGCTGTCGGGCGAGGCCCTGATGGGCGACGATGCCTACGGCATCAACCGCGCCACCATCGTGCGCATGGTGCGCGAGGTCCAGGAGATCACGCAGCTGGGCTGCGAGGTGGCGGTGGTGATCGGCGGGGGCAACATCTTCCGCGGCGTCGCCGGCGGCTCGGTGGGCATGGACCGCGCGACGGCCGACTACATGGGCATGCTGGCCACGGTGATGAACGCGCTGGCGCTGGCCGACACGATGCGCCAGGAAGGCATGACGGCGCGCGTGATGTCGGCCATCGCCATCGAGCAGGTGGTCGAGCCCTATGTGCGGCCGAAGGCGCTGCAGTACCTCGAGGAAGGCAAGATCGTCGTCTTCGCGGCGGGCACGGGCAACCCGTTCTTCACCACCGACACCGCCGCCGCACTGCGCGGGGCCGAGATCGGGGCCGAGATCGTGCTGAAGGCGACCAAGGTCGACGGCGTGTACTCGGCCGACCCGCACAAGGACCCGCAGGCCCGCCGCTACGCCACCATCAGCTTCGACGAGGCCATCGCCCGCCATCTGCAGGTGATGGACGCCACCGCCTTCGCCCTGTGCCGCGACCAGAAGCTGCCGATCAAGGTGTTCAGCATCCACAAGCCCGGTGCGCTGAAGCGGGTGGTGCTGGGCGAGGACGAAGGCACGCTCGTGCATGTTTGAGGAGCCCGCTGCGCCATGACCGCCATGACGATGCCAGAGATCAAGAAGACTGCCGAGCAGAAGATGTCGAAGTCGGTGGAGGCCTTCAAGAACGAGCTGCACAAGATCCGCACCGGCCGTGCCCACCCCGGCCTGCTCGACCAGGTGAGCGTCGATTACTACGGCTCGATGGTGCCGATCGGGCAGGTGGCCAACGTGACGCTGCTGGACGCCCGCACCATCAGCGTCCAGCCCTGGGAGAAAGGCATGGCGGCCAAGATCGAGAAGGCCATCCGCGAGTCCGACCTCGGCCTCAACCCGGCCTCGCAGGGCGAGCTGCTGCGGGTGCCGATGCCGGCCCTGACCGAGGAGCGCCGCAAGGAGCTGACCAAGGTCGTGCGCCACGCCGGCGAGGAAGCCAAGATCGCCGTGCGCGCCGTGCGCCGCGAGGCCAACGAGCACTTGAAGAAGCTGCTCAAGGACAAGGCCGTGACGGAGGACGAGGAGCGTCGCGCGCAGGACGAGGTGCAGCGCCTGACCGACCGCACCAGCGCCGAGATCGACCGCCTGGTGCAGGGCAAGGAAGCCGAGGTGCTGGCAGTCTGACGCCGGCCCCGACGCCGCCTCACCGATCATGTCCGATCTCTCCCTGCCCGATGCCGCGGCGGCTGCGGCCGCCGGCGCCCGCCCGGGCGCGGTGCCGCGCCACGTGGCCGTCGTGATGGACGGCAACGGGCGCTGGGCCCGCCAGCGCTACATGCCGCGCTTCTTCGGCCACAAGCAGGGCGTGGATGCGCTGGTGCGCGCGGTCAACACCTTCGCCGACCGCGGCGTCGAGTACCTCACCGTGTTCGCGTTCTCCTCCGAGAACTGGAAGCGGCCGAGCGAGGAGGTGTCGGGCCTGATGAGCCTGGTCCTCGTGGCCGTGTCCAAGTACCTGGCCAAGATGGCGGGCGACGGCGTGCGCATCCGCATCATCGGCGACCGCTCGGCGGTCTCCGACAAGCTGCGCCAGGCCTGGGAGCATGCCGAGGAGCTGACGCGCGACAACCACCGCATCACGCTGGCGGTCGCCTTCAACTACGGCGGCCGTTGGGACGTGGTGCAGGCCTGCCGCCAGGCCGTGGCCCAGGCCCTGCCGCCGGCGCAGATCGACGAGGCCTGGCTGTCGCAGCACATGGCCCTGTCGTTCGCGCCCGACCCCGACCTCTTCATCCGCACCGGCGGCGAGATGCGGATGAGCAACTTCCTGCTCTGGCAGGCGGCCTACTCGGAGCTGTTCTTCACCGAGTGCCTGTGGCCCGACTTCGGCCAGGCCGAGATCGACGCCGCGCTCGAGGCCTATGCCCAGCGCGACCGCCGCTTCGGCACCCTGCCTGCCCACCCGGTCGTGCCCTCGGGCACCTGACGCGGATGCTGAGGCAGCGCGTCATCACCGCCCTCGTGCTCGTGGCCCTGTTGCTGATCTCGTTGGCGGCCGCCAGCCGCTGGCCGTTCTCGCTGCTGACGCTGGGCCTGATGGCCGCCGGCGGCTGGGAGTGGGGCCGTCTGAACCAGGCCGGCGCGTCCGGCGCCTGGCTGGCCGGCGCCGGCGTGGCCGCGGCCGGGGCGCTGGCCCTGGGCCTGGGATGGAGCACCGTGCCGCCGCCGCCGCTATGGGGGCTGGCGCTCGTGTTGTGGGTGCTGGCCGGCGGCGCGGCCCTGCGGCGCGGGCCTTCGCACTGGCCGGGGCTGTGGCGGCCGGTGCGCCTGGCCCTGGGCCTGGCGGGCCTGTGGGCGGCCTGGCTGGCGCTGTCGCAGGCGCGCGCCATCGGCATCAATTTCATGCTCTCGCTGCTGTGCCTGGTCTGGATGGCCGACATCGCAGCCTACTTCGGCGGCAAGGCCTGGGGTCGGCGCAAGCTCGCGCCCTCGATCAGCCCCGGCAAGAGCTGGGAAGGCGTGGGGTCGGGCATGGCCGGCGTGCTGGCCCTGGCGCTGGTGTGGGTGGTGCTCGACCGCCGCCTGGGCTTCGACGGGCCCAGCCTGTACTCGCGGCTGCTGGCCTCGCTCGGGCCGGCGGGGCTGCTGGCGGCCCTGCTGGCGCTCTGCGGGCTGAGCGTGCTGGGCGACCTGGTCGAGTCGCTGGCCAAGCGGGCCGCCGGCGCCAAGGACAGCAGCGGCCTGCTGCCTGGCCACGGGGGCGTGCTCGACCGTGTCGACGCGCTGCTGCCGGTGCTGCCGGCGGCGCTGGCGCTGCTGGCCCTGGGCCGGCGCTGAGCCCGAGCCGTGCCTGAACCCGCCGCCGCGATGAGCCTCAGGCCTGGCCTCGTCATTCTCGGTGCCACCGGCTCGGTGGGCACGAGCACGCTCGAGGTGGTCGCGCGCCACCCCGAGCGATTCGAGGTCGTGGGCCTGAGCGCGCACCGCCGCGTCGACACCCTGTTCGAGCAATGCCTGCGCTTCGACCCGCGCGAGGTGGTCGTCGCCGACGAGACGCAGGCCGCGCAGCTGCGGCCGCGGCTGCGCGCCGCCGGCCTGCGCACCGAAGTGCGTGCCGGGGCGGCCGCCCTCGTCGAGCTGGCCGCCGGTGGCGGCGTCGACATCGTGATGGCCGCCATCGTCGGCGCCGCCGGCCTGGCGCCCTGCCTGGCCGCGGCGCGTGCCGGCAAGCGCCTGTTGCTGGCCAACAAGGAGGCGCTGGTCGTCGGCGGCGGGCTGTTCATGCGCGCGGTGCAGGAGGGCGGCGCCACGCTGCTGCCCATCGACAGCGAGCATTCCGCGATCTTCCAGTGCCTGCCCGCCGATCGTGCGAGCTGGCCGCGCCGCATCGACCACATCGTGCTCACCGCCAGCGGCGGCCCGTTCCGCGAGCGCGACCCCGCGACCCTGCATGCCGTCACGCCCGAGCAGGCGGTGGCGCACCCGAACTGGGTCATGGGGCGCAAGATCTCGGTCGACTCCGCGACCATGATGAACAAGGCGCTCGAGGTGATCGAGGCGCATTGGCTGTTCGGCCTGGCGCCGGCGCAGATCGAGGTCGTGATCCATCCGCAGAGCATCGTGCACTCGATGGTGGTGTGCCGCGACGGCTCGGTGCTGGCGCAGCTGGGCACGCCCGACATGAAGGTGCCGATCGCCTACGGCCTGGCCTGGCCCGAGCGCATCGAGTCGGGCGCGCCGCGGCTGGACTTCGCCGCCCTGAAGGCGCTCAGCTTCGAGCCAGCCGATGCGCGGCGCTTCCCCGGTCTGCCGCTGGCCTGGCAGGCCCTGGCCGCGCCTGCGGGCACGACGGCCGTGCTGAACGCCGCCAACGAGGAGGCGGTGGCGGCCTTCCTCGCCGGAACCATCGCCTTCACCGCGATTCACAAGGTCGTCGCCGAGGCCCTGGATCGCCTGCCGCCGCGCCTGGCGCCGGACCATGGCCTGGACGAGCTGCTCGAGCTCGACGGCCGCGCGCGCAGCCTGGCGCGCCGCATCATGAAGGAGCTCGGGCCATGATCACCACGGTGCTTGCCTTCCTGTTCACGCTGGGCGTGCTCGTGGTCGTGCACGAATACGGCCACTACCGCGTGGCCGTGGCCTGTGGCGTGAAGGTGCTGCGATTCTCGGTCGGCTTCGGCCGCGTGCTGTGGCGCCGCCAGCGCGGCGCCGGCGCCACCGAGTTCGTGGTCTGCGCGCTGCCGCTGGGCGGCTACGTGCGCATGCTCGACGAGCGCGAAGGCGAGGTCGCCCCGCACGAGCGCCACCGCGCCTTCAACCGCCAGCCGCTGCTGGCGCGCGCGGCCATCGTCCTGGCCGGGCCGCTGGCCAACCTGGTGCTGGCGGTGCTGCTCTTCGCCGCGGCGCACTGGATCGGCGTGCAGGAGCCGCAGGCGGTGCTCGGGGGCCCGGTGGCCGGCAGCCCGGCCGAGCGCGCCGGGCTGCGCGCCGGCGACTGGGTGCGGGCCGTCGCGCCCGACGGCGGCGACTGGCACGACGTGGCTTCGCTGCCCGACTTCGGCTGGCAACTGACCCAGGCCGCGCTGCACCGGCAGACGCTGCAGCTGCAGGTCAGCGATCGCGACGGCAGCCACCAGCGATTGCTCAGGCTCGACCTGTCCGGCCTGACGCCGGCGCAGGTGGACAGCGGGCTGTCGCGGGCGATCGGCCTCACCGGGGCCTACAGCGCGCCCGTGCTGGGCGAGGTCAAGCCCGGCGGCGCGGCGGCGGCGGCCGGGCTGCGCCAGGGCGACCGCGTGCGCAGCATCGACGGCACGGCGGTGGCCGATGCGACGGCGCTGCGCGAGCGCATCCGCGCCGACCTGGTGGCCGGCCGGCCGGTGCCGCAGCAGTGGTCGGTCGAGCGCGACGGCCGCGTCATGCCGCTGACCGTGACGCCGCGGCCGTACCGCGACGGCGGCGTCCTGGTGGGCCGCATCGACGCCTACGTCGGCGGGCCGCCGGCGATGGTGACGGTGCGCCAGGGCCCGATCGAGGGCCTGCGGCAGGGGGCCGCCCGCACCTGGGAGCTCTCGGCGCTGACGGTCAAGATGCTGGGCCGCATGGTCGTCGGCCAGGCCTCGCTGAAGAACCTGAGCGGGCCGCTGACCATCGCCGACTACGCCGGGCAGTCGGTGCACCAGGGCCTGGCCTACTACCTCGGCTTCCTGGCCCTGGTCAGCGTGAGCCTGGGCGTGATCAACCTGATGCCGCTGCCCATGCTCGATGGGGGCCACCTCATGTATTACATTTTCGAGGCCGTGACCCGGCGCCCCGTCTCCGATCTGTGGCTGGCGCGGCTGCAGCGCGGCGGCATCGTGGTGCTGCTGACGATGATGTCGGTGGCGCTGTTCAACGACGTGACCCGCCTGCTGGGTCTGCACTGAATCCCATGCCCCCTGCTTCCCTGTTCGGGCCGCTGCGCCCTGTCGCGGCCTGCGTCGTCGCGCTGGCCGCCGCGCTGGTCGCCCCGTCGGCGCTGGCCGTCACGCCCTTCGTCATCAAGGACATCCGCATCGAGGGCCTGCAGCGCACCGACCCGGGCACCGTGTTCGCCGCGCTGCCGTTCCGCATCGGCGACACCTACACCGACGACAAGGGCTCGGCCGCCTTGCGCGCCCTGTTCGCCACCGGCCTGTTCAAGGACGTGCGGATCGAGATCGACGGCCAGGTGCCGGTGGTGGTGGTGGAAGAGCGGGCCATCATCGCCAACGTCAACTTCGTGGGCCTGAAGGAATTCGACAAGGACCCGCTGATCAAGTCGCTGCGCGATGCCGGCATCGGCGAGGGCCTGCCCTTCGACAAGGCCCTGATCGACCGCGCCGAGCAGGAGATCAAGCGCCAGTACCTCAGCCGCAGCCTGTACGGCGCCGAGGTCGTCACCACGGTCACGCCGCTGGAGCGCAACCGCGTCAACGTCACCTTCACGATGAACGAGGGCGAGGCGGCCAAGATCAAGGACATCCGCATCGTCGGCAACAAGGCCTATTCCGAGTCCACGCTGCTCGACCTGTTCGAGCTCACGCCCAGCGGCTGGCTCACCTGGTACACCAAGTCCGACCGCTACTCGCGCAGCAAGCTCAACAGCGACCTCGAGAAGTTGCGCGCCTTCTACCTCAACCACGGCTACCTCGAGTTCGCGATCGAGTCGACCCAGGTCACGATCTCGCCCGACAAGCAGTCGATCTCGATCGCCGTCACGATCAAGGAAGGGCAGCCCTACACCGTCACCGGGGTGCGCCTGGAGGGCGACTACCTGGGCAAGAAGCCGCTGTTCGAGTCGCTGGTGCGGCTGCGGCCCGGCCAGCCTTACCAAGGCGACGAGGTCACCGAGACGGCCAAGCGCTTCCAGGACCAGTTCGGCCGCTACGGCTACGCCTTCGCGCGCGTGGAGTCGCGGCCCGAGATCGACCGCGCCCGGGCCCAGGTGGTGGTGGTGTTCACCGCCGAGCCGCAGCGCCGCGTCTACGTGCGCCGGATCGAGATCGGCGGCAACACGCGCACCCGCGACGAGGTCATCCGGCGCGAGTTCCGCCAGCTCGAGGGCGCCTGGTACGACGGCGCGCTGATCAAGCTCTCGAAGGAGCGCGTCGAGCGCCTGGGCTACTTCAAGGACGTCAACGTCGAGACCACCGAGGTGCCCAACAGCCCCGACCAGGTGGACCTGGTGGTCAGCGTGACCGAGAAGCCGACCGGCAACCTGCTCGTGGGCGCGGGCTATTCCAACGCCGAGAAGCTGACGCTGACGGCCTCGATCAAGCAGGACAACGCCTTCGGCTCGGGCAACTACCTGGGCATCGAGCTCAACACCAGCAAGTACCAGCGCACTGCCGTCATCAGCACCGTCGACCCGTACTGGACGGTGGACGGCATCTCCCGCGCCTTCGACATCTTCTACCGCACGAGCCGCCCCTTCAACAGCCTGGGCGACACCTACGACCTCAAGACCCCGGGCGCCGACGTGCGCTTCGGCATCCCGTTCTCGGAGTACGACACGGTCTTCCTGGGCGTGGGGATCGAGCGCACCGAGATCGGCACCGCGCTGGGCATCCCGCTGTCGTACCTGAACTACCGCGTGCTGTACGGCGACAAGACCACCTCGTTTCCGATCACGCTGGGCTGGTCGCGCGATTCGCGCGACAACGTGCTGACCCCCACCGCGGGCCGCTACCAGCGAGTGAACTTCGAATGGGGGGCGGCTGGCCAGGTGCGCTACCTGCGCACCAACGTGCAGTACCAGGAGTTCTGGCCGCTGCCGCTGCGCCTGTCGCTGGGCGTCAACACCGAGCTCGGCATCGGCCACGGCCTGGGGGGCAAGCCCTTCCCGGTGTTCAAGAACTTCTACGGCGGCGGCCTGGGCTCGGTGCGCGGCTTCGAGCAGGGCTCGCTGGGCGTGGTCGACCCCACCGGGGCCTACGTCGGCGGGGCCAAGAAGTTCAACATCAACACCAACCTGTACTTCCCCGTGCCCGGCACCGGCAACGACAAGAGCCTGCGCGTGTTCGCCTTCTTCGACGCCGGCAACGTCTGGCGCGAGGACGAGAAGATCACCACCGACTCGCTGCGCTCCTCGGCCGGCCTGGGGCTGTCGTGGATCTCGCCCGTGGGCCCGCTGCAGCTCAGCTACGGGCGGCCGGTGCGCTCGCAGCCGAACGATAGAATCCAGCGCTTCCAATTCCAGATCGGGACTGCCTTCTGATGAAGACGTTCGCCCTGCGGTGGCTCGCAGCCGCCGCGCTGACGCTGCCCCTGACGCTGGCCGCGGCCGTGCCGGCCGCCGCCCAGGAGCTGAAGATCGGCTACGTGAACAGCGAGCGGGTGCTGCGCGAGGCGGTGCCGGCCAAGGCGGCCCAGGCCAAGCTCGAGGCCGAGTTCGGCAAGCGCGAGCGCGACCTCAACGACGCTGGCGCCAAGCTCAAGGCCGCGGCCGACAAGCTCGAGAAGGATGCGCCGGCCTTGTCCGAGGCCGAGCGCAGCCGCCGCCAGCGCGAGCTCGTCGAGCAGGACCGCGACCTGCAGCGCAAGCGGCGCGAGTTCCAGGAGGACCTGAACCAGCGCCGCAACGAGGAACTGGCCAGCGTCGTCGAGCGCGCCAACCGCGTGATCAAGCAGATCTTCGACAACGAGCACTACGACCTGATCCTGCAGGAAGTGGTCTTCGCCGGCCCGCGCGTGGACATCACCGACAAGGTGATCAAGATCCTCAACGACACCAGCAGCGGCAGCGGCGGAAGCAGCGGCGGCGCCACGCCGGGCAAGGAGTCGGCCGGCCAGGGGCGCGCTCGCCACGCCGGCGCGCCTGGCCGACCTGGCCCGACTGCTCGGCGGCGAGCTGATCGGCGACCCCGGGCTCGCCGTCATCCGCATCGGGCCGCTGGAGACGGCCGACGCGCACACCATCGCCTTCCTCGCGCATCCGCGCTACGTGGCGCAGCTGGCGCGCTCAGCCGCGGCCTGCGTGATCGTGGGCCAGGCGCAGCGCGAGGCCGCCGCGGCGCGCGGGGCGGCGATCGTCTGCGCCGATCCGTACCTCGCCTACGCCCGCCTCACGCAGTGGTGGGCGGCGCAGCTGCGCCGCCCGGCGCCGGCGGGCGTGCACCCCAGCGCGGTGGTCGAGCCCGGCGCGCGGGTGCACGCCACCGCCTGCGTGGGGCCGCTGGCGCATGTGGCGGCCGGCGCCCGCATCGGCGCCGGCGCCGTGGTCGGGGCCCAGAGCCATGTCGGCGAGGACGCCGAACTGGGCGAGCACACGCGGCTCGCGCCCCGCGTCGTGCTGGGCCGCGGCTGCCGCATCGGCGCGCGCGGCCTGCTGCACAGCGGCGTCGTCATCGGCGCCGACGGCTTCGGCTTCGCGCCCACGAACGAGGCCGCCGGCAGCCGCTGGGAGAAGATCGAGCAGCTCGGCGCGGTGCGCATCGGCGACGACGTGGAGATCGGCGCCAACAGCTGCGTCGACCGCGGTGCGCTCGAGGACACCGTGCTCGAGGACGGCGTCAAGCTCGACAACCTGGTCCAGATCGGCCACAACGTGCGCGTCGGCGCGCACAGCGCCTTCGCCGGCTGCGTGGGCGTGGCCGGCAGCGCGAGGATCGGCCGCCATTGCACGGCCGGCGGCGGCGCCATCATCCTCGGGCACCTCGAGCTGGTCGACCACGTGCACCTCAGCGCGGCCACGGTGGTGAGCCGCTCGATCCTCAAGCCGGGGCTGTACAGCGGCGCGTTTCCGTTCGATGACAATGCGTCGTGGGAGAAGAACGCGGCCACCTTGCGCCAGCTCCACGGCCTGCGCGAGCGACTGCGCGCCCTCGAACGAAAGACCGCCCCCTGATGGACATCCAGCACATC